>JAFGQR010000118.1 GCA_016935555.1 Verrucomicrobiota bacterium
CCGACCGTCGTCGCCCTCACCCCCACCAGCCCCACCAACCTCGTCGTCAGCTTCTCCGAACCCGTCGAAGCCGGCACCGCCACCGACACGATGAATTATCTGCTGGCCGGCGGCGACCTGAGCGTCTACGCCGCCGTGCTGGAAGCCAACCTCACCGACGTCGTCCTCACAACCGATCCCATGAGCCCCGGGGTTGAGTATACGCTCGGCCTTTCCGGCATCGCCGACCGCGCCGTGCCCGTGCCGAACCAGATGGACGCCGTGATCCTGACCTTCACCGCCTACAACCCGCCGCCGCGCACCGCGCCCTTGATCGAAGTCCGCTTCGAGGAGGGCGCCGGCGGCAGTGTGACCAACAGCGGCACCGTGGGCGGCACGGGGACGATCGACATTGGAGTGGCCGCTTCCGCCGCGGGCCTGCCTGGTTTCACCAACAATGTCCCGGTCGGTCCCTACGCGCCGGCTGCCAATCAGTACTCCCTCTACACGGGCACCGGTTCGGGCCACATCCAATACGCCGGCAAAGCCGTGGATTTCCCCGACCCAGTCCGCACGAACACCGTGGGTTTGGAGCAATTCACCGTCTCGGGCTGGATCAACCTGACCGATGGCACCATTGGCAGCGGCGGCAACCGCATCCTGAGCACCTGGCCGCAGAACGTGGACGGTCTGAGCGCCAACCGCCTGACGGGCGTGGACGTGGTGGTGGCGACCAACGGCACGTTGCGCCTGGGAGTCAACCAGGCGCCCGACTATCCGAGCCCGCCGGGCAATATCGGCCCAACCAGTTCCACCGGCAGAGCGGCAATCAGCGCAAGCGCCGACCCCGCCAACTGGGTCTTCTTCGCCGTCACCTACGATGCCTCGCTGCCCACCGAATCCACCAAGTTCTACTTCGGCAACGGCCAGACCCCCGCCGTTCTGGACGTCGTCTCCAACTACAACCGGGGCGCGGTCGCCGACTGCACCGCGCCGGTCACGCTCACGCTCGCCAACTTCATGGACAGCCCCCCGCTGACCACCACCCGCGACAGCACCTCCAACTCCCGCGCCTTCCGCGGCCTGATGGACGAAATCCGGCTCTTCCGTCACGCCTTGACGCTCGAGGAGATCCGGCAAATCCAGGTCCGGGCAGCCGGCCTGCCGGACGAACCCACCCTCCTCATCGCCCGTGACGGGGCCCGGGCGGTCATCACCTGGACCAGCACCGCCACCTTCCAGCTCGTTTACAAAGACAGCTTGGACGCCGGCGACTGGACCCCCGTGACCGAACCCACGGTCACCGCCGGCAACCAGCACACCGTCGAGGTCAACGCCGACCAGCCGATGCGGTTCTACCAGCTGCGCTATTAGCCGATCGAACCCACTCGCCGCCGCCGCCGACAACAACCGCCGGCGGCGGCGCCTCGACGTCGCATCCTCCCGCTCCAGCGGCTGTCGGCGCGCGCGCGGGGATGGTGTGCTGAGCCCGGTCGCGCCTGCCTGCCGTGCGCGGGACCTTTCATCCGGCATGCGGCCTCGGCCTTCGGGAGCCTTCGGGAGGTCACCGACGTTCCCAGGGCGGGGGGAGCGCGCGGGATTCCGAGCCGTAGGTTTGGGACACGACGAGTCCGCTGGCCTGTGAGGTGTAGAAGACGCGGCCGTTCGACACGATGGCGCCCAGGCACTCGCGCGAATCCACGGCCGGACCGGTCGACACCAGCTTCCCACCCTCCGACAGGTCCATCATGTCCATGTTCGCCCCCAGCACATACGGCTCGGACAGGGTGAACCGGCAGCACGCGTAGTTGTGCCCGATCCGACTCACAATCCTGCCCGTCTGCCGGTCAAACACGTTTCCCTGCCCGCGCAGCGCGTTCGAAAAGATGTAGCGCTCGCCAACGGTGACCACGTTCAAGGCGGAGGTGACGGGGTCGGACTGCCACACGAGCGACCCGTCGCGGGCGTCCAGGCACCACACGAAGCGGTCCTGGGTGCCCTCGTGCGCCCGGTTGTGGCCTCCCAGATAAAGCCGCCCGTCGCGCGCGCTGAGCGTGCACTTCGCCGTGACATAATACTTCGTCGTCAGCCACTCCACCCGCCCCGTCTCCGGATCCAGGCGCGCCGTCAGCCCGTTGTGCTCCGCCGGCAGCCCGCGCCGGGCACGCGCGCTGGCGGCGTAGCCGAAGAACGTCGAGTAATAGAGTTTGCCGTCCAGCAGGCAGAGGCCGCAGTCGTTGCCGCCGCGGCCGTAGTCGGAGAAATCCTTCTCCCAGAGGAGCCGGCCGGTGTCGAGGTCCCAGGCCCAGAGCCGCGGGCGGTTGTCCTTGGGGTAGTACGGGTTGTCGTTCGAATAAATCCAGCTCATGATCTCCCGCCCCTGCGCCGGGACCGGCTCGCCGCTGAAGACAAACGGGCGCTCGGTGCCCTGGGCGGCGTATTCGCCCGAGCCGGACGCGTAGATGGCCACGTGGCGGTGGACAACGGGCGGGAACTGGCGGCTCCAACTGGGCGAGCCTGTGAAGGGCGCCTCCCACAACAGGCGCCCCGTGGCCGCATCCAGGCAGCGCACCCGCGACTGCCGCATGCCCGCCTGCGGGACGAGGAGTTTTCCCGAAACATGCACCGGCGACGTGAACGACAAATACACGTCCGGCCAATACCGTCGCCACAGCAGTCGGCCCGTGTCCTGCTCGGCCGCGAGGATCTGGCCTTCGGCGGTGTGGGTGTACAACCGGCCGCCGCCGCACACGGGCACATGCTTGACGGTGCCCTCCAGCCGGCGCGCCCAGCGCATACGCAACGGCGGTGTCAACCCCTGTTCGTTCGCGTTCGATCCCCGCGAATCCCCGTAATTCGTGTACCAGTCGAACTCGGGCCCGGCCCTCGGCCCCTGGAGCGGGCTGCGGATCCGGGCCAGCTGCAGATCGCGGGTGGGCAGCGCCGCGGCGCCGCCCGGGCCGAGCACGTAGAGGTAGCCGTCCTCGCACGCCGCATAGACGCGGCCGTCGGAGACGGCGAGGGGTGCGGTGATGGGCGCGCCGAAGGCCGTGGCGAACGACCACGCCGGGCCGCCCTGCAGCGGCACCCCATGCACCTTGCCATCCAGCCCGGCATACACCGCGTGATCGCGCGTCAACACCACCGGACAAATCGCGCCCGCGTCGTGGAGCGGTTCGGGTGCGCTCCGGCCGCGAGTGTGGCGGCACAAGCCCAGCCCTTGCTCGGGGCGCACGCGATAGACGTCGTCGCCCCGGATGCTGACCGGCGCGAAGCTCAGCAGGCCGGGCAGGCGGATCAAGGTTTCCGTTCCCGACACCCACCCCATCTCCAGGTGGTCGCCGGCCAGCCGCATGGTCTCCACCCGGCCCGAGTTGTCGCGGCGATGCCACTGAACATAAACCGTCCCCGCGGCGTCGGCGCTCTGGCCGAACGTGGCCGGGTATTCCTTGCCCGCATACTCCGGCACTTCGCCCACCGCGCGCAGGCGCGGGTGTGTCCCGGCGTCCTCGAGGAACACCGTTCGCCCGCCGGCCGGCATGACCACGGTCCGGCCCACCAGGCAGATGTCGCGCGAACAGACGAAGTGATCGCGCCACGTCACCCGGTCCCGGCGGCTGGCGAGCCAGTCCGCGCCGCTCCACCGGTTGCCGTCGAACTTCACCACCTCCCTCACGAAATCCCACGTCCACACCACCTCGCCGCGCGGTTCCATCGCAACCACCCGCGCGCCGAGCGTGGCAGCGTAAACCCGGTCCGACCCCGCGGCGACGGCGGAGAAGACCGGCTCCCGGCAATCCAGTTCCCTGACGACGGCGCCGGTGTGGCGGTTGAACACGTAACAATGGCCGGCGGTGGTGCCGACGTGCAGGAAGTCGCCCGCGACGGCCGGGGTGGCGACATTGTTGCAGTTGCCGGCGCCGCCCCGGGTGGCATAGCGCCAGCGCTCCCGGCCCGTCGCCGCGTCGAAGGCAGCCACCACGCCCGAGCCGTCCACCACATAGACCGTCCCGTCACACACCACCGGCCCCGCAAACAGGGCATCCGTCAGCGGGATGGCCGCGACCAGGCCCAGGGGCGTCTCCAGCGTGGCCTCCGGCGCGTTCCCGGACCGGAGCGCGTCCCCCTGCAGCTGCGGCCAATCCGCCCGGGCGCCGGCGAGGAGGGTCAGTCCCGTCACGCCGAGAACTGCCGTGACGCACTTGGGCCGTCGGTTGGGAGCCATCATCGCGGTCATCTTCCACCCCTCAGCCAACCCCGCGCAAGGCATTTGAAACTTGAGAATGTGAAATGTGACATTTCCTGCCAACCCTCTCCGCAACGGGGCCGGCGCCTGTGCGAGGTTACGGGCTGGTGACTTGGTAGAAGCCCGTGGGCGTGCTGGGGGTGTGGGTGACGGTCAGCGTGTTCCCATCTCCGGTGCGGGTTTCGAGCGGTGTCCATTCCGGGTCGTCCAGGGCGTCCTTGAACCAAACGGTGTACGGAACGGCGCGGTCCGAGCGGAACTGAAACGTGAGGTTGCCGGCGGCATAGGCGGGGTTGAGCAGGGTGGGCCGGCGGGCCAGGAACAGGTTGCGATAAACGGCGACGGTGGTTTGGCCGGGGTTATCGTTATGGGCGGTGGTGGCGAGGCCCAACACCATGAGTTCGGGCAGGGCCGCATTGGTGCGGGACCCGAGCAAGACCCACTGGATCCCGTCGTTGCCAAGGTAGCCGGTGAACACGTCGCCGCTGCGCACCAGGCGCAGCCAGGCGTTCGGGTAGGCCGGCGTGTTGGTGGGCGCGTCGGGGCTGTTGTCGCGGTGGCGGCTGCTGGATGAGGCGGCGGCGGTGTCGCGCCACTGAAACGAATAGCGGTCGGTGCCGGGAGGCGGCGGGGTGACGAACATACCCACGTTCGCGCTGTCGGCGTTGGTGCTGGCGCGGGCCAGCACGCCGGCCTTGCTGTTGGCATCCCGATACACCAGGCCTTCCACCCGGACGCGGATGTCGAAGTCGCCGGACACCTCGGTCCACACATAATGCATCTGGTCGGCGGTGCCCCAGATGTCCGCTCCGCCGGCCACGACGCGCACCCGGTCAAGGGTGCAGGCGAAGGTGGAGCCGGGTTCGGCCGGGCTGCCGACATCCATGGCCGTCCAACCCAGGACCTCGCTGCTGGCCACCAGGGAGTCGGCGGTTTCGTTGCCGGCGCGGTCTCCGAGCCCCGAGAACACTTCGATCTGAAAGCTGCCCGTGACGGGTGTTGCCAGGTGGAGGACGACCGTGCTGTCGTCAGGTCCCCACTCGATGCCGACAATCCCGGTTTCGCCCCCGTCGACCGCGTAGCTGAACAGGTCGATCGCGAAGGGAACACCGGTCGCGGCGTTGGTGGCGAGGAGTTCATCGAAGCAGACGCAGACGGCCCAGCCATCCAGGCTCGCCACGGAGGCGATGGCGGGCGGGGTGAGGTCCTGGAGGACGCCGAGGGTGACGGGGGCGCTGGTGACGGAGCCGCCGGGGGCGGTGAGAACGACGTCGATGACGGCGCCGTCGTCGTCGGGGTAGGTCAGTAAATCCGTGGTGAACGTGGGGCCGGTCGCGCCGGGGATGGCCAGGCCGTTCTTGCGCCATTGATACGACAACGTCTGGTTGGTGGGGGCAACGGTCGCTTCCACGGTGAAGGTCACGGTCCGGTTTTGCAGATTGGTCTGGCTGACCGGCTGGAGGGTGATCGCCAGCGTGGCGGTTTCGGCAAAAGCACACAGGAACTCGCCCGGGATGCCGTTCAGGTCGCCGTCGCCGGGAAACGGCTCGTTGTCGCTCCGCATGAGGACGCGGGCGTAATCGCCTCCGGTGCCTTCCTTATGGAGGAGTTCGACGTAATAGGATTGGCCGGCGTTGAGGGAGACATTGGTGGCGCGCTGGAAGGTGTTGGTGGAGAAGCCGGTGTTGGCGCCGGTGGTGTAGGCCAGCAGGACTTTGCCGGCGGGGTCCATGCTGGTGACGTCGTTGGTGTTCATGCAGAAATGTGCCTGGTCGTCGCTGCGCAGAAAGAAGGAGTAGACCCCGTTGGTCGGCACCCGCAGGAAACCCGACCAGCGGGACCCGTAGTTGTCGGCCTCGTTCACGGGCGAGGCGAACGACGTGAAATAGCGCGTGGCGTCGTAGAGGTGCGGGAACTTGGGGGCGTTGGTGAGATTGGCGATGGGGGTGCCGCTGATGCCGGAGTAGGTGTCGACGCGCACATAGCCGCAGGTGAGGAACGGTGTGGCGAACGCCACGTTTGTGTCGGCCATCCAGTTGGCGGCCACCACGACGTCGCGGATGCCCGCAACGCCCAGCACCTGGTTGGAGCCGGCCGAGAGCGGCGCGTCCAAGGTGAGCAGAACGTGCGACGGCGTGAGTTGGGCGGCGTTCGTCACGCTCAACCCCGGCGGCGTCTCCGTCAGCACCGCATACTGGAACGGATCCGTCGCATCGGCGGCCAGCACCGGTTCCGAGAACGTCACCAGGACCTGGCGGAACGGATAATCCGAGCGCACGCCGATCACCTCGGGCGGGGTGGTGTCGGCGGTGACGCTCAGGGTTGCGGGATCGCTGTAGGCGACGTTGACGTGGTTGCTGGCGAGCAGCCGGAAAATGGCGCCGTCGTCGGTGGGAACGGTGACGGCGAGGGTGTAGGCGGTGGCGGTGGCGCCGGGGATGTCATTGAACACCGTGCCGCCGTCGTCGCTGCGTTGCCACTGCAGGAAGCGCGGAGGCGCCCCGGTGACAATGGCGCTGAAGGTCGCCGGTGCCGGCTCGAGCACGCTGGCGCTGACAGGTTGCACCGTGAACCCCACGGGGGTGCCGGGATCCAGCGGCACTTCGCCGTGCGCGGCAGCGACCCCCACGGCCGCCAGAAACATCGACTCGCCCGTCGCCGTCAGGTTCTCCTTGCCGGCATTCGAGATCGGACTGGCGGCTTCGCGCGAGCCGGACGGGAAGTACATCCTGAACCCGGCGAGAATGTCGGCGCCGGCTCGGACCGCGGTGCCGGCGGGCCACACGGCCACGACGGGCGGGGTTCCGGAGATCGTGGCCCGCGCCAGGATGTGACCGCCGGAGACGATCGCCGAGGTGATGTGGCTGGTGTTCTGATCAACCGCCTCGTCATAAGGATTGGCGGTGACATTGCCCGACATGGCGACGCCGGCGAAGATATAGGCCGTGGGCGGGTCGTTCAGGTCCAGGGCGGTGACGGGGGTGGGGGTGCCGTTGGGGACGCTGTCGCCGGTGAACCATCCGAGCCGGTTGTTGCGCAGCAGGTAGGAGCTCTGCACCAGCACGGGCCGCGTCACGGCGGTGTTCCATTGGGCGGCCTGGTTCGATGCCTGAAAGGCGGTGCTGTTCAGCGCCCGCCCCAGGATCACCAGGTCGTAGGTGTTGATCTGCGTGATGTCCGCCGGGGGCAGTTGCCCGCTGTCCGGCGGATTGTAGCGGCTGACGGTGTGTCCGGCATTCTGGAGCAGCGTCACAAACGCGTCGTCGTAACTGCCGGCCGCCGGGCCGGAAAAGCCCGACGCGCCATTGTCGCTCACCCAGAGGATGGACAGGGCGGGCGTGGCGTGGGCCGTGGAGCCGATGATGCACAGGATGAGTATGGAGGCCAGTCGTCGGAGTGTTGTTTTCATGGTTATCTTCTGGTCGTGCGAGGCTTGGTATGTTATGATGCGGAGCATTCAATCCAGCGGCATCGTGTTCAAGCATGAAATGCCCAATCCCTGTGAAACTTGAAAGTACGTAGCATGAGAGCTTGGTTCCTGGCACTCGGGGCAGCCTTCGGCCTGGTGGCGGCGCTTCCGGCGGACACGATCATCGCCACCAACAGCGCCTGGCGCTGTTTCAAGGGCCTGAGCGAAGCCTCGAACCCCACCAACGCGTGGCGCGACCTGGGCTTCGACGACAGCAGCTGGCTGACGGGGTCCGCACCCTTCCACTACGGCACCAACGCCGCGGGAGGTGACGAGGACTTGAGCGGGGGCACCCTCCTGGCCGACATGCCCGGCCGCTACACCGGCCTTTTCCTGCGGCGTGAATTCGTCCTGAGCACCAACGCACTCACCGAGCTGCGCATCGGATTCTACACCGACGACGGCCTGATCGCGTGGGTGAACGGCGTCGAAGTGCGTGTGGCCGGGGTCTCGCGCACGCGGCTGGCCTACACGAATCTTGCCCTGACGCCCCGGGAGGCGGTCTTTGTCGAAAACACCATCCCGTTTGCGATGCTTCGCAACGGCACGAACGTCTTGGCTGTCCAGGCGCTCAATGCGCTTCTCGATGACGATGATTTCCGTGTGGACGTGCAGTTGACGGGCACCTTCGCCGATATCACCCCGCCGGTGCTCGCTGCGGTCGCTCCTCCCGCAGAGAGCACCCTGACCCACCTGACCGCCATCACCGTCACCTTCAGCGAGCCGGTGCAGGGGGTGACTCCGGACGATCTGCGCCTGAACGGCGTGCCGAGCCTGGGGGTCAGCGGGGCGGGCCAAACCTACACCTTCAGCGTGCCGCAGCCGGGCGCAGGCACGGTGGAGGTGGACTGGGATGCCGGCCACGGGATCACCGATGCGAGCGGGAATCGGTTTGACGCGTCCGCGCCGGGGGCCCTCTGGTCGTACAGCGTGGTGGATGGCATTCCGCCGGTGATTGCGTCGGTCAGCCCGGAGCGCGACGGCGTGGTGACGGCATTGTGCGAGATCCGTGTCGAGTTCAGCGAGCCGGTGCAGGGGGTGGACCAGGGGGATTTGCGGGTCAATGGCGCGCCGGCCACGGGGATGACACCCGTTAACAGCCGCACGTATGTGTTCGCGTTCCCGCCGGCGCCGCCCGGCGAGGCTGTGGTCGCCTGGGACCCCGGTCACGCCATCACCGACGAGGCGGCGGCGCCGAACGCATTCGTCGCGGAGGGCTGGAGTTACGTGGTGCTGCCCCCGGGCCTGCCGAACCGGTTTGTTCCGCTCACCAACCATTCCACCTGGCGGTATGTCAAGGGCACCGCGGAAGCGTCCGACCCCACGAACGCCTGGCGGGAGCTGGCGTTCGACGACCGCGCATGGCCGACGAACGCAGCGCCGTTTCATTTCGGCACCAACAGCGTGGGCGGCGACGACGAGTTGACCGGGGGCACGGTGTTGGGGGACATGGGGAACGGGTATACCTGCGTCTTCTTGCGCCAGGCCTTCGTCCTGGCCACCAACAACCTGCTCTCCCTGACCCTGAGCGCCCATTTCGATGACGGCTTTGCCGCATGGATCAACGGCCAATCGGTCGCCTTTCCCCGCGTGTCGCTCAGCCGCCTGGCCTACACCAACACCGCCACCTTCCCGCTGCCCGAAGCCGCCATCGCCACCTTTAACGTCCCCCTGGACCTGCTGCGCTCGGGCACCAACCTCCTCGCCGTCCAGGCGTTCAACTGCCGGATTTCCGACCCGGATTTCCGATTCGACGCCGAACTGATCGCCGAATCCGTCGACGCGGGCGGGCCCGTGATTGTGGGCGCCATCCCGCCACGCGAAAGCACCCTGAGCCAACTGTCAGCGGTCACCCTCGTGTTCGATGAACCCGTGGCAGGCCTCGACGCATCCGACCTCCGGATCAATGGGGCTCCGCCCCTGGCCGTCATCGGGCAATGTCCCACCAACCGGTTCACGTTTCATTTCACCCAGCCCACACCCGGACGAGTGGCGATTGACTGGGATGACACCCACGAAATCACCGACCTTGCCGGCAACCGCTTCGACCCGCTCGCGCCCGGCGCCCGCTGGGGATACACGCTGGCCGACCTCGAAACGCCCACAGTCGTGGCGACGGTGCCCGCCGCCGGAGCGGAGGTGACGCGCCTGACGGGGGCGGAGGTTGTTTTCAGCGAGCCGGTCCGGGGCGTGGATGCGGCGGACCTGCTCGTGAACGGTGTGCCCGCCTCGAGCCTCTCGGGTGACGCCAACGGCCCATACCGTTTCCTGTTCGACACCCCGGCTGCGGGACCGGTGCGGTTGTCTTGGGCCGACTCCCATGGCATCACCGACCGCGCCGACCCACCCAACGCGTTCGACGGCCAAAGCTGGACCGTCGTCCATGATCCGGCGGCGGTCCAGGACGTCGTCATCAACGAGTTCCTCGCCTCCAACGTGGCCACCAACAGCCCGCTGGACCTGGACGAAGACGGCGAGTTGCAGGACTGGATCGAACTGTGGAACCGCGGCATCCAGCCGGTGAACCTGCTGGGCTGGTCGCTCACCGACGACCCCGCACAACCCGGTCTTTGGACCTTCCCCGCCATCGTTCTCGAGCCGGGCGAATTCCTGCTCGTGTACGCCTCCGGCAAGGACCGCCGGCCCGCCGCGCCCGGCGCGGCGCTGCACACCAATTTCCGGCTCAACCTCGGCGGCGAATACCTGGCGCTGTTCCCGGCGGATTCACCCGGCACGGCGCGCACCGTGTTCGACCCGGCATTTCCCGAGCAGCGCACTGACTTCAGTCACGGCCGGGACACCTCCGGCCAGTGGCGATACTACGCCGCCCCCACCCCGGGAGCCGCCAATGGCGTCAGCAGCACCTCCGGCGTCGCTCCCCCGCCACATGTGAGCGTCCCGCGCGGGATGTTTGCGGAGCCGTTCACGCTGCTGGTCAGTTCCACCCTGCCGGACGCCACCCTGCGCTACACCACCGACGGCAGCGAACCCACCGCCGGCACCGGCATGCTCTACTCCGGGCCGCTCCGGATCAGCCAGACCACCCCCTTTCGCGTCGCCGCCTTCGGCTCCGGCCTGCTCCCGTCCCTGACCGAGACGCACACCTACCTTTTTCCCGCCCAGGTCCTCCGCCAGCCCACAAACCCCCCGGGATTCCCCCCCACGTGGGGCACGTGGTCCAGCGGCGGTTTCCCGAACAACCAAGTGCCGGCTGATTACGAGATGGATCCCGAGATCGTGGATCACCCGGCGTATCGTGAGGCGATGCGGGAGGCGCTGATGGCGCTGCCAGTGCTGTCCGTGGTGCTGCCGACGGACGACTTGTTTGGCGCCACGCGGGGCATTTACTCGCACGTGTCCTCCTCGCAGACCCAATACCGCGGACCCGCCTGGGAACGAGGCTGCTCGGCCGAGTTCATCCTTACCAACGGGGAAACCGGATTTCAGATCGACTGCGGGATTCAAATGCAGGGCAACGCATCGCGCGATCCTCACAAGCAGCCCAAGCACTCGATGCGCCTCCTGTTCAAAGGCGCCTTCGGTCCCGGCAAGCTCGACTACGAGCTGTTTCCGGGATCGCCCGTCCGCCGCTTCGACACGATCGTGTTGCGGGCCGACTTCAATGATGCCTGGACCCACTGGGACCCCAACCAACGGCTCCGCGGACAACGCATCCGCGACGCGTGGACCAAGGACACCATGCGCGCCATGGGCGGCCTCGCCGGACACAACCGCTTCCTGCACCTTTACCTCAACGGGCTGTACTGGGGCGTCTACGACGCCTCGGAACGCATCGACGCGGATTTCGGCGCCACGCGCCTCGGCGGCGAGGAACGCGACTACGACGCTGTGGTGTCGAAGCCGACCGAAGCGATCAATGGCGACCTGGTCGCCTACAACCAGATGATCGCTCTGACGGGCCTGGACAGCCCCGCCAACTACAACGCCATGCTCCAGTACCTCGACCTCACCCAATTCGTCGACTACACCCTCCTCCATTTCTACGGCGCCAACCGCGACTGGGGCGTCGACGGCAATTGGAACGCCATCCGGCGGCGCTCCCCCGAAGGCCGCTTCCTTTATGTGCCCTGGGATTGCGAGCGCCTCCTCGAAGGCCTCAACGACAACCGCGTCTCCAGTACGGACGTGCCCTCCGGCCTCCACACCAAGTTGATCGCCAATGCCGAATATCGTCTGGCCTTCGCCGACCGCGTCCACCGGCACCTCTTCAACGACGGCGCCCTCACGCCTGAAGCCGTCGGCCAACGCTATCGCCGGCGCGTCGACGAAGTCGAATTGCCTCTCCTGGCCGAATCGGCCCGCTGGGGCGATTACCGGCGCGATGTGCACTCCTACCAAACCGCGCCGTACTACCTCTATACCCGCGACGCACATTGGCAAACCGAAAAAGACCGGCTGCTTACCCAATACTTCCCGCAACGCACCGGCGTCGTCCTCCAACAACTGCGCACGGCCAACCTTTACCCGGGCGTGGCAGCCCCCGTCTTCAACCAACACGGCGGACGCATCCCCGGTGAATTTCTCCTCACCATGACCGCCCCCGCCGGCGTCGTCTATTTCACCTTGCACGGATCGGACCCGCGCACGCCGGGCAGCGATGCGGTGGCCCCCACCGCCACGGCCTACTCGGCCCCGGTGGCGCTGACCCGCACCACGCAGGTCCAGGCGCGCACCCTGCACAACGGCGCCTGGAGCGCCTTGAACGCGGCCACCTTCGTCGTCGAAGACCTGCTGCCGCCCGTCCGCATCGTGGAACTCATGTATAATCCCCTTCCGGGCGGCAGCGCCGGCGAACCGTTCGAGTTCATCGAAATCCAAAACACCGGCAGCATCCCCGTCGACTTGAGCGGGTGCACCCTGGACGGCGTCGCATGTGCGTTCGCCGCCGGCACCATCCTCCAGCCCGGCGCCCGCCTCGTGCTCGCCTCCGCCGCCAACCCCGCCGCCTGGTTGACCCGGTATCCCGGCGTCACCCCCCACGGCTGGTTCCAAAACCGCCTGTCCAACGGCGGCGAATCGATCGCCCTGCTCGATCCGCACGGCACACGGATCGTTTCCGTGGATTACGCCATCGACCCGCCCTGGCCCGCCGCCGCCAACGCCGGCGGCGCGTCGCTCGAGATCATCGACCCAAACGGCGACCCGGACGACCCCGCCAACTGGCGCGCCAGCCCCACCGCCAACGGCACCCCCGGTCTGCCGCCCGCCGCCGCCTCCGCCCCGGATATTCTCCTCAACGAACTCATGGCGGACAACGAGACGGCTCTCACCAACGGCGGCACCACACCCGATTGGATCGAACTCCACAACCGCGGCGCCCAACCTGTCGACCTCGCCGGCTGGAGCCTCACCGACCATGCCAACCCGCCACCGTTCGTCTTCCCCAACAACACCCGCCTCGAGCCCGGCGGCTTCCTCGTCGTGTGGTGCGACACGGACACCAATGCGCCCGGACTGCATGCCGGGTTCGCCCTGAACCGCCAAGGCGAGACGGTCGGCCTCTACGATGCCACGTCGACGCGCGTCGACGCGGTCTCGTTCGGCCCCCAAATCCCGGATGCGTCCCTCGGGCGGATCGCGGGTTCGTGGATGCTGACCGTGCCCACGCCGTGCGCGGCCAACCTGCCGGCGTCGCTGGCGCCGGCCGCGGACCTGCGCCTCAACGAATGGGTGGCCGATGCGCCCCCGGGCGGCGCGGATTGGGTGGAGTTGTTCAACCCGTCCGCCACCGCGCCGGCGGCGTTGCAGGGCATCTTCCTGGCCACCAGCAACGCCATGTTCCAACTGAAGTCCCTCTCGTTTGTGGCCCCGGGCGGTTTCGTCCAGCTGTTCGCCGACGAGCTGCCCGGACCGGATCATCTCGACTTCAAACTGCCGAAGGAAGGCGGGCAGATTGTCTTGTATGATGCGACCGCGGCGGAGGTGCACCGTGTCGCCTATGGCCCTCAGCGCCAGGGCGTGTCGGAAGGGCTGTTGCCCAATGGCAGCGCCTCGATCGTGGCCTTCGCCGCCAGCGTCAGCCCCGCGGCCAGCAATTACCTCGCCGTCTACACCGGGCCGCGCCTCAACGAAATCCTGGCCTGGAACCGTTTCGCCGACATCAGCCCGTGGGGGCAAGGCGCGGATTGGATCGAACTGGCCAACACCAACGCCCAACCCGCCGACCTCTCCGGCATGGCCCTCAGCGACTCCCCCACACCCTCCTCATCCTGGATGTTCCCCCTCGGAACAGGCATCCCCCCCGGCGGGTTCCTGCGGGTCTGGTGCGACGCGTCGGTGCCCGCCAGCACCACGGCCGCCGACGCCCTCAACACCGGGTTCGCCCTCAACCGCGAGAGCGGCGGCGTCTACCTGTTCAATCCCCAGGGCCAGCTCGTCGACCAGGTCGAGCACGGCTTCCAAGTCGGCGACCTGTCCATCGGCTGGGACGGCAGCGCGTGGTCGCTCCTCGCCACGCCAACCCCCGGCGCCACCAACGCCCCGCCCGCCGCACTGGGCGACCCGACGCGTCTCCGCCTCAACGAATGGATGGCCAACCCCGCCGAAGGCGATGACTGGTTCGAGGTTTACAATCCCGAAACCGCCCCGGTCGCGATGGCCGGCATGCACCTCACCGACAACCCCAGCGTGTTTGGCGTCACCCGTTACTCCGTCGCCCCCCTGAGCTTCATCGGCGCCAAAAGCTGGGTGCTGTGGCAGGCCGACAACAACCCCAGCCTCGGCCGTAACCACGTCAACTTCGCCCTGGACGCCCTCGGCGAAACCCTGCGCCTCTACACCGCCGCCGGAACCCTCGTCGACGCCGTCGATTACGGGCTCCAATCGCCCGGAACCGCCGTGGGACGCCTGCCCGATGGCGGCGACGCCCTGGTGCCGTTCCCCGCCAGCGCCTCACCCGAACACGCCAATTTCCTTCCTCTCACCCAAGTCGTCATCAACGAGGTGCTCACCCGCGCCGCCGACCCGCTCGAAGACGCCCTCGAACTCCACAATCCCGGCCCCAGCCCGATCGACATCGGCGGCTGGTACCTGAGTGACACCGAAATCGAGTTCAAACGCTACCGCGTCCCCACCGGAACCACCCTTGCCCCCGGCGGTTTCATCGTGTTCTACGCCTGCCAATTCGAATCCCAACCGCCCCCCCTCAACTTGAACGGCGCCCGCGGCGGCCAGGTGTTCCTCTCCGCCACCGACGCCAACGGCAACCTGACCGGCTGCCGCACCACCGTCGCATTCGGTCCGGCCGAAGACGGCGTCTCCTTCGGACGCCACCCCACCAGCATCGGCACGGACTTCGTCGCCCTCAGCCAGCCCACCTTCGGGGTCCAGACCCCGTCGTCCCTGGCCGAGTTCCGTTCCGGCACGGGCGCCCCCAACGCCCCTCCGCGGGTCGGCCCCGTGGTCATCAGCGAAATCATGTTCCACCCGGTCACCAATGTCGAAAGCATCCTCACCGAACTGCCGGACGAGGAATTCGTCGAGGTGCACAACGTCTCCGGCACCACCGTGGAGTTCTGCGACCCGTCGTCTCCCACGAACCGCTGGCGGCTCAACGACGCGGTCAGCCTCGCGTTTCCCCCGGGCAGCCGCCTCGCCCCCGGCGAATCGGCGGTCGCCGTCCGGTTCGATCCCCTCGCCGATCCCGCCGCGCTCACCGCTTTCCGCAGCCGCTATGGCGTCGGCCCCTCGGTGCAAATCTTCGGGCCCTGGTCGGGGCGGTTGAGCAACGAGGGCGAACCCATCGAACTGCTCAAACCGGCGCCGCCCGAGACCGCTCCCCCGGACGCCGGTCTGGTTCCGTATGTCCTGGTGGAGCGGATCGCGTATCAGCCTGGCGCTCCGTGGCCGGCCGAAGCCGGCGGCACAGGCCGCTCCCTGCAGCGTCTCCACCCGGACCACTACGGCAATGAGCCCGCCAACTGGCACGCCGCCCCCCCAACCCCGGGCCTGTCCCCCAACCTCGATTCGGATGGCGACGGCATGCCCGACACGTTCGAAGAGGCGCACGGGTTGAATCGCCTGGCCGATGACGCCCAGGACGACCTGGACGGCGACGGGCTGTCGAACCTCGACGAATACCGCGCCGGCACGCTGCCGGACGACGCCCAGAGTTCGCTGCGCGCGGAAATTGCGTTCGACGGCACCGCCATGCTCTCGTTCACCGCCGCCGCCAACCGCGCGTACGAGGTCCAATACTGCGATTCGCTGGAGCAAGCCGAGTGGCACGTGCTCGCGTCCCTCCCCGCCTCCTCCTCTTCCATCCGCCATCAGATCTCCGATGCCGCCCCCGCCAGCCCGCGCTTCTATCGGCTGAAACTGGTGCCCGCGCCGTGACGTTCAGCGGGGCCACCACGTGCCCGGCATGCGCATCGGGCCGTTGAACCTCGGATTCTGGGATTTGGGGTCACGTCTGGACAATAGACATTGTTCTTGGAGCGACTGTTTGTCCATTGTCCAGACGTGACCCCTCTGCAGACCCCTCTGCAATGGGATCGCGTGTGGTGCCGTATGTCCTGGTGAAGCGGATCGCGTATCGCGGCACGAGGCGGGAGGCGCGGATTGGAGGGCGTCACGGGATGGCCACCACGCGGTAGAAGCGGCGGGAGGCGGCATTTGAGGGGGTGGCGATGGTCAGGGGCGATCCGGTGCCTGGCTGGACCGGCTGGAGCGGTGTCCAGTTTGGGGCGGCAAGGTCCCCGGTGTATTCGACTTGGTAGCCGTAGCCCGGTTGGGTCGCAAAGGAGAAGGTGAGCAGCCCTTGGGAATCCAGAAGAACGGCCACGAGCTCGGGCGGCTGGAGTGGGGGCCGGAGGACATTGGGCGCACGCGGGGTTGGGGAGGTCAGAAAGGAGATCATGGACTGGCCATCGGGGTAACGCCCCTGGCTGAGGTTGTCGGTTTGAGCTCCGAAACCGACGCTGTCGACGGGGGAACCGTCGGGGGCGAACAGGCCGATGGTTTCGCCGGTCTGGGCAAGCTTGAAGTTCACGTGCAAATCCATGTCGGCCCGGGTTTGGCCGGTTTCCTCGTCGGCCCAGACCAGGAGGTATCCCGAGCCCGGCACGACAATCCCGGCAGGGACGCGGAATTTGGCGGGGTAGGCGGGGTTGTCGGTGAGGAGGTAATTCTCGAGGTTGACGGGTGCCGGGTCCGGGTTGAAGAGTTCGAACCAGTCGTCGAAGCCGCCGTCGGCGGGGTCGGCGACGGCGCGGGAGTTGGCGGCCATCCATTCGTTAATGAACAATGTGGCGGGGGGTGGGGCGGGGTTGTTGGTGTTGAGGGGTGTGGGGTAATGGAAGGTGGTGCGATACGAAGTCTGGTCTTCAGGCCAGGCGCCGAAGGAGCGGTCGGCAGGGACATTCAAGTAGGCGAGGTAATCGAGCACCACGACGGTATTGGACACGGCCAGGGACAGGACGACGGCGCCGTGGGTCGGGCTGAGTCGGAAGTTGGAATGCCAGTCGGCGTCGGTTGTTTGGTCCGGTTGCGCATCGGCCCATACCAGGCCATAGGCGCCGGGCGGGATGACGGCGCCGGTGGGGAAGGTCCATTCGAGGAGGTTGGTGAACTGGCTGGCGAGGGAGAGGTGGCCCAGTTCGAGGGGGGAGGCGCCGGCATTGTGCAGTTCAATCCACGGTTCGCGTTCGCCGAAGTCATCGGCGGGGCCGGTGAGGTTAAGGGGTTGGACTTCGTTGAGGTAGACGGGCGGCAGGGACGGCAGGATGGTGGTCACCGCGTTGGCGGTGCCCGGGGTGAGGGGCGCGCCCGCGGTGCTGCCGCCGAGGGGGAGCGAGATATGGAACCCGGCGTTGAGGTAGGCGTTGAGGGTGCCGGTGCCGTTTGGGAGATACCAGAAACTGAGTGTGCAATCGGTGGCTGCGGGCAGGCCGGACGCGACGGTGTTGGTGAGGAATTGGTAGAAGTGACTCGGGCTGCCGGGGCCGTTGGCGTTGACGAAGCGCAGGCAGGCCGTGCCGCCATGGGCCAGTCCGTTGGTGATGGTGCTGGGGGTGGCCAGACCGGTCGGGTTGACCACCCACGGCGGCGACAGGACCGACTCGAAATGGCCGTTCTTCAGGTAATTGGTGCCTGCGCCCGGGGTGGTGCCGGTGACCAGCGCCAGGTCGTCCAGAAACACGTCGCCGCCGCTGTCGAAGTAGAGCGAGAACCGGGTGAAACGGCTGACGGAGCCGCTGTTGCCCGAGAAACTGAAGAAGCGCCACTGCGGGGCGTTATCGGTCCAGTTGCCGACGCGGCTGTTGTCTTGGGCGGGGTCGATGAGCTGCAGGGCTGCTCCTGCGCCGGCGGCGTCGCGAGGCCAAGGCGGGGTGGTGGCATAGGTCACCCGATCCACCACAAGATCGTCCGCAGGGGTCGGGCCCGGTCGGATCAACGTGAGCGTCTCGCCGTCGGACTGGAGGTTTCCGTTGAACTGGCCGAACGCGGGCGCGGTCAGTCCATAGGCGGTCCAATAAGCGGTGAGATCCTTCGCGACGACGATCCACGCGCCGGGCAAAAGGACCGCGCCGGTGGGGAACGTGTAATCGAGTCCGTTGACGCGCCAGCCGGACAGGTCGAAGGCGGTGCGGGTCGAGGCGTTAAACAACTCGACGTATTCGGCGTCCGGCATCACGGGCGCGGCCATGATTTCGCTGAACAGAACCTTGCCGACCGGCGACTCGTCCGTGCCTGGGAAGGTGATCGTGAGGGTGGCGGTGGCGGCGGGCAGGGGCAGGCCGTGAGGGTCGACGGCTTGGACCACGCAGGTTTGGGGGCCGGGCGCCAGCGGCAGCCGGAGGACCCAGTTCGTCAGGCTGGTCCAGGTCACCGGCCACGCCACGCCATTGACCTCGAGCGTGTGCGCCTCGACGGGCGCGGTGCCGGAGAGGGTGATGAGGTTGGTGGCGGCGGTCAAGTTGGTGGGGCCGGCCACGGCAAACGGGGCGGCAATGGCGGCCGCCTGCGACAGGATGTGACTGCGCCGCGTGGCGACGTAATTCTTGATGGACTGTGGCGAGGCGACAGCGGCGCCGTTGGCGGTGAGGCCCGCGTGGCGGGGATCGAGGCGCGCGTTGACATTGGCCGGCAGGAACGGGCCGTGGGCGAGCTCGAGCAGCGCACGCCAGTAAGCGCGGCGGTAGGCGGGCACGGTGTAGAGGCCGGCGAGGACGGGATCGGTGCATTTGAACAAGTCGGTGGTGGGACCGTCGCTGGGAGCCGATCCGAGGAGGATATCGGCGTCCACCGGCAGCAGGCGCCAGCGGTCTTGGGCGGGACGGGCCAGGAACGTGTTCTGGCCGTTGCCGTTCCCCCAGGAATCCCAGTTGCCCACGGCGTGCTGGAAGGCAAACAGGCGCATCCAGGCGTCGGTGTCGGCCAGCAGATCGAGGCGCGACACGACCCCGCCCGGCGGCCAGTTGGCGGCGTCCACCAGGGCGAACAGGTTTGTGTAGGCGACCGCCGACTCGGGATTGCCGCGCTGGGCGAAGATCCAGCGATAGCGCGCGATTTTCTTGGCGCCGCCGGTGGTGGTGAAGTTTTGGAGGGTGGCCGGGGTGGCCACGTAGGTGGCGGCGTTATCCTCGAACTCATGCCACATGGTGACCTTGTAAAGCTCGCCGTCGGGGTCGCCGAAGACCTGGTCGAGCAAGTCGGGGTCGGGGGTTTGGGCGTCTTCGAGGATGATGCCGCGGCGAACGCCGTTGACAAAGAAGTGGATGTAGCGCTGATGGTTTGAGGGCAGGCCCAGTTGTTCGCAAAGCCAGAGTCCGAACTGTTCGCGTTGGGCGGTTTGGTCATCAGCGTCGTTGCCGGGGTAATAAATGCGGAAATCGGTGCGGCCGAGCAAACGGTCGTCGCCGGGCATGAACAGCGCGTAGTTGCACCAGTTGCCGAGGGGCGAGTCGTAGAACTGGCTGTGCCACGGGCTGCCGCTGAACTGGGCGCCGGCGTTGTAGATCACCCGGAAATCGCCGTAGACAAACGTGGTGTCGAGGGGATCGTTGCTGAGTTTCTCGCGTCGGACCCACTGTTCGAGGGTTGCGGCGGTCAGCCAAAGACGATACACCCCGAGCGCGCCGGCGGGCGAGGGTTCACCCCAGCGCACCAGGCACTCAAGTGGCGCCTGTGCGGGGAAGCGTGATCGGGCGGGAAACGCGGCGGCGTCGGCGGCGGTGATGACGAAAGCGGCCAGGGCGCCGCCGGGTTGGCCGGGGAGTTCCGCCGTGAACACACCGGCGCCGCGGTAGCGCATGGGCAGGCTCGACCACGTCGTGTCGGGATCCAGCCGGTAACTCAGCGTGACGGCCGCCAGCGGATCGGGATCGCTCACCCGCGCCATCACGGTGACCGGCTGGCCCGGAGACGGCAGCACCGGCGCGTGGGTGACGTCCGTGACGGCCGGGCCGGCGTTGACGGCAGCCCTCGAGTTGGGTCCGGCGGGCGTGCCCAGCGCGGTCGTGGCCAGCAGTCGCCCGGGGGCTTCAAGATAGTTGCCGCGCAGGCGCAGCAGGATTTCCGGCGCGCCGCGCAGCCACCTGACCTTGGCGCGGATCGTGGCCCCCTGGCCGGGCGTGAGCGCCGACGTCAGCGCGGCGCGCACCCGGTTGGCGCCGGTGTCGCCGCGGTCGGTGGCCACGACGCGCAGCGCGCTGGCGCTTTGGTGGCCGCCGGCGGTTTCCCACGCGGAGCGCGCGTGCGAGCCTTGCGCGTACCAGCCGTCCACGCCGCTTTCAAAGCCGGGATTCGGGATGAGGTTGCCGCCGCTTTGGGGGATCACTTCGACGTCGTCGACGAGGCACTCCCCGGGGCCGAGCAGGAGGATTTGGAGCGAGTCGGCGGTCTCGGTGCCGAGGTCAAGCACGCCGCTGGCTTCGACGGTCACCCAATCGCTCCGGGCCGACTCGTCACTGTCGGCCCACGCGGGCGCAAGACAGGGATCGGCGCGCGGGTCGACGCGTTCGAGACTGCTGCCGCCGCCGTCGGCCCAGCGCCCCCAGCGGCCGCCGTCGCGGTATTGGAACTCATCGACGGCCACGGCGATGAGGTTGGTGACGGCCAGCCCGTTGTTGGTGGCGACGTTGGGGGCGGGCATGGCCAGGCGGAGGATATCGCCGCCGTCGCCAAGTTTCCCCCTGAAATCACCCAGCGCCTGGGCGGGCGTGAGGCGCGGGTCGTTCGCCAGGAGGCGCGCGGCGTTTTTGGCGATCACCAGCCGGCTGTCGGCGCCGAGGACCGTGTTGGACGGGATCGCGAAATCCATGCCGCCCCGCAGTTGCCAGCCGCCCAGGTCCATCGCGTGCGCCGAGCAGTTCCACAATTCCACGTATTCGTCCTCGCTGTCGCCAGTGACGGGGTGGAACATGATTTCGCTGATCACCACGTCGCTCCGGCGCGCACGGGCGTTCGGGACGCCCGGGGTCAGCGATTCCAGCCGGGCAAAACGCGGGCCGCCGTCGGGCGACCGTCCCAGGGCGACGCCGGACTCCTGCGCGCCGAAGCGGGCGGCGTCGAGCACGCGCGCGCCGTCGGGCGCCTTGAGCCAGAGGGTGTCGCCGGAGGCCTTGAGGCCGAAGCCGAGTCGGGTTTGGTCGAGCGCGACGAAGTCCAGGGGGCCGATGGGGCTGTCGGGTGGGAAGACGAACTTATTGGTCTCGGGATTGTCGGTCAGCACACAGCCGGCGAGGTCCACGGTTTGGGTGCTGAAGTTGAACAGTTCCACCACATCCATGTGGCCGGGGAGAGCGTGGGCGAGCAGTTCGTTGATGACGATGGCCGCCAAGCCTTGAGAAGGGGGAGCGACCGTTTCGAAAGTGCCGGGGGACCCGCCGGGAAGCTGGCTTGGCTGCCAGGCGTGCGGATCGGCTTCGCCCAGGCTGGGGCGGGCGAGCACGAGCGAATGGCCGCCGCCGTCGGGTGCCGTCGGCCAGGGTGGTTCCTCGGTGTAGTTCACCTCGAGGAGCACGGCGTCGAGGCGGTTGTGGAGGCGCAGGGTGCCGGCGTCGTTGGGAAGGCCGAGGCCGTTGGCAGCCGACCACGGGCCCAGCACGCTGCCAAGACCGTACAGGCCGGCCACGTCGGCGGGCACCGCCGCCACAACCAGGAAACCGCGCGCGGCGATGACGGTGTTGGACGGGAAGGCAAAGTCGATCGAGCCGGAGAGGCGGAAGCCGCTGAGGTCTTCGGGCCAGGGCTGCGAGTTGAACACCTCGATGAACTCCGCGTTGCGCCCGTCGGCGCGCGCCGGGGGATGATAGTGGATTTCGGAAAGGACGAACGGGGTGCGGCGTGAGCAGGGGCCGAGCGGTTCGGCGGCGGGCCGGAGCAGCGCCGGGGTGCCGTTGAGCACCAGGGGGGTGACGTCGCAGGCGAACCCGGCGGTTGAGTCGGGGACAATCACGTTTTGCGCCGCGCTGCGGTCGCGCACGCCGCTGACGCGGAGGGTGCCGGTCGCGCCGGGGGCCAGAGGCGATGTGGCAAGGACCACGGTGCGCGCGTCCGGGTCGAGGGTGGCGCCGGTGGGGACGAGTCCGCCGTCGAGCGTGTAATGGGCGAGCGCGAGTGCCGAGGCGGGGTCGAGGGGTTCGGAGAACGTGACGGCGATCGAGTTTGGGTCGCCGAGCCATTGCACGCCGAGGAGGGTGGGGGGTGTTTGGTCGGCGATCACGGTGAGGCGGGCGTTGCTGCTGGTGACGGTGTTGGTCTGGGCGGCGGTGACATTCGAGACGACGACATGGAAGCGGGCGCCGTGGTCGCCGGGGCTGACCGTTTCGAGGGTGTAGGACGAGTGGGTCGCACCCGCGATCGGCGCCCCGTCGCGGAACCATCGGAAGCCAAACGGGGGCCGTCCGGAGACACCGACGGCGAAGGTGGCGCTGGCGAACTCGTTGACGGTGACATTGGTCGGTTGCGTGGTGATGACCGCGGCCGGCACTGCGGCCCAGAACCACAGGAGTTCGTTCGTCGGCAGGACCGTGTCACTGATGCGCACTTCGTCCACGCGGCCGTTGTGCGCGTCGGTGGCGGCGCCGTTGTAAAAGCCGCGCCCGAGCGTCCACGAGGCGCCCTGCGCGGCCATGGGGCCGTTCCACGCAGTCGTGTTTTCCACCACGTAGCCTTCGCGAGGCTCGTCGTAGCGCCAGAGCGTGAGCGTGTGTGCGGCGCTGTCGGCGATCGCGGCGAAATGATACCATCGGCCCGCCACCACGGCGTCGCGGGAGAACACTTGGCGAAAGACGCTGCCGTTGTCCATGACCTTGATCCCCACGTGATTCTCCCGGCCGGCGTCCTGGACCAGTTGAAAATACAGCGCGGACAGCGGGCTGAAGTTGGCGTCGCGTCCGACGAATGTCTGCCAGGTGCCGAGCCCGTCGAACTGCACACTGGCTTCGAGGGTGAAGCTGGAGAGGCTGGCCTGGTTGATGGGGCCGACCGTGTAGAGGTCGCGCACGGGGCCGCCCGGGCCGGTGTAAAGGCTGAGCTGGTTGGCGGCGCCGGTTTGGGGGATGACCGGCAGCGGGATGGCGGCGGCGTAGCTGGCGCCGTGGGCGGTCGAGAAGGAATAGCCGTGGTTGCCGCCGCCGGAACTGTCGGCCGAGTAGTGCGCGGGCTGGTGATACACCAGCGTGCCGGCGGGCCCTTCCTCGAAGCGCCAGTAGCCGAGCGTGGCCGCGCGCGATGCCGGAATCCACAGCAGCCCGGCGAGAATCAGCAGCAGCAGTCTCATGTCTCAACGGTCACGCCATCCCCGGCGTGGGAAAACGGACTCGACGCGGTGGTCCTGCCGCCAAGGGGGATCAAAGCGGCGGTTCATGCCCAGCCACGCCCCGAATTCGCATGCCAAATGGCATTCGGCCATGCGGCATGCGGCAGGCGACATTGGCGTGGCTCACGGGAATTGGAACTGATAGAACCGTTGCAGGTGGGCCGGCGCATTGGTGTCGGTGAAGCCAAACAGACCGGTGACGGGGTCGGCGGTTTCGGTGCCGAGGGTTTCCCACACGATGGGCGGGGTGAGGTTCGTCGTGGCGACGATGCGGTAGGGGTAACCGGGGTTGCCGGTGAACCGGAGTTCCATGAAGCCCGTGGCGGGGTTGAACTGGTAGGATGCGATGGTTTGGGGCGCGGCGGCCTTGACTTCCAGGACGCCGGTGGCGAGCAGGCCCGGAATGTCCCAGCGCAAGGTCGGGTCCAGCGGGGGCAGGTCCAGTTGCGCAAAGGCGCCGCTGAAGGCCGCGGCGTCGATCAGCCAGAACCCATCGCCGATCTGCGGCGCCGAACCGAGATTCCGCACCACGAGCCGTCCGCCGAGGATGACGGAGGGCGGTCCGAAGATGTAGTCGCTGGCGAAGGTATCGCGGTTGATGTCCAGGTAGAGGGTGCCGGCCAGGGTGAGGGTGTCGGCGATGGAGAGGTCCTCGGTGCCGGGACCGAGGTCGAGCGCGCCGGGCGCCTCGATGGTGACCGTGCCGCCAAACACACCGTCATTAACCAGTCCGCCCTCCCGGACCAGGACGGGTCCGGTGAACGTATTGGCGCCCGAGAGGGTCAGGGTGCCGGCGCCGACCTTGGTGAGGCCGCCGGAGACGGCGGGGGCGAGGGTCGCCGTCGCGGTGCCTCCGGCGCCGCCGCCGCCGGTGAGGGTGACAAGGGCGCTGGTGTAACCGCGGCCGGGGCTGGTGACGACAATGTTGGTGAGGACACCGGCGACGTAATCCACCTCGGCGACGGCGGTGGCACCGGAACCGTCGCCGGTGATGGCGACGATGGGGGCGCCGATGTAGCCGCTGCCCGGGGTGTCAACGGTGATGCTCGAGACGCCGTCGCCGTCGGGGGCCAGCAGCGGTTGGGCAACGGTGATGTCGAACCCGGCGCTATCGATGACGGCGCCGCCGGCGTGCACGCAGGCGGCGCTCAAGCCGGCAAGGAAGTTTGGCTCGTTGGCCTTGGCCCGGAGGCTGCCCCCATTGAGGTTCAGGAGGCTCGACGCGCCGAGGCCGGGCATGGTGATGGCCGGCGTGGCCAGGGTGCCGCCATTGAGGTTGACGGTGCCGTTGCCCGCGAGCCCGTCGTAATCCAGGCCGATCCACAGGGCGCCGGCCAGGTCGACCGACGCGGTGCCGGCGACGGTCAACTCGCCGCGGCCCTGCTCGGCGACGATGACGTGTTGGGCCGGTTGGCTGTGGATGAACTGGCCGCCGGTGAGGTAGCCGACGCCGTGGCCCAAGCTGGGCGAACCGCCGAATCGGCCGAAGGCCGTCCAGCCGCCTTGCTCGTTGATGCCGCCGCTCTGGTAATAGACGCCCTGGGCATAGGCGCCCACCTGCCAGTTATTGATGACATTCGTCATGGCGCCGTTGGCCAACAAGTAGAAGCCATAGGCGCCAACGTCCCCGGTGCCCCACTGGCCGCCGATGCGCCAGTCCGCCACCCAGGAGGCGTAGTTCACAATCGTCCCGCCCACCTGGTAGGCCGCGCCCACGCAGTCGGCCGGTTTGCCAATGGCGAACGCATTGCACACCAGCCGCGCGTTGTCCGCGATGTAAAAGCGGGCGCGGGAGGGGGTGACGTCGCCGACGTTGAAGTCGTGCACGACGGTGAGGGCGCTGTCGCCGACCAGCGCCAGGGTGGCGTCGGCACCGGCGGCGCTGGCGACGCCGCTCCAGCGGTTGACGCTGACGGTGGCGTTGCTGAACACGAGCAGGCCGCGGTTGGCGAAGAAATGGGTGGCGTCGTCGAACGCGGTGACGCCGCTGTAGACCATCGTGCCGGGGCCTTCCTTGTAGAAATACGTGTCGTTGCCCGCGCCGGTCATGGCTCCCGAGAACCACGCCAGCGAATGCTCGGCGACATCGATCGTGCCGCCGTTCCAGGCGGCAACGCCGAAGTGGAGCGTGCGCGCCGAGGCGAAGTTGGTGCCGCCGTCCACGCGCAAGGTCCCGGTGGGATTCAGCACAATATTGCCGGCTCCAAGGTTGGCGTCGGCGCTGACGACCGCCACGCCGCCGTTGAGGACGGTGTCGCCGCCGTAGGTGTTGTGGCCGCCCAGGACGAGCGTGCCGTCGTTGACGATTGTCCCGCCCGCGTGGCTCAGGTCGCCCTCCAACGCCGCGGTGCCGCCGCCGGATTTGGTGAGGGCGCCGGGGCCGGTGAGGTTGGGGGCGATCAGGCCGCTTTGGACCTGGAACGACGGCGCGGTGAGCGTGGCAGCGCCGGTGATGGCGCCGGCGACCAGGGAGACGGGGCCGGCGGCCTGATCATGGCCGTCCAAGTCGAGCGTGCCGCCTTTGACCGTGACCGCGCTGTTAGGCGAGAGGGCGTTGGCAGCGCCGGCGGCCAGCGTGCCCTCGTTGATGCGCGTGTCGCCGCTGTACGTGTTGGCGCCGCTCAGCGTCACCGTGCCGGGAGCGGTTTTGGTCAGCGCGCCTGCACCGCCGAGATTGGCGTTGACGGCGCCGCTGAGCATGTCGTAGCTCGCGCCGCTGAGGGTGCCGCCGCTGCCGGAGATGGCGCCTGACGCGAGTCGGACGGCACCGACGGTTTGGTCGTAGCCCTGGATGTCAAGGCGGCCGCCGCCGACGTGGATGGGGCTGTTGGGGGAGAGCGTATTGGCCGCGCCAGCGGCGAGGGTGCCGGCATTGACGGCGGTGGTGCCGGTGTAATCGTTGCCGCCGGTGTTGCCGACGGTGTAGGTGTCGGAACCGTTCTTGGTGACGCCATTGGGGCCGCTGATCTTGCCGGTGCCGGTCAGCGTGTAGGCGAGGGAGCTGTTGTTGATGGTGACGCCGGCCGGCTGGACGGTGGTGCCCAAGTCCACCGTGGTGGTGCCGATCGCCGAATCGTCAAACAACACCAGGTCGCCGTCGACATACGTCGCGGGCGTGCCGGACGACGCCCCCACCCAGTTCGGGGTCACACCGATGTCCCAAACGCCGCCGGGGACGGTCCCGGCCCACTTGGGGTTGTCGAAGGAGAGGACGTGCAGATCGATCGAGAGGTTCGGCTCGTTGGTCACAATCTCGGCCAGCATCCGCGGCGGAAGGGTGCCGACGACGAACCCGCCCGTGCCGGCGCGTGTGCCGTAATGGATGAGGGGGAACTGGCCGACGGCGAGGTTGGCGGCGGCGATGTTGACGGTGACAAGGCCGTTGACGGCCAGGGTGCCGGCGACGTCCAGGGGCGCGTTGGTGGGGTTGCCGAACGCGCCGAGGTCGAGATCGAGGGTGACGGCGGTCGTGCTGCCCAACTCGAGGTTGGCGGGATGGAGTTGGGCGTTATCGGCGAGCACTTCGAGTCCCAGGGCGGTGCCGTCGGCCAGCCGGATGTCGCCGGTGGCGGCCGAAGCGGTGGTGGTCACGAGCCTGCCGCTTGTAATGGCGGTGGGGCCGCCGTAGTGGTTGGGGCCGGTGAGCGCCAGCGCGCCGGACCCGCTCTTGATCAAGCCGCCGTCGCCGGTGATTGCGCCCGAAAAGACCGTTGAGGAATCGTCCGCGCCGCAGGCGAGCATGGCCGAGCCCAGCGCGACGTTGCCTTCGCCGCTGAGGGAGCCGACGGTTTGATCAAGGTTGTTGAGATCCAGCGCGGCGCCCAGCGCGACGTTCGCGTTGGCCGTGGGCGACAGGGCGTTGACGACGTTGAGCCGCAGGCTCCCGCTGTTCACGATCGCCGGTCCCGCAAACGCGTTCGATCCCCCCAGCGTCAGCATGCCGCTGCCCAGTTTGGTCAGACCGCCGGAGCTGACGGGTCCGAGGGTGGGCGTGTCGAGCGTGGCGGCCGTGGCGGGCAGTCCGCCCAGCAGGGCGACCGTGGGGGCGTTGGTGTAGTCATGGCCGGGGCAGGTGATGACGATCGCATCGAGCCGGAACGCGCCCGCGCCGGAGCCGTCGTCGGCCATCAGCGCCACCGCGGTGGCGCCGGAGCCGTCGCCGGTGATGCTGACAATGGGCGGCCCCATGTAGCCGCTGCCGCCATCCAGGACGGGGATGCCGGTCACGCCGTTGCCGGTGGCGCCCAACAAAGGCTGGTTGACGGTGATGTCGTACCCGGCGGTGTCAAAGATCGCACCTCCCGCATACACGCGCGCATCGGTCATGTTCTCGAGAAAGGCCGGTTCGCCGGCCTTGGCTTCGATCACGCCGCCGTTCAGGTTCACATAAGCCAGGCCGCCGGGCGCGTCGCCCCAGCGCTCGAAGCGCGGCACGCGCACCGTGCCGCCGTTGACGTTGAGCGTGCCGTGGCCGGTGGCGCCGGCGTAAGCGTGCGCGACGACCAGGCTCAGGTTGCAATCGAGGACGCCGGCGCCCGCGACGTTGATTTCGCCGCGGCCCTGCTCGGCGCAGAACAGGTGCGTGCCGGTTCCCGTGTGCACAAGCCGCCCACCCGTCAGATGGACGATGCCGTGGCCGCCCGCGTAGCGGCCGGGCGCGCACCAGCCGCCTTCGACGTTGGTGCCGCCGCTCTGATAGAGCAATCCTTTGCCTGTGGCCCCGATGTGGAGGTTGTTGGGGTTGTCGAATATGCCGCCGGTGAGGGAATAGAACCCGTAAGCGCTGGCGCCTTCGCCGATGCGCCATTCGTTGGCCGTGGGGGTGAATCCCTGCACCACGCCGCCGCTCTGAAACATCGCGCCGGCGGTGTCGTTCTTGCCCACCCAGAAGCGGCGGACGTCAATGCGCGCATGGTCGCGCAGATGGCACCAGCCCCGCCCGGTGCCCCAGTCGCCGATGTTGAAATCGCGTCCGTCCGCCAGCAGCAACTGGGCGTTGTCCCTCAAATAGACCCAGCCCCAGCCGCTCTCGCCGTTGCCGACGCCGAACCAGCCGCCGTTGACATTGACGACGCCGGTGCCGGCCACGATCAGCTCGCCGCGGCAGGAGTTGATGTCCCCGACGAGAAAGCCGTCGCCGGTCTTGTTGACGACGCCGTTCTCGACGATCAGGCGGCTGAGCGGGGTGTTGCCGGTGCCGGCCCGGCCGGCCACCAGCCAGTTGTCCACGTTAAGGGTGCCGCCGTTGGTGACGATGATGTCGCCGGCGATGCCGTTGTTGCCGGCCCAGGCTTCGCTGACGTTGGGGACGGTGCTGCTGACAATGGCCGTCCCGTTGGTCACCTCGCCGACGGCCCCGGCGACGATGGTGTTGTCCGGCACCACGCCGCCGCTCCAGTTGGTCGCCACATTCCAATCCCCCGCCCCGCCGAGAACCCAATAGTCCGCCCGCGCGGCCGGGCCCAAGCCCAGCGCCGCCGCCGCCAGCAGCAGGAGCAGCAGCGCAGGAACGGGCGCTTGATTCCGGGAAATGTGAATCGATGGGGTTTGCATGAGTCTTGAGGGTTGAGGGTTCAGTCGGGTCGGACAGGCAGAACACCGGGACGCTCCCCGGGAGCGCGTCGTCGCGCCGCCGGCCGGTTGCGGGCGGTGCATCTGCCTGTGAAACATGGTGATTCCATATCACAAGGGCATGTCAGACGCAATTGCCAATCGGGATCGCCCGCGCCCGTCCCGGTGCGTCCGGCGGTTGCCGGTCGAATCTCCAACCCCGCAGCTCCGCTGTCCATCGGCACAGGCCGTGGCGGGCCGGGGCGTTCGGGCGGCTGTCCGGGCGATATCAGCGTGCCTCCGCTCCGTACGCCAGCGACACCTGCAGGCCGCTGCCGTGGGCGGTGTAGAAGAGGCGGCCGTTGGAGACGACCGCCCCGATGCATTCGCTCGCGTCGAGCCGCGGGCCGGTTGAGACGAGTTGGATCCGGGCGGGATTCGACAGGTCGATCAGGTCGAGGTTTGAGCCGACCAGAAAGGGTTCGGACAGCGTGAACCGGGTGCATTTGTAGCCCTCGGCGAGCCGGGTCAGGATCTTGCCGGTGTCCTTGTCGAGGAGGTAACCGTGGTCGTATTGGGCGTGAACGAACAGGAACCGGGGGCCGAGGGTGACGACATGGATGGCTTCGAGCAACGGGTCGGAGCGCCAGATCAGCGATCCATCCCGGGCGTCCAGGCACCACACGTAACGGTTGGTGCTCCCGCGGGAGGGGGTGTAGCCCCCGAGATACAAGCGCCCCTTCTCGGCGGAAATGGTGCACCCGCCGTACATGCTGTAGTCGGTGGTCTGCCACAGGATGCGGCCGGTCGCGGGGTCGAGCGCGGCCGTGAGGCCCGCCGGTCCGGGCTGGCCCCGCCGTTTGGCCGCGTGGCCGAAGAAACAGGTGTAATAGAGCGTGCCGTCCATCAGGCAGATCCCCGACTCGTCGCCGCCGGCGCCGACATCGGAGAAGTTGTGTTGCCAGGCGTTGGTGCCGGTGGCCAGGTCGTAGGCGCGGAGGACGGGCTGGTGATGGCTGGGGAAACTGGGCGAATTTTGGTGTTCGAAGAGCCAGTCCAGTTTGCGCTCGCCGGGCAGGAGGGGGGCATCGGGGCCGTATTTTCCGGTGCCGAACATGTAGATCGCCAGGTTGCCGTGAATGACCGGCGGCAACTGCCGGTTCCAGCTGGGCGATCCGCTGAAGGGCGCCTGCCAGAGGAGCCTGCCGGTGGCGGCATCCAGGCAGCGCAACCAGCATTCGTCCAAGCCGGCTTGCGGCACGAGCAGCCGTTCCTCGTGGTAAAGCGGCGAGGTGTAGCAGATGAAGACCCCGGGATAATACACCCGCCAGAGGAGCCGGCCGGTTTCCTGTTCGACGGCGAACACCTGGCCTTCGGCGGTGTGGGTGTACATGCGGCCGCCGCCGAACGTTGAGAAATGCTTGGCGGTTCCCTCGTAACGCCGGATCCATTTCAGCTTCAGCGGCAGCGCAAGCCCCTGGTCATCGCAGTTGCCGTTCGACCAATCCGTGAAACTCGTGAACCGATTGTGCCGGGCGTCCTTGAGCGGGCCCGTCAGCGGGCTGCGAATAACGGTCAACGCAAGGTCGTTGGTGGGAAGCGCCGCGCGTCCGCCCACCCCAAGAACGTAGAGGTAGCCGTCCTCGCCCCCCACATAGACGCGTCCGTTCGCAACCGCGGCGGGGGCGGAGATGGGTTTGCCAAAGGCGGTGGCGAACGACCACGGCTGGCCTTGGCCCGACAGCGGCACCCCATGCACTCGGCCGTCGAGCCCGCCAAACACGGCGGTGTCTTTCAGAAGAATGGGCGGCGCGATGGATGGGAATCCTCCCAGGGGTTCGGGGCGGTTCTGCCCGGGCCGGTGGCGACACAGGGCGTAGCCTGCCTCCGGCCGGCACCGATACACATCCCGGCCGCGCAGGCTGACCGAGCTGAAACTGATCAGTCCCCCGTTGAGAGTCGTTCGCGCGCCCGGCACAAACTCGCGTTTGACGGCGCCGTTCGCCTGCCGAAGGATGTCGACCTCGCCGCGATTGTCCAGCCAGTGCCACTGCCGATAGGCGGCGCCGTCCTCGCCCAAGCTCAGCCCAAGCGTGGGGGTCGGGGTGCGGTCCGGCACATACTTGGCCACCCGATCGGCCCGAGCGCCGGCGTCCTTCAGCCACACGAGCGTGCCGCCTGCCGGGACCACCACGGTGTGGTCGTGCACGGCCAAGTCCCGGGAGCATTGGAACTGGTCGGACGGGGTGACCCTGCCGCGTTTGTGGGTTCTCCAATCCTGCCCGTTCCAGCGGTCCCCGGTGAACCGCATTTCCTCCCGCACGTAGTCCCAGGTCCAACACTCCGTGCCGTCAGGTTCCAAGGCGTAGACCACGCCGCCCAGCGTGGCAAAGTAGACGCGGTTGGAGTCCACCACCGGACTGCCAAACACCGGTTCCCCACACTCAATCCGCCGGATCACCCTTCCGTCGCCCCGGGCCAGCACATAATAAAAGCCGGCCGTGGTGCCGAAATGCACATACCGGCCCGCAAGCGCCGGCGACGAGACATTGTTGCCGTTGGCCCCGCCCCCGGCGCTGGTGTGGCGCCACACCACCCGCAGCGTGCCCTCGTCGATGCACGCGGCCACCCCCGCACCGTCCACCACGAAGATCCGCCCGTCCGCCACCACCGGCGACGTGAACACCGCATCGGTCATCGGCACCGCGCCCACCAGTCCCAGCGGCACCTCCACGCTCCGCTCCGGCACATTGCCCGAATGCCGCGCGTCGAACTTGTATTGCGGCCAGTCCTCCCCGGCGGCGATCCGTCCCGCGAGCGCCACGCAGCCGGCCAGGACCAGCCCAAAGACGAAGCCGGGCGGCTTGCGGACCGGTTTTTCTCCGGCGGCGGGGCTTGGGACCGCACGGTTCGCCGCAACGGGCCGAGAGTTTGCGTTCATCATGCTTCCTCCTGAAATCCACGGAATGATTCTCGAATGGGGGAAAGTTTCGCGTGGCGGCGCGTTTGGTCAAGGCTCAAATGGGCCCACCCCATGCGCCGGGCCCATCTGCTGCGTCTTCACCCACGCGACGGCAGGGCGCCCACGCGATGGCAGGGCACCCACGCGATGGTAGGGCGCCCACGCGATGGTAGGGCGAGACTCCGTCGAGCCCAAACTCCCCCTCAGACGCTGTGCCGATCCGAACCCGCCAACTCCGGGGAGCCCGGACGGCGGCGGATATCGCGATGAAGAGAAAGGTGAAAGAGAATCAGGGCTCGACAGAGTCTCGCCCTACCTGGGGGGGGTGGGGACGTGGATGCGCATGAGGCGGAGGCGGCTGCGGCGCCGCGCCTCATGCGCCGGGCTTGTGCGCTTCCGCCAGACGGACATCGAACGTGCGGCGTCAAAGGATGTCTGGCGTCGTGTTGCGGGGCTTCATCCGCCGCCCTGGGGATGTCTTCCGGCCAGGCGGGTTTGGGCGTGCCCCAAAAAGAAGGAAAGGGCCACCCAGAGAATCGCCAGTGCGAAGACGGCGGACGCCAGGGGGAGGACGGTGGGGCTCAACGCCGCAAGAGGGCGTTCGAGCAGAGCGCCGCCGGCATCGCCGGTTCGGTAGCCGAAGGTGTCGACAAAGGATTTGGCTTTGTACTTGTCCTGGGGCTGGAGCACGGTGAACAGCGTTTCGCGAGCCGGGCCGGCGACGCCCTGTTGGGCTGCGCGGAAGACGGCATTGACGACGGTGAACACGGCCAGCGTTGGAACCAGCGCCAGCGCGGCAAACCCGGCCACGGCGAGGGCGGGCAACATGGCCAAGGCGACGCCGACTCCCGCCCAGCGCATGATGCGGGCGGCGAGAAAGGCTTGCGCCAGCAGGGTGGCCAGCTGCATCCACAGATTGATGTGGGCGAAGAGGACCGTCTGGTGCGCCGTCGAGTCGCTCGCGGCGGCGACGAGGCGGAGGCTGGTGAAGTACAGCAGGGTGGAGACGACGCCGACGAGGGCGACGAACAGCGCCAGGGCGCGGATGTAGGGCGATTGCGCCACCGCCTTGAGCCCGGCCAGAGATGCGCCCCCCAGCGGGAGCAAGGGCATCCGGTGTCCCGTGACTAGCGATCGCGTGCGGGCGAATGCGATTGCAGCCCAGACCGCGAGTTCGAGCAGCAAGGCGGCGATGCCGAACAGCCAGGTGACTCCGACTTGTTCGGCGAGTTGCCAGCTGATCAGCGAGCCCACGATGGCGCCCAGGCTGCCGCCCATCGCAATCGCCGGGAACAGCCGTTTGCTCTCCGTCAGGCTGAAATGGTCGGCCATGAACGCCCAGAACAGGGAGACGACAAACAGGTTGAACACCGAGTGGAAAACGTAATAGACGGACCCCAGCCACCCCCGTGCCGCCTCCGGCCAAAGGCCCGTTCCCGCCAGGAACCCCAGGAGGATCACGGCGCAGCTGCGAAACGACACCGTCAGGAGCCGGTGCCGGGGGATTCGCGAGACGACGCGTCCGAACACCGACGCCGCCAGCAGGGTGGCCGCGACGGTGACCAGGAAGAGGTGGCGGACGTTTTCAATGCCGCGCGCCAATCCCAGTGCCTCCCGAACCGGCCGCAACACCATGATGGCAGTCAGCAGAATGAAGAAAAGCGCGCCCGCGGCCAGCAGGGATCGCAACTCGCCGCCCCGGAACTCCCCAAGACCGGTCCACCGGCGGCCCGTTCCCATGCCCCGCGGCGCGCCCCGGACCGGTCCGGCAGTCTCGAAGTCAGTCGGCATGGTGTGCCGCCAAGACTTCCTGGTGGCAGGCCACCAGACGCCGCACCCTGAACCCCGCCTTCAGCAGGCGGGCCCGCCAATGCGGGAAGCGGCTCGGCGGGTGCGGGTGGCGTCTGCCTTCCGCCCGGTGAATCGCGTCCATGATGCGGAACCCGCTGGGCGCGAAATCCGCCAAGACCAATTTGCCTCCGGGCTTGAGCACGCGCAGCATCTCGTCAAACACCCGCTCCGGCCGGGCCAGGTGATGGAACACGTTCCACGACGTGACGGCGTCGAAACTGCCGGCGCGCCACGGCAGCGCGCGCGCGTCCGCCAGCACGAAGGTGACGCGATCCGCCACGCCGGCGTAAGCCGCCTCCAGTCGCGCCACGTCCTGCTCCGCGGGGCTGATGTCCACCGTCGTCACCCGGGGAAGATGCCGGGCCAGGGGAATCACAAACCGCCCTTTGCCGGTCCCAATGTCCAGCACGCGGCCTCGCAACGGCAGCGCCTGGCCGAGCACAAACCGCACGCTGGCGGCGGCGTCGAACCCGAAGCGGCGTTGCAGCGCGTTGCGTTGCTCCAGCCGCTGGTGGGCCCGGGCGGCTTCCCGCCCCGTCGGCTTCCGGGTCGGGTGCTGCTGTTCAGGTTGGCGTGCGTCGGCCATGGTGGTTGGATCGCGTTGTTTCGGGAGCCTGCCTCCCCGCCGGGCCGCGGAAAAGCAAATTCTCGGCGGCAACCCCGGCCAGGGGCTTTTTCCCACAATCCAGTTGCCGTTCCTTTTTGGTTCTGTTGCGCCCCGCGGCCGGCATGGTAGCGTGCCCCGGCAGATGCCTGATGGGCGATGCGCGCCACCATCCCGTTCCGAACCGCGAGCCGAGCCGGCCCGCGCCGGCGGCGCGTGCCGGGGCGACGCCGGCGCGGGGGGCGTGCCTGCCCGAACTGGTCGCGCCGGCCGGCGATTGGGACTGTGCGCGTGCTGCGGTTGAGAACGGTGCCGACGCCGTTTATTTCGGGCTTGAAAAGCACAACGCCCGGATGCGCGCGCGGAACTTCACGATGTCGGATCTGCCGAAGCTGCTGGGGTATCTTCACGGCCGCGGGGTCAAGGGTTACGTGACCTTCAACACGCTGGTGTTCCCCGGCGAACTGGCCGAGGCTGAACAATGGCTGCGCGGCGTCATTGCCGTCGGCGCCGACGCCGCCATGGTGCAGGACATCGGCATCTGCCGCCTGATCCGCCGCCTCTCGCCCGATTTCCCCATTCACGCGTCCACCCAGATGACCGTCACCAGCGCCGCCGGCGTCGCGTTCGCGCGCGCGCTGGGGTGCGATCGGGTCGTGCTCGCACGCGAATGTTCGATCCGCGACATCGAGAGAATCCAAGCCGCCCTGGCGGCCTCCGGCGGGCCGGACCCGGTCTCCGGCGCCGCGCCCGGCCTGGAGATCTTCGTGCATGGCGCGCTGTGCGTGGCTTACTCAGGACAATGCCTGACCAGCGAATCGCTCGGCGGGCGCTCCGCCAACCGCGGTGTGTGCGCCCAGGCGTGTCGCATGCCCTATGTCCTGGTGGCCGACGGCCGGCCCGTGCCGCTCGGGGACCGCCGCTACCTGCTGAGCCCCCGCGATCTCGCCGGCCTCCAACTGCTGCCCCCACTGGCCCGCGCCGGCGTCGCCTCGCTGAAAATCGAGGGCCGCCTCAAGTCGCCGGAATATGTCGCCACCATCACGCGCATTTACCGCGCCGCGCTGGACACCCTGGCTGCAGACCCTGCGGCGGCGACCGCCGATCGCCTGCCCGTGTCCGCACAGACCCGCTACGAGATGGAGATGGCGTTCTCGCGCGGGCTGCACACGGGCTGGATGGAGGGCGTCAACCACCGGGAACTTGTCCACGGGCGCTTCGGAAAGAAGCGCGGCGTGTTCCTGGGGCGCGTCAGCCGCATCCGCGGCGAGGCGGTTGCAGTGCGGCTGGCCGGACCGCTCAAGCCGGGCGACGGCGTCGTGTTCGATGCCGGACACCCGGAGCACCCCGAGGAAGGCGGGCGCGTCTACGAAGTCAGGCGCCGCGCTCCCCGGCGCCCCCAGCGGGCGGAGGAACCGGCGGACGAATGCTGGTTGGCGTTCGGCCGCGGCGACATTGATTTCCGCCGGGTTCACGTGGGCGACAGCCTGTGGAAGACCAGCGACCCGGAACTCGATCGCCGGCTGCATCAAAGTTACCGCGACGGTCCGCCGCGCTTTCAACGCCCGCTGACGCTGCATGTCCGCGGCCATGCGGGCGAGCTCTTGACGCTCACCGCGCGCGACGAACTCGGGCACACCGTCACCCTGGTCTCCACCATGCCCCTGGCGGCCGCCTCGACTCGGCCGCTGACCACGCCGCGCCTCCGCGACCAGCTGGGCCGCCTGGGCGGCACCCCCTTCCGCCTCGGAACACTTCACAACGACCTGCCGCCCGACGTCATGCTCCCCGTCAGCGAACTGAACCGACTGCGACGCGACGCGGTCACACGCCTCGAGCACCAGCGCCGCCAGCCGCCGCGCTGGACACTGCACCCCGCCGCCGCGGCGGCCACGCCCGCCGAGCCTGCGTGTTCCCAGCCGCCGCGGGATCGAACAGAACCCGCCTCCCCGCTTGAGCCTCCCGAACTGGCCGTGCTCGTCCGCACGCCGCCCCAACTCGAAGCGGCGCTGCAGTGCGGCGCATCGCGCATCTATGCCGACTTCGAAGACCTCCGCAAATACCGCGAAGCCGTCCGCGCCGTTCGAAGCGCGCCCCGGCGCGGCGGGCCCGGCGCGGAGCCGGGGCCGCGTCCGGCGATCTGGGTGGCGCCGCCGCGGATTTTCAAGCCCGGAGAGGAATGGATGCTCGAGCAGGTGCGCTCCTGCGGCGCCGACGGCTACCTCGTGCGCAACTACGATCACCTGAGTTTTTTCGCCGGCTGCCGCTGTGTGGGGGATTTCCCGTTCAACGTCGCCAACCGGCTCAGCGCGGAACACCTCGTCCGGGGCCACGGGCTGGAGCGTGTGACCGTGTCCTACGATTTGAACATTTCAGAGTTGGACGCCCTGCTGCGCTCTGCGCCGCCGGCGTGGTTCGAGGTGACCCTTCACCAACACATGCCCATGTTTCACATGGACCACTGCGTCTTCTGCGCCTTCCTGTCCCGGGGCGACGGCCCCGCCAACTGCGGCCGCCCGTGCGACCACCATGAGGTCCGCTTGCGGGACCGCGCGGGCGCCGACCATTTCGTGAGGGCCGACGCGGGCTGCCGCAACACCGTGTTCAACGCGCGCGCCCAGACGGGCGCCGAGTCCGTGGCGCGCCTGCTCGCCCGCGGGGCGCGCCAGTTCCGGATCGAATTCATGCAGGAGACGCCCGACCAGGCGGCGCGCACGATCGACAGCTACCGGGCGCTGCTGCAAGGCGAACGGTCGGGCGCGCATCTCCGGCGCGACCTGAAACTGATCAGCCAGCTCGGCGTCACCCGCAGCCCGGAGAATCGGAGGCGGGGTCGCGCCGCTTGACCGGCTGCGGCACCTGAATCCGGGCGTTTCCCGGCTTGCGGGGGGGACGGGGTGGGGCTAGAAAGGGGGCATGGATGCTCGGGAGGCGATGGTGGCGCTCAACATGATTGAAGGCATCGGGCCGGTGCGCGTGCGGCAACTGCTGGACCATTTCGGCGATGCGCCCTCGATCCTGCGTGCGCCGGCGTCGCGGCTGTTGCAGGTGCAGGGGATTGGGGAGGACACGGCCCGCGCGATTGCAGGCTGGGAATCCGCGGTGGATGTGCGTCGGGAATTGCAATGGATCGAGGAATTCGGCTGCCGCGTGGTCACGCCCTTGGACGACACGTATCCGGAGCTGCTTCGTCAGATTTATGATCCGCCGATCGTGTTGTATGTGAAGGGCACGCTCAGCCCGGGCGACAAGAACGCGGTGGCCATCGTGGGGACGCGGCAGATGACGCATTACGGGCTGGAGACGGCACGCAGGCTGGGGTATCAACTGGGCTACGTGGGGGTCACAGTGGTGAGCGGCGGGGCGCGGGGCATTGACACGGCGGCGCATCAGGGGGCGCTGGCGGCCAAGGGGCGCACCTTTGCGGTGCTGGGCACGGGGATCAACCGGGTGTTTCCGCCCGAGAACGCCGAGGTGTTCGAGCGCATCGCCGCACACGGGGCGGTCCTGACCCAATTCCCGTTCAACCGTCCCCCCGACCGGCAATCCTTCCCGATCCGGAATCGGATTGTGGCGGGGATGACGCTGGGCACGGTGGTGGTGGAGGCGCATGTGAACAGCGGGGCGCTGATCACGGCGAATTTTGCGACGGAATACGGGCGGCAGGTGTTTGCGGTGCCTGGCCGGATTGATTCGCCGCGCAGCAAGGGGTGCCACGAACTCATCAAAAAGGGCGCCAAATTGTGCGAAGGCGCCGAGGACATCCTCAGCGAGTTCGAGTATCTGTTCCCACCCTCGAACCGCCCGGCCGCGCCCAACGAAACCGGCGTGCTGCCGGCGCTGGAGCTCAACCCCAGCGAGCAGCGGGTTTACGCGCTGCTCTCCCTGGGCGAGGAAACCACCATGGACGACGTCATCCGGGGCAGCGGGCTGCCCAGCAGCACGGTGGCGGTGGCGTTGCTGAGCCTGGAAATGAAACGGCTCGTCAGGCAGTTGCCGGGAAAACGGTTTGTCCGGAATCGCTGAGGGGAACCGGAAGGCGGGCGCGGCGCCGGCGTCATTGCTCCAGGAGCGACAGGAACTTCTCGGTTTCCCGGATGGAATGGTTCATGGATTGAATCAGCTGGCCGATGCCGGTTTCGATGTTGCCCATCTCGGTTTTCAGGGATCCGATGGCCTGCGCGTTGAGGTTGTGCTTGAGGTAGAGCACGTAGTCCTTCATCTGGGCCAGCACCGGGTCCATGCCGGCTGCGGATCGGGTCAGGGCGGCGTGAAGCTCGTCGTAGCGGGCGCGGGTGGCTTTGAGTTTCTCGGCGCTGGAGGCGCGCAGGCTGGAGCGCTGGATCTGCTGGAGTTCCTTCTCCCATTCGGCGAACAGGTCGCGGGCCACGCGTTCGACCTTGCCGATGCGGCTGTGGACATCGCCGGCTTGGGCCGCGCAATCGTCGTAATCGGCCTTGAACGCGTTGTATTTGGTCTCGAGTTCGCCTCCCTGGAAGCCGGTGAGCGCCTGGAGCTGGGCCAGCGCATCTTGGAATTGGGTGGCAGCCTGCTGGTTCTCCTGGCTGGCCTCGGTGAGCGCGCTGCGAAGCAGGTCGCGCTTGTGTTTGCCGAATGACTCCATGACGGCGTAATACGAGCTGCGGCAGCCGGTGGCGCACAAGGCGACGATCACCAAGCCGAGCGTCCAGCGGACGGCAGCCTGCGGGAGGCGGGGAGAGGGCCGGGGGATCATGGGGGAGGAGGATTAGGATTGCTGGAACAGATGCACATCGCGCTGCGGGAACGGGATGCTGATGCCTTCGGCGTCGAAGGTCAGCTTCACCTTCTCGGTGGTCTCAAACTTGAACGGCCAGTAGGCGTTCGGCCTCACCCAGGCGCGCATGATGAAGTTCACGCTGCTGTCGGCCAGCTCGCTCACGAGGATTTCCGCAGGCGGCTCTTTGAGGACGCGGGGGTCTGCCTCGACGATGCGCTGGAGAACGGCTTTGACCTTGCGGAGGTCGTCGCCGTAGCTGACGCCGAAGACCAGGTCGATGCGCCGGGTTTCGTTGGCGGAGTAATTGATGATGTTGTCGTTGGTGAGTTTGCTGTTGGGGACGATGACGCGGCGGTTGTCGGGGGTGTTGAGGATGGTGTTGAACACCTGCATCTCGTCCACAATGCCGGCGGTGCCGGCGCCTTCGATGTAATCGCCCTTCTTGAACGGGCGCAGCACGATCAGCAGGAAGCCGGCGGCGAAGTTCGACAGCGAGCCCTGCAGCGCCAGGCCGATCGCCAGGCCCGCGGCGCCAATCACCGCCACCGCCGACGTGGTGGGCACCCCGGCAATGCTCAGGGCCGCCATGATCACCAGCACCACGAGGGACACGTGCGTCAGGTTGACAAGAAAGGAAACGATGATGGAGTCCACCTTGCGCTGCGTCAGCAGCCGCCGGATGAGCGACTTGATGATCCGCGCCATGTACACACCCGCCAGCAGCACGACCACGGCGCCCACAATCTTCAGACCGTAAGCCGCCACCATGTCCTTGATCATGTTTAGTGTCGTCGTCAACGCCTGCTCATTCATACTCGTCCAATCCCGCATCGAATCCATTTCATTCCCATTCCCCCGTCCCACGCCGCGGCGCATCCGGCACGCCGCAATCCCGCGGCGGCTGGCCTCGGGAACGGCCGCAGTATGCAGGCCGACCCGCCCGCAAGTCCACGGAATTCTGGCAGCGGAATTCTGGTGGCGGCGAGGGCGAGCCGCGGTGCGATGGGGTCCGGGGATGATCGGGGTCAGCCCTTGATTTAGCACTTAGCGATCCGGTTTGCCATCGGCCCGATTCCTCATCCCCGCTGCCGCTTCACGGATCGGTCTTCCCGTTCTCATGCCCAACCGCTGTGCCATCTGCCCAAACGTAGTAAAGTGCTAAATCAAGGGCTGACCCCAAGCCTCAGAAAAATCTCTCGCCGCGAAGGGACAGCTTATTTCTTGACGGACCTAAGGAGCGCCCCGGTGGGGAGGCGGTTTGAGCAGCGTCCGGGCGAGAAGGCGTGCGCGTTCGATGAGCGCGAGGTCGTTGGCGAGGTCGCCGAAGCGGAAGGGGGGCAGGCCGCTCTGGGCTTGGCCCAGCAGTTCGCCAGGCCCGCGCAGTTGCAGGTCGGCCTCGGCGAGACGGAAGCCGTCTGTGGTTTGCTCCATGACGCGGAGGCGCTCGCGGGCTTCGGGCGATTTGAGGTGGGCGACCAGGATGCAATAGGATTCGTGGGGGCCGCGGCCGATGCGTCCGCGGAGCTGGTGGAGCTGGGCCAGGCCGAACTGCTCGGCGTTTTCAATCAGCATCACCGTGGCGTTGGGCACATCGACGCCGACCTCGACGATTGAGGTGGCCACCAGCACCCGCGTCCGGTTGGCGCGGAACGCCGCCATCACCCGCTCCTTCTCGGCCGTGCGCAGCCGCCCGTGGAGCAGGCCGACCGGGTGCGGCGCGAAGACTGTTTTGAGGCGTTCGAACTCGCGGGTGACGGCCTTGATGCCGGCGAGGGTGTCGGCTTCCTCGGCGCGCGGGTAGACGACGTAGGCCTGGCGTCCGGCATCGATCTGCTGTCGGACGAACGCGTGCACCCTGGCAAGCTGCTGGGCGCCGCGCACAAACGTCCGCAGGCGTCCCCGGCCGGGTGGGAGCTGATCGATGACGGAGAGATCGAGATCGCCGTAGAGGGTGAGGCCCAGGGTGCGCGGGATGGGGGTGGCCGTCATGACCAGCACGTGGGGGTAGTGTCCTTTGCGCACGAGACGCTCCCGCTGGGCGACGCCGAACTTGTGTTGTTCGTCGATGATCACCAGCCCGAGACGTTCCACCGCAAAGGCGTCCTCGATCAGCGCGTGCGTTCCGATCGCCAGTCCCGCGGTCCCCTCCGCAGGCGCCGCGGGCGCCGCGCCCGGGGCGGACCCGGCCTGGGGGGGCTTGCGGCTGGCGGTGTGGAGGCGCACGGGGATCTTCAATGGCCCAAACCAGTGCAGCATGGTCCGATAATGCTGTTCCGCCAGGATCTCCGTGGGCGCCATCAGCGCGACATGGTAGCCGCTTTCGACCGCCATGAGGGCGGCGCAGGCGGCGACGACGGTTTTGCCGGAGCCGACGTCTCCTTGGAGCAGCCGCCGCATGGGCTGCGCGCCGTTCAAGTCGTGGCGGATCTCGCGCAGCACGCGGGTTTGAGCGGCTGTGAGGGTGAAGCCCAGGGCGGCCAGGAAGGGTTTGATGAGCCGGTTGGTGCCGGCGCAGGGCAGCGCCACGGCGTGGGTTTGCAAGTGGCGGCGGCGGCGCTGGATGCCCAACTGCAGGTCCAGGAACTCGTCCAGGGCCAGCCGCGTGCGGGCCTGCTCGGGATCGTCGGGCGACTCGGGCCGGTGCAGCTGCCGCAACGCCCGCGCGCTGCCGGGCAGATCGGCGACCCGCAAGTCCGGGAAGGGCTCGAGCCGGCCGGCCGGGCACGCCTCCAGGACCCGCCAGACCAACCCGCGCAGCCAGCGCTGCGGCACGCCCTCCGTGAGCGGATACACCGGCACGATCCGGTCCATGTGGATGGACGTTTCCTCGCCGGGCTCGGCCACCTCGGTTTCGGGGTGGTCCATCGTGCGGGGTTTCATCCCGGCCATCCGTCCAAACACCATCACCTCGGCGCCCTGGTGGAAATAGTGCTCCATGAACGGCAGGTTCCACCACCGGCAATGCAGACGCCCCGTGCCGTCCTCGAGGATGATCTCGAACACGGACTGGCTGCGGTGGCGGAACCACTTCAAACCCTGCGCGACGATCCGGCCGCGTGTGGCCGCCGCCTCGCCCATTCGAAGATCCCCAATGGCCGTCCAGTGCCGGCGATCCTCATACCGACGGGGCCGATGCCGCAGGAGGTCGCCCACCGTGCGTATCCCCAGCCGCGCAAGCTGCGCGGCCCGCTCCGGCCCCACGCCGCTCAGGCGCGTGACTGGCGTCTCCGGGAAAAGATCCACCTGCTTTGGCACGCCGCAGTTATAGGGAGCCGCCGGGGGGCACTCGCAAGCGAAAACGTCTCCTCAAAAAACAATGACGGCTAACACAGACGCGCGGAATTTACCGGAGTTCTAAAGCCGCATTCCCGGACTATGTTAGCCGCAGGAAATGTAGCGTCTCGTCCTGGGAATTCAATCCTTTTTTTAAACTTTGATGAAGCGCTCCAAGGCCGCCGGCAGGCCGCGACGCCGGAGTTTTGCCTGCAACGCTCGGGCACAAACGCGTCCCCGGAACCCGCGGGAAACCGGCGCCGGGCTATTTGCGGGCGGATTTATGGGTCGCCGGGGCGGTGGCGGTTGCGGCCGGCGCGTCTGCGGCCTCCTTCTTCCAGGTGCGCCGCGGGGGTTTGATGATGAGACCTTTTTTGATGGCGCGGGTGGTGACGCGGACATAGCGGGTCTCGCCGTTGACGACGGCTTTGACGCGTTGCAGGTTGGGCAGGAAGCGGCGCTTGGTGATGGCCGTGATGTGCGTGCCGATGCCGCCCTCTTTCTTGGGTTTGCCACTGCGCCAAATCTTGCTGCCCTTGATGGGGCGCTTGCCGGTCAATTCACAGGTCCGCGACATAACGTTGCTTTGTTAAAAGGACGCGGACACTACGGGGTGGAGACGCGGGATGCAAGGATTATTTGCGCGTTTTTCGGGGGGTTTTGACCATTTGCGCGAAAAACCGGTCGACATATTTGCCCAGAAGATCGGCTTCGAGATTGACGCGGTCTCCGGCGCGGCGTTCGCACAGCGCAGTCACCTCGTAGGTGTGCGGGATGATCCAGATCCGGCAGCCGCGGGGGAGCACCTTGGCGATCGTGAGGCTGATGCCGTCGACGGCGATGGATCCCTTGTAGACCATGTAGCGCATGACCTCGGGCGGCAGCTTCAAATCAAGCACCCAGTCGGCTCCAGACCGTTCCCAGCGCTCAATGGCCCCCTGGCCGTCCACATGCCCCGTCACAAAATGACCGTCCAGCCGCCCATCGGCCCGCAGCGGTCGCTCCAGGTTGACCCGCGACCCCACCCGCACCGCCGACAAGTTGGTCTTGTCCCACGTCTCCTGCAACAAATCGAACCCGAGCTGCTTGCCACCCCGGGCGGGAGCGACGCGGACGACAGTAAGACAGCAGCCGTTGACCGCGAGGCTGTCGCCCGGCCGGATCCCCCGGACGCAAACCCGGGCGTGCACGGTCAAACGAATGCCGCGGGGATTTTTTTGGATGTGACGGACGATGCCGGATTCTTCAACGATGCCAGTGAACATAAAGCGGGAGAGGGAACCTTCGGGGAGGCAGACGCGCGGGGGCGGCTTGAGCCGGGCTCAGGTCCGCTCTTTGAGGCGGCGCATGGTGGCGCGGCGCAACTGCTGGTCCGCCTCGCGCCGTTTGAGGGTTTCGCGTTTGTCGTATTGGGCTTTGCCCTTGCCGACGGCCAGGGCGACCTTGACGCGCCGCTTTTTCCAGTAAAACGCCAGGGGCACCAGCGCGTGGCCTTTCACCGCGGCCAGGGCGGCGAGCTTGCGGATCTCGGACTTGTGCAGGAGCAGTTTGCGCGGGCTCTTGGGCTGATGATTCTGGCGGTTGCCGAAGCTGTATTCGTCAATGTGCGCCTGGTGCAGCCAGACCTCGCCCCGGGCATCGATCGAGGCGTGGGCGTCCCGGATTTCGCCCAGGCCGGCCCGCAGCGACTTGACCTCGGTCCCCTTCAGCACAATGCCCGCCTCGAACGTCTCCACAATGTGGTAGTCCCGGCGCGCTTTGGAGTTTTTCAGGATGTCAGCCATAAACAAAACCAGCCAGAAGGCGGTCCCTCTGGCTGCGGTTTGTGCCGGACGCGGGCGGGCGGCTCAGCGTTTGCGGCGGCGCTTGGGCGTCTCCTGCAGCACCTCCAACTCTTCCGCCAGATCCCAGGACATCTTGTCCTCGATGATCTCACGCAAGGCGGTGTCGCTGGCGCCCAACTGGCTGGCATTGTCCACCAACGGCCGGCTCAGCCCGCCCCCGCCCGCATTCAACTGCCGCACGCGGCGCGAGATTAAATTGATCAGCAGGTTGGGATCTCCCACTTTCGCCATGGCTTGCTTGCAAAATTCCGTGTTCACAATGAATGATGACCCGATTCGGCCAAGTCGGCAACCTTAAAGGCCACCCCCGCCGGGCGCAACCCCAAAAATGCGGATCGTGCTTGCGGCCAGGGCCCCGATTTTCCTACAAACCCTGCTCATGGCAGCCACCACGCAACCTGAGCCCCTGGATTCGGCCCGGGGATTCGACCTGGCCGGCTTTTTGAAAACGCGCACGGAGAGGGTCAACCGGGCCCTGAACCGCTTCCTGCCGAAAGCCACCACCAAGCCGCAGACCATCCATCGCGCCATGCGCTACTCCCTGTTTGCCGGCGGCAAACGCATGCGCCCCGCCCTCTGCCTCGCCGCCGCACAAGCCTGCGGCGGACGCGAATCCGATGCGCTGCCCGCCGCCTGTGCCGTCGAATGCATCCATACCTACTCCCTCATCCATGACGACCTGCCGGCGATGGACAACGACGATTTCCGGCGCGGCAAACCCACCAACCACAAGGTGTTCGGCGAAGGCATCGCCGTCCTCGCCGGAGACGGCCTCCTGACGCTGGCGTTCGAAATTGCCGCCCGTGCGCGCGCCACCCCGCGGTATCCCCACGCCCGGCTCATCCTCGAACTGGCGCGCGCCGCCGGCTCACGCCAGCTCGTCGCCGGCCAGGTCGCCGACCTTGAGGGCGAAGGGAAGTCGCTCTCGGTCCCCGAGCTGCGTTACATCCACCAGCGCAAAACCTCCGCCCTCCTGAGCTGCGCCGTTCGGCTGGGGGGCATGAGCGCCAACTGCACCCCCGCCCAGCTCGAGGCCCTGACCGCGTTCGGCCGCAACGTGGGCCTCGCCTTCCAGGTGATTGACGACATCCTCGACGTCACCCAAACCAGCGAGTGTCTGGGCAAGACCGCCGGCAAGGACACCGCCGCCCGCAAAGCCACCTACCCCGCCATCGTCGGGCTCGGCCCGTCCCGGCGCATCGCCCGCCAGCTGACCGAACGCGCCTTCCGCGCGCTCGAGATGTTCCCAGGCGAAGCCCAGACCCTCAGGGCGCTCGCGGCGTTCCTGCTGCATCGCCAGACCTGACCCGCGTTTCCCGCCCGGGGAGAAATGCAGGCTGAGCGGCAGCAGCCGGGCCGGAAGAGGCCGGGCGGCGGCTGCCGGAAAGGGCAGGAGGGACGACAGAGCTCTGGAGGACCAGGCGCCTGCGGCTTCAGTCGGCCACGTTGTCGCCCAGGGCCACCTGGCCCCGGCTGCGGTTGAGGATCTGGGGCTTGCCGGCAAAGACGTTGCCGGTCACCACCGCGCGCCCCACGCCCTCCCCCAGCTCGAGGTGCGGTTTGGCTTCCTGAAACTCGCAGCCGCGCACCAGCAGCGTGCCGCCAGCTGCCTGCAGTGCGGCACGGCCCTCCCGCTTGCGGTCCCACTGCACGAACGTGCAATCGCTGAACCCCACGGTGCCCTTGCCCGCCACCCGCGCGATCTGGTGGCACGGACCCCAAAACGCGCAGTTCACAAACCGCACGCTGCCGGTGTGGCTTGGCTTCACCTCGACCATCGTCGGGTCCGGCCCGTGGAACGAGACGAACTCGCCGTTGGAGATGAGCAGGGCCATGCGTGCCGATTGCTCGACCACCACCGCGGTGTAACAGTCGTCGGCGCCGAGCCCGAGGAAATTGCCGTTGCAGACGCCGGCTTTGGACTGGATGAACTTGTAGCCGATGTGGTAGCCGAAGCAGAACGTGTTGAACACGTATTGCCAGTCCGACCGTCCGAAGATGAACGCCTCTCCGTTCTGCTGCTGCCACTCGAACAGCTTCGGCGCCATGCTCCACCACGGGTTGAAATGCACGTTCTCAATCCGCCCGATGTCGTAAATGGCGTCCACGAGAATGCCGCGCCGCAGCGGCTGGCCCTGCACGTCGCGGACCAGATGGCGCTCGTTCCGGCTGGCATCGATGCCGTTGTACGGATTGAGCAACTCCACCCCGAGCACCGCCGGGTTCTTGCCCCGCATCGCAATCGCCCACGGATACGGCTTGGGCAGCCCGTCGCGCTCCTGGTTCGGATAATACAGCACCACCCCCTTCAGCGTGCTGTTGTGGTTCAGCGTCACAAACGGCGTCCCGTCCTCCTTCCCTTCGCTCCCCGTCACCAGAAACGTCGTGCCGTCGTCCGTCGGCTTGGGCAATCCCCGGTCCCGCAGGCCGTTGTGGGCGGGAACGGATTGCCAGACGCCGGCCAGCGTGACGGCCGGCGGCACGTTGAGGTGCCCGGCGAAAAAGTAATTGCCGCGCGGCGCGTGCACCGTGCCCCCCCCGGCCGCCCCCGCCGCGTCGAGCGCCTTCTGAAACGCTGCCGTGTCATCCGTCACACCGTCGCCCCGGGCCCCAAAGTCGCGGACGGACCACCCGGAGACGGCCGCGACGGGCGGTTCGGCGCCGAAGGCCGGAAGCAGCGGGCCCAGCAGAATCGCCCAGGCCCAGCGCAACCGCCCCGGAACCGAAAGGCGGTGGCCGCGAGGGATCGCGCCGAGGCGCAGGGTCTTGTGGGGGGAACGGCAATTCGGAATCGAGTCGTTCATAGCCCCGAGACGTTCGGCCCCCCCGCCGGAAGCGTCCAGCCCAAACTTCCTCCCATCAAAGCCCCGGCGACGCGTGACGTGAATCCCGCGCGATGCAGGACCGCTTCACGCCCCGTTGATACACGGGCGCCGGGAGGTTCTTGCGGTTCGCGGGCAGGCCATCCGCCGCCGCGACGCAGACCGGCGCCGGCTATTTCGTGGGCGTGCGGCTGGCCAGGCCGCGTTCGGTCTGCCGGACGCGAAACGCCTCGTAGGCGGCGCGCAGCGGCGGATATTTGTTGCCCAGGATGGCGGTGGCGAGGAGGGCGGCGTTGATGGCGCCCGCCTTGCCAATCGCCAGTGTGCCCACCGGCACGCCGCCCGGCATCTGCACCATCGAGAGCAGTGAGTCCAACCCCTGCAGCGCCCTCGATTCCATCGGCACCCCCAGCACCGGCAGCGGCGTCTTGGCCGCCGTCACACCGGCCAGGTGCGCCGCGCCGCCGGCCGCCGCGATGATGACCTCCAGGCCGCGGTCCGCGGCGCCCGACGCATACTCGAAAAGCAGGTCCGGCGTCCGATGGGCCGAGATGATCTGCACTTCGTGCGGCACCCCCAGTTCCTCCAGTTGACGGGCGGTGTGCTGCATGACGTCCCAGTCCGATGGGCTGCCCATGATGATGCCCACCAGGGGCGGGTTCGTTGTGGCCATAGCTCAGGGCACGGGTTCTACCGGACCGCTCCCCGCGCCGTCGAGGCAAAAGCGGCCCCGTGGGCATTGGCCCAATGTCCTGTCCGCTCTGCCGCCGAGGGTGGCGGCGCCGGGGCCCGCGCGGCGGCGCCTTCTTCGAATGGGAATTGGTTTTGCCTTCTGCGGGCTGGGGTGGCAAGGTCGGGGCGATCGGGCACGCGCCCGTAGCTCAATTGGATAGAGCATCTGACTTCGGATCAGAGGGTTGCAGGTTCGAGTCCTGCCGGGCGCGCCATTCTGCTGCAACGACTTACAAGTATAGGCTGAGGCGGTGATTTTCGTGCTTGGACACAACTTGGACGTTTTTCGGGTTCTCTCCGCTGTCATTCCTGACGCTTCGTCGCCACCGCCTTGAACCACGTGTAAAAGAAGGTGCCTTCGTCCACCACGTCCACGCGGGACAGGTCGCGAATGCCCTGCTCGTAAACGTCTTTGGGTACGAGATGGTCTGTCAGTATCTGCGGTTCGGCGGACTGCACCATCGGAACGATGATGTGGTCTACCATGCCGTCGCGCAGAGCGGGTTTCAGGCGGTCGGCATAGAGCCACGCCGGTTGACACCTTTGCACGTCGTAACCAGCTTCGGTCAGCAGCGGCGTCAACCGCCGTCCGATGTTCGGGTCGTGGCCGATCTTGCGTTGGGCGGTAATGAGGCCGTTCCACGCTGCGAGGGAGGCCGGGGTTTCCGGGTGCCAGAAGCACGATCCGTGGTCACCTTCGATGACGGTGAGGGTTCCGCCGGGAGCCAGCACCCGCTTCAGTTCGACCAATGCGCCGACCGGATCGTCCAAGTGTTCCAAGACAAAGCAGACGAAGACATGATCGAATGACTGGTCCGCGAAGCCGAGATGCTGGATGTCCTCCTGCTGAAAGAAGACATGACTGAATCCCGCCTGCGCCTTGAGCCGCTGGGCCGTTGCCAGCGACTTTTCGGATACGTCAATACAGGTGAACAGCGCGTCGGGACTGCGCTTGACCAAAAACCGCGTCTGCCCTCCCACCCCGCACCCGGCCTCCAACACCCTCGCACCCGCAGGATAGGCTGTGCCGGTGTGGAGGATGTCCTCCAGAATGTCGGCCTGCTCGTACAACCGCTGCGTTTCCCGCTCCGAATAGCCATGCACGTACGCCATGTAAAAGTTCCTTTCGCAAATCAGATTGCCCACGCCGCCGCCGTGGCCCACCGTGATGGGCGCGGCGCGAGTCGGCAGGGCCGTTTCGGTTCGAGCATAGAATAAGCTGAGCGCCCTGCAAAGAATCAGCACCGTAGGATGAACCCGGAAATCGAACGTGACCTTGGCGAGCAGCCGATTGCGCTGCTCATGCGGGAGCACAACCTCAAGCCGCACGACCTTGTGGCAGCCTCACCTGTGGAAATGACGCATAAGATGGTGGCTCGCGCCTGCAAGGGGAGGCGACTGACCCTGAACACGCAGACGAAAGTGCTCGCGGCGCTGAACCGGGCCACCGGGAAGAACTACACGCTGCGCGATCTGTTCAACTACTGATGTCGGGCCGCGTGCGCTGTGCCGGGGATTCAGATCACGGCCAACTGCTCCAATCCCTCTCGGAACAGCAGCACCGCAAACAACGCCAGCATGACCGCGAGCACGCGCATGACCACCCGGTAGGGCTGCCCAGCCAGCAGGTTGCGGGAGCGTCCGGTCAGCAGCGCGACCAGCACCTTAGAGCCGACCCACAGGAGGTAGAAACCGAACAGGAAGGCGGCAGCGACCGGCCAGAAACTCTCCCAAGCCAGATACAGCACGAAGGCTCCCCCGGCGACGGAGACGCAATCTGGGGTAGGACCTGAGTAACATGTTAGTTCGCAGCGTGTTGCACATTTCGTTGACGTTAACGTTGGGGCTTGCGAGGGCTTTTGGGACCCGGATTCTTGCTGCAACGAACACGGAGCATGGGCACGCCTTTCGTTGCGATTGAATTCCAGGGTCAAAATTTGGAGTGGGCGCCGCATTCGGAAGTTGAAGTTGGCGGGCGGGTTGGTTAGCGTCGCCACCTGATTTATGACCTTAACCGAGAAGATCCTGGCTCGTGCTTCCGGCAGCGTGCGGGTGAAGGCGGGCGACAATGTGTGGGTGAAGGCGGACATTTTGATGACGCACGATGTGTGCGGGCCTGGGACGATCGGGGTGTTCAAGCGCGAGTTTGGGGCGAGCGCCAAGGTATGGGATCGGGACCGGGTGGTGATCATGCCGGACCATTACATTTTCACGGCGGACGCGAAGTCGAATCGCAACGTGGACATTTTGCGCGAGTTTGTGCGGGAGCAGGGCATCACGTATTTCTACGATGTGATTGACGATCCGGTCGGCAAGTGGGTGTTCGATCCGGGCCGGGGTCCGTTGAAGCGGCAGCATGGCAGCCGGTATGCCGGCGTCTGCCACGCCGCGCTGCCCCAGAAAGGGCACACCCGGCCTGGCGAAGTGCTGTTCGGCACGGACTCGCACACCTGCATGGCGGGGGCGTTCAACGAGTTCGCCACCGGGATCGGGAACACGGACGCGGGGTTTGTGATGGGGACGGGCAAGCTGCTGCTGAAGGTGCCGGCGACGATGCATTTCCGGCTGGAGGGCAGCCTTCCGCCCGGGGTCATGGCCAAGGACGTCATCCTGCATCTCATCGGCGAGATCGGCACCGACGGTGCCACCTACCGCGCCCTGCAGTTCGGCGGCGAGGGCGTCGCAACCCTTTCGATGGACGACCGCATGACGATTGCCAACATGGCCATCGAGGCCGGCGCCAAGAACGGGATCTTCGAGTTTGACGGGCAAACGCAGGCGCACGTCAACGCCCGCTGCCAGCTCAACGGCACGCCCGGCGCGTACGAACCCGTGAGCCGCGACCGGGACGAGTCGTTTGTTTCCGAAATGACCCTCGACCTGAGCCGGCTCGAACCCACGGTGGCCTGCCCGCCCGACCCGGCTCAGCGCACGCTGGCCAAGACGCTCGACCGGGTCCGGCTGGACCGGGCGTACATCGGCTCATGCACGGGTGGCAAGACCAGCGATTTCCTCAGCGCCGCCCGCGTGCTCCGCGGCCGGCGGGTCGTCATCGAAACGTTCGGGGTGCCGGCGACGCCGGAGATTGTGCACGACCTGCAGACGGCGGTCTGGGGGGGCCGGACGGTCTGGCAAATCCTGGTGGATGCCGGGGTGCAAATGACCGAGAACGCCGGGTGCGCGGCGTGTCTGGGCGGGCCGGCGGACACGTTCGGCCGGGTGAATGCGGCGCTGAAGTGCATCAGCGCCACGAACCGGAATTTCCCGGGGCGGATGGGTCACAAGCAATCGGAGGTGTATTTGGCGTCGCCGGCCACGGTGGCGGCAAGCGCGCTGACCGGCCGTGTGACCGATCCGCGCGAGTATTGGAGTTGAGGGGCGGGCTGCGTCGGGACGCAGCCGGCGGGCTGGCGAAGGGTGTTGTGGTCAACCGTGCGATGACAGATCCGGATCGAGTGGACAAGGCGTGCGCCAAGGCTGTCTTGGGGCTGGTGCTTGCCATTCTGATCTTCTCGCCGTTGGCGACGGGCGCGGTGCGCCCGCAGGATTTCGTGGTGGTCCAGTGGCTGACCGTGGCGCTGGTGGCGGTGTGGTGTGTGCGCTTCGTCCTCAACCCCAAGCACCGCCTGCTCTGGGCGCCAGTTTGCTGGGGCGTCCTGCTGTTCATCGCCTACGGGGCCGTCCGCTACGCGCAGGCCGACGTCGAATACGCCGCGCGCCGGGAATTTCTTCGTCTGCTGGTGTACGGGGTTCTGTTTTATGCGATCGTCACCAACCTGCACAAGCAGAACACGACGCAGATCGTGGCGGGCACGCTGATCGTGGTGGCGGCGGTGATATCGATGTATGCCATCACCCAGTTCCTGAGCGAATCGAACCGGGTCTGGCATTTCATCCGCCCGGAGGCGTATGCCAAGCGCGGGTCGGGGACGTTCATCTGTCCCAACAACCTGGCGGGGTATTTGGAGATGATTCTGCCGCTGGGGCTGGCCTACACGTTGACGGGGCGGTTTGAGCATGTGACGAAGGTGCTGGCGGGCTACTGTTCGCTGGTGATTTTTGCCGGGATCGCGGTGACGGTCTCGCGTGCGGGCTGGCTGGCGACGGTGTTGACGATGATGGTGTTGTTTTTCTGGCTGCTTCGCCAGCGGGGCTATCGCATGCAGGCCGTGGCGGTCCTGGTGGTCATGGTCGCCATCGGCACCGTCTTCGGCCTGAAGGCCACGTTCTCCAAGGACCGCAACGACAGTCTGAAGATGGCCATCGAGGCGGAGGACTACCGGTTCCGGCTTTGGGGGCCGGCCTGGCAGATCTGGCAGGACCACTTCTGGTGGGGGGTGGGCCCGGCCCATTTCGAGCACCGCTTCGGCCTCTATCGGCCCGCGGACGACCAACTGCAGAAGCACCCGGAGCGGGTGCACAACGATTACCTCAACACCCTGGTGGATTGGGGCCTCGCCGGCGGCGCGCTGATAGCCGCGATTTGGATCGCGTTTTACTGGGAGGTGTTCCGCACCTGGAGATATGTCCAGCGGGCACCGAACGACCTGACCACCAAACGCAGCAACAAAACCTCGCTCGTCATGGGGGCGTGCCTCGGGTTGCTGGCCATCCTGATCCATTCCGCGTTCGATTTCAACATGCACATCCCCGCCAACGCCATCCTGGCGGTGACCCTGATGGCGCTGGTGACCGGCCATTTCCGGTTCGCCACGGAACGGTACTGGATCACCCTCCACTGGCCGTTGCGCATCGCGGTGCTGCTCGCCCTGTTCGCCGCCGGCGGTTACCTGGGCGCCCAAGCGTGGCGCCAGACCCGCGAACTCTACTGGCTGGGGCGCGCCCGCGACCCGAAAGCCAGCTCCGCCGACCAGGTACGGGCCCTGGAGAACGCGATGGCGGTTGAGCCTGGGAACCCGCAAACGCCCTACGATATCGGCGAGCGGCTCCGGCTTTACAACTGGCAAGGCGAGCCCACCTACCTGGAGCCGGTGGAAACCGCGTTACTTTATTACGAGCGCGGCATGCAGTTGAACCGGCACGACCCTTACAACCCCCTCCGCTACGGCATGTGCCTGGATTGGCTGAAACGGCACGACCAGGCCGCCCCGTTTTTCGAGCAGGCCAAAGCCCTCGACCCGAACAATTACTACATCCTCGCCAACGTCGGCTGGCACCATGTCCAGGCCGCCGAAGCCGCCGAAGAACCTGCCCTCAAACACGCGGCTTACGAAAAAGCCAGGATCATCTTCCATCAATCGCTCCAGATGCGCCCCGGCGCGAGCAACCCCATCGCGCACCATTATTACCAGATCGTCCTGCGCAAACTGGCGGAACTGGAGTCCGCCCCGGGGCAGGATGCGTACCGGCACTGAGGCGCGGAGGGGGGCGCGGAGGCAGGGGGGGCGGATAATGGGGGAGGAAGGGGCGGCAGGCAACGTTTATGCTGTGCCTGCCGGTGGGTGATCGAAAATGAACTGGGCTGAATATTCCATTGACAAGAAATGTCATTTTTCTACATTTCGCTGACTGTGTTGTTTATGACGATAGCGGACCGGAGACATTATATGAAATTGACGAAACAGCTTACTCACCAAGCGGTGACCCTGAGTGTACCAATTCTGGCCGTCGTTCTGGCCGCAGGGCTCCACGCACAGACACACCCCGGCAAAGCCAAAGTTCAGGCCATCACCGGCTCGGCCGTATTCTCGGTTGCCGGCGGGCCCGCCGTGCCCTTGAAGGTCGGCACCATCCTCGACCAGGGGGCCACCGTCAAGACGGCCAAGGACTCTTCGGTGGACCTATTCCTGGGCAAAAGCGTGGGCGTGTTGCGGCTGGTGGAAAACACCACCCTGTCGCTGGACAAGCTGGCGATGATCGAAACCGGTGCCGACACGGTGGTGGATGTGCAGCTCAACCTCCCTGATGGCACCATGCTGTTCAACGTCGAAAAACTCGCCGCCGCCTCGAAGTATGACATCAAAATCCCGAATGGCGTCGCCGGCATCCGCGGCACCCGGGGTCGCATCAGCTCCGCCGGGTTCATCGTCCTGCGCGAGGGTCGTTTCGTGTTCGTCCATGTGCCCCCGGGTGGCCAGCCCAAGCCATACACCCTGGTGGCGCCGCCCACCGTGTATTTCACCCCTGTCGAGGGTGTGAAAGCCGCGCCGCCCGAACTCATTCGCGAGCTGGACAACCAGATGCGCGGCCTGGGCCTCCCGGGCGCCGGTCCCGGCGCCGGCACCGAGCCGCCGCCGCCGAAGCGCAGAGCCGCCGAAGAGGAGGACTACCAGCACGGGGTGCTCAACCTCAAACACGGGGAGACGGGCAGGAGAACCCTCAGCGCGAAAACCGCGTCGGACGTCATTGACCGTGCAGCCCGCGAAGGGCTCATCGACCAGTTCACCAAGGAGGGCATCGAGCCGCCTCCGGGAACCGACACCGAAATCAATCCCTGATCGCCGTTCCTTCGGCTGCCCCATTTGATTCCTTGCCACCACCCGGAGCCGCCTCAGGCGGCTCCGGGTTTCTCATGTACGGTCCGCTTCTCAAACTCAAGGCGCTGGGGTCCGTGCCCGCCCTGATTTGCGCCTCCGTCATCGCCCTGGCGCTGGCCTTGCAGGCTCTTCCCCGCTGGTTTCCCGGCCTTGACCTCTTCCAGCGGCTGGAACTGCTGACGTACGACTGGCGCATGCGCCAGGCAGCCGCCCGCAGCACCGCCGAACCCACCGTTCTCGCCGCCGTCTACATCGACGAGGAAAGCGTGCGGTTTTTCAACGAACGGCTCCACGCCGCCTGGCCCTGGCCCCGCCAGTTCCACGCCCGGCTCGTCCGCATGCTCGCCGGCCAGGGCGCCCAAGCCATCGGCTTCGACATCCTGTTCGACCTCCTCCACCCGGACACCCCCCAAACCCGGGTCGCCACCGGCGACGGGGGGCGGATCAGCTCGGACGCCTATTTCGGGGCCCAGTTGCGGGCGGCGGGCAACGTGGCTCTGGCGGTGATGAGCGAAACCTCCGGCCGGCAGTGGAAGGCGATTGTGCCCGCGGACTGGTTCCGGACCAACGCCTGGGCGCTGGGGCACATCAGCAGTGACAAGGACTCCGACGGCGTCCTGCGGCGCGCCAAAGCCTTTCACGAGGACCCCCGCCACGGGCGCATCTGGCATTTGGGGATCGTGCTGGCCGCGCGGCACCTGGGCATCGATCTGAACCGCGCCGTCGTCACCCCCCGCGCCGTTGTTCTGCGCGGCGCGGGCGGCGTCGAGCGCCGCATCCCGCTGACGCCCTCGGGATATTTCTACATCAACTGGTGTCTGGCGTGGAACGACGCGCGGATGGCCCGGGGCTCGTTTGCCGAGGTGGCGGGTTTTCGTGTGGGGGGGGCGCCGCCGGACTGGCGCGGCAAGCTGGTGGTGGTGGGATCGATCCTGGCCGGCAACAACGTGTCCGATGTGGGTGCCACCTCGCTCAGCAAGGAAACCTACCTGGTCAGCAAACATTGGAACGTGGCCCACTCGATCATCACCGGCCGGTTCGTGCATCCGGCGCCGGCCTGGCTGCACAGCGCCCTGATCGTGCTGCTGGGCCTCCTGGCGTCGGGGCTGACGTGGAAATTCCGGGCTCCCTGGCCCACGGTGGCGGTGGCGGGCACGGTGCTGGCCTACGGCGCGGTGGCGACCTGGCTGTTCGTCCGTTTCCGGTTCTGGGTGCCGGTGGTCCTGCCGCTGCTGGTGGCGCACCTGATGAACCACGTGGGCCTGGTCACCTATCAGGTCCTGTTCGAGCAAAAAGAAAAACGCCGCGTCAAGGGCGTCTTCGCCCGCCTGGTCTCCCCCGACGTTGTCAATGAACTGTTGAACGCCAAACGCATCAACCTCGGCGGCAGCCGCCGCCACCTGACCGTCATGTTCGCCGATGTCCGCGGCTTCACCGAGTTCACCGATACCATGCAGGGCAACGCCGAAACCCATGTCCGCCAGCACGCCCTCGCCGGCGCCGAAGCCGACGCCTACTTCACCGCCCAGGCGCAGGCCACCCTCGAAACCGTCAACGCCTACCTCTCCGCCGTGGCCGAGCAGGTCAAACACCACCACGGGACCCTGGACAAATACGTGGGCGACTGCGTGGTGGCCTTCTGGGGCGCGCCGCTTCCCAACCCCCAACACGCGCTCTGCTGCGTGCGCGCCGCCATCGACGCCCAGCGGGCCATCCATGCCCTCAACCGCGAGCGCCGGGCGGAAAATCAACGGCGCGAGCAGGCCAACCCAACCCGCCTCGCCGCCGGCCAGCCTCCCTTGCCCCTGCTGCCCGTGCTCGACCTCGGCACCGGCATCAACACCGGCACCGTCATCGTCGGCCTCATGGGCTCCGAAGCCCACATCCTCAATTACACCGTGTTCGGCCGCGACGTGAACCTCGCCAGCCGGCTCGAAGGCGTGTCCGGCCGCAGCCGCATCCTCATCGGCGAACCCACGTTCCGCGAGTTGCAGCGCGACGCCCCGTCCCTCGCCGCCTCATGCCGGGAACTGGAATCCGTCGCCGTCAAAGGCATCCGCGAGAAGGTCAGGACCTACGAGGTGCCCTGGCGCGACGACTCCCCCGCCTCGCTGGCGCCCGCCCCGGAATCGTGACCGGCCGCGCGGCCCGTCGCCCCGTGCGCCGCCTTTTTTCTATGGGCATCGGGCGCGGACCTGTTAAGCTGGATGCGCATGCGCACGGTCATCTATCCGGGAACGTTCGATCCCGTGACGAACGGGCATTTGGATCTGGTGCGGCGGGCGACCAAGCTGTTTGACCAGGTGGTGGTGGCGGTGGCCCGCAGTGACGAGAAACGCCCGCTCTTCAGCCAGGCGGCGCGCCTCGGGCTGGTGCGGCACGCCATCCGGCCCTTTCCGCGGGTTTGCGCCGAGACATTTCAGGGACTGTTGATCGATTATGTCGAGACGCGGGGCGGCCAGGCGGTCATGCGCGGGTTGCGGGCGGTGTCGGATTTTGAATTTGAATTTCAGCTTGCGCTGTTGAACCGTAAGCTCAATGAGCGCATCGAAACCGTGTTCATGATGCCCAAAGACGAATACACCTTTTTGAGCTCGCGGATTGTGAAGGAAATCGCCCGGCTGGGAGGCGACGTGTCTCCCTTTGTGCCGGCCCATGTCGGCCGGGCCCTGGCCCGCAAATTCGCCACGGCCCGGCGCGGCGCCGGGCGGGCATCCGGACGGAGGGCCTGACATGGCGTTGCGGCTGAACCTCCGGCAGCTGGAAAGGCGCGTCCTCCGGCTCGAGGGCGAGCTGACAAGCGCCGACTTGGACTGGGACACCCGGGACGACATGATTCGGGTGAGCCAGCCGCTGCGCTACGAGCTGCGCGCCGAGCGGCTGGACAAGGGGATACTCGTCCAGGGGCGGCTGCGGCTGGTTCTGGACTGCGAGTGCGTCCGCTGCCTGCGGCCCTTTGCCCACGAGGTGGTCCTGGAGAACTGGAGCTGCCTGATCGCCATGGACGGCGAGGACAAGGCCCCGGTCCAGGACGATTGCGTGGACTTGACGCCGTATATTCGGGACGATATTTTTCTCGCGTTTCCGCAACATCCGTTGTGTAGTCCCCAATGTGATGGCTTGGCCAACCTGCCCAAGGGCAAGGCGCTTGGCGGCGGAGCCTCCCCATCGGGTTCCCCGGTGTGGGAACCGTTGAACCAATTGAAACTCTGACAGGACTGCAGTGAACCGTTGATTGTTATGGGCGTACCGAAACGAAAACCCTCGCACAGCCGGCAGCGGATGCGGCGAGCCTACAACAGCGTGCTCAAACTTCCCCAGCTCAGCGTGTGCCCCCAATGCGCAGCCCCTTACATCCCGCACCGCGTCTGCCCCGCCTGCGGCTTCTACCGTGGGCGGCAGGTCATCTCGGTCAAGGCCGAAACCTGACCCGCACCGGGGCGCGGACGGCTCCTCCGGCTGGACTGCGCCTTTTCTTTCTATGCGCATCGCGGTGGATGTGATGGGCGGCGACCTGGGTTGCGGGGTGGTGATCGACGGCGTGCGGCTCGCTCTGGCCGAATACCCGGACATCACGGAGATGTACCTGGTGGGGGACGAGCGGAACATTGAAGCGGCCATGAGCCGGCACCGGTGCCGCGACCCGCGCGTGCGGATTCTTCACGCGAGCGAGGTGCTCACCATGAGCGACAAGCCGCTGGACGCGGTGCGCCGCAAGAAGGATTGTTCCATGGTGCGGGCCATCGAGCTGGTTCGGGATGGCAAGGCGGAGGCGGTGATTTCGCGCGGCAACACCGGCGGGCTGGTGGCGGCGGCGACCCTGAAGCTGCGGCGCCTCGATTTGGTGGAGCGTCCCGCCATCGCCACGGTCGTCCCCTCCGACCGGCGGGAATTCGTCCTGCTGGACGCCGGCGCCAATCCCGAGTGCAAGCCGGTGCACCTGGTGCAGTTTGCCATCATGGGCAGCATTTATTCCCGCGAGCTGCTCCACCACCAGCGCCCCCGCGTCGGCGTGCTCAGCAACGGCACCGAAAGCACCAAAGGCAACGAACTCACCCGGGAAGCCGCCCGGCTCTGCCGGCAGCTCGACTTGAATTTTGTCGGCAACATCGAGGGACACGACCTTTTTGCCGATCGCGTCGAGGTGGTGGTCACCGACGGGTTCACCGGCAACATCGTCCTCAAAAGCATCGAGAGCATGGGCAAAGCCTTCGTGGGCCTGCTCAAACGCGAGCTGAGCAGCACCCTGATCCGCAAGCTGGGCGCCAGCCTCGCCAGCGCCGGCTTCCGCAACATCAAGCGCCGCATGGACCCCGATGCTTACGGCGGCGCCCCGCTTCTCGGCCTCAACGGCACCGTCATCAAAGCCCACGGCGCCTCCCGCGCCAAAGCCATCTTCAACGCCATCCGCGTGGCCACCGAGAGCATCCAGCACAAACTCACCGAGAGCATCAGCCGCGAAATCGAGCAGGCCAACAAGCGTCTGAGCAAAAGCGCCATCGTCCCCTTCACGGCCGTGACGATCCCCGCATGACCACGCCCACCCCGACGTTCACCAACCCGCGGGCTCAGCACGGCTTCAAGGGCCGCACCTGCTCCATCCTCGCCGTCGGCTCCTACATGCCCGCCCGGGTGCTGACCAACCAGGAACTGGAGCGGCGGGTTCAAACCTCCGATGAGTGGATCACGACGCGCACGGGCATCAAGGAACGCCGTCTGGCGGCCGACGACGAGTACACCTCGGACCTTGCCACCCGGGCCGCCGAGGCGGCCATGAAGAGAGGCGGCATCGCCGCCAGCCAGATCGACCTCATCATCGTCGCCACCATCACCCCCGACATGTCCTGCCCCGCCACCGCCTGCCTCGTCCAGCAGAAGCTCGGCGCCACCCGGGCCGCCGCCTTCGACATCGAAGCAGCCTGCTCCGGGTTCGTCTACGGGCTCGAAATCGGCCAGCAGTTCATCATGTCCCGCACCTACGAAACCATCCTGGTGATCGGCGCCGAGAAATTGTCCAGCGTCGTCAACTGGAACGACCGCAACACGTGCGTGCTCTTCGGCGACGGCGCGGGCGCGGCCATTCTCCAGCACCGGCCTGCGGCGCACGGGCTGCTCACGGCCTGCATGGGGGCCAACGGCGAAAAGAGCGAACTCATCTACGTGCCGGCCGGCGGCAGCCGCAATCCGGCGACGGCCGAGACGGTGGCGAGGGCCTGGCACTACCTGCACATGGACGGCAAGGAAACCTTCAAGAGCGCCGTGACCGCGATGTACAACGCCGGTGCCGAGGCGCTGCGCCGCTGCAAGCTGACCATCTCCCAGATCAAATGTGTCATCTGCCACCAGGCCAACCGGCGCATCATCGATGCCGTCGGCGAACGCCTCGGCGCCAGGCCCGAGCAGGTGTTCGTCAACCTCGACAAATACGGCAACACCTCCGCCGCCTCCGTCGCCATCGCCCTCGACGAGGCGGTCGAGTCGGGCCGGATTCAGCGCGGCGACCTGGTGTTGCTGGTCGTGTTCGGCGCCGGTCTCACCTGGGCTTCCGCGGTCATCGAATGGTGAGCGGCGCCCGCCCCGCCCGCCCGCGCCCCGAAATTCGCTGATGGAGCGCGTTGACGCGGGCCGCGCTTATGTTAAGCTAACAGCGTATGAGCGGCAGCAAACTAGGCAGTGCGGCAGACTTCCAGCCGGTGATCGTCCAGTCGCGAACCACGCGGCTGGATCTGGCTGCCAGCGCCATCAGGATTTGCCGGAACGGCATTGAGTTTCAAAGCGCCACCCCGTTTAACGTGTGGGCGGAAATGACCGTGTCCCTGCAAACCCCGCTGGATCCCAAGCGGCTGAATTGCACCGGCGTGGTCGTGAAGTGCCAGGGCAACCGGCATGCGGGCTACCGCGTGTCCATGCTTTTCACCGACCTCACCCGTCAGACCCAGGCGCGCCTCAGCGCCCTGGCGTATTCCCGCTAGCGCCCCGTCCGGCCGCCTGTTAGGCTGGCGGGCATGGATAATTTCAATCGCATTCTGCAGACCGCGGTCGAAGGCGGCGCCTCGGATGTGCACATCAAGATCGGCACGCCGGTGGTTTTCCGCATCAACCGCCAGCTCATCGCCATCGAGTGTCCCTTCCCCACCCCGGAGTGGATGGGAAAGGTCGTCACAACCATCGTGCCCCCCCACGCCAAGACGCGGTTGGAGGAGGAGCGCGAGGTGGACTTTTCGTATTACCTGCCCAACGTGGGCCGGTTTCGAACCAACGTGTTCCAGCAGCGCGGCCAGTTCTGTCTTGCCATGCGTTATGTCAAGGTCCAAGTCCCGAGCTTTGAGGAACTCGGGCTGCTGCCCGTGCTCACCCAGATCGCCGAGGCCCCGCGCGGCATCGTGCTCGTGTCCGGCGCCACCGGCAGCGGCAAGTCCACCACCTTGGCCGCCATGATCGAGCACATCAACGCCAACTTCAAACGCCATATCCTCACCCTCGAAGACCCCATCGAATACGTGTTCGAAGACAACCAGTCGGTCATCGAACAGCGCGAGGTCGGCCTCGACACGCTCTCCTACCACCATGCCCTCAAACACGTCCTCCGCCAGGACCCGGATGTGATCATGATCGGGGAAATGCGCGACGCCATCAGCTTCACCGCCGCCATCAGCGCCGCCGACACCGGCCACCTCGTGCTCTCCACCCTCCACACCACCTCCGCCTCCCAGTCCATGACGCGCATTCTGGATTTCTTCAAGGCCGACGATCGCGAGCAGATCCGGCGGCAGCTGGCCGGCACGCTTCGGGCCGTGATCTGCCAGCGCATGGTGCCCGGCATCCAGACCGGCCTCGTGCCCGCCCTTGAAATCCTCATCAACACCGCCACCGTCCGCAAGCTCATCGAGGAAAACCGCCTCGACAAGCTGTCCGCCGCCATCGAAACCGGCGCCGAGGAAGGCATGCTCAGCTTCAACCAGGCCCTGTTCAACCTCGTCCAGGAAGGCAGGGTCACCAAGAAGGAAGCCCTCGCCAAAGCCACCAACCCCCAGGCCCTCGAAATGAATTTCCAGGGCATCTTCCTGGACGAAGGCCGCATCCTGTCCTGACCTGCCCGGCGCGGTGCGGCGCCGCGCGGGCTAACCTGCATTGCTCACAGGGCGGTGAGAAATGCGGGCTAACGCGGCCGGGGGCGCGAGCGTCTGCCGGCGACAAAGATGGAGCTGTTCTGCAGCGCGTTGACGATCATGTCCACCGTTCGCTCCATCGCGCCCGAGTTTTCCTTCACCACCCGCATCGCGTTGCGCCCCAGTTCGGCTGCGAACGCCTCGTCGCCCAGGATCCGCGCGAGGGCCTCCTCGAGGCCTGCGGCATCCGGGATCTGCAGGGCGGCCTGGCTGGCCACGAAGTTGCGTGCCACCGCTTCGAAGTTCTGCATGTTCGGGCCGAACACCATCGCCTTGCCCAGCGCGCCCGGCTCGATGGGGTTCTGGCCGCCCTGGGCGGTCAGGCTCTTGCCCACGAAGATCGCGGCGGCGTGTTCGTAGAAGTATTTCAGCTCGCCAGTGGTATTCAGCAGCAGGCTCTCGATCGACCGCGGCTCGTAGCGCGAGTTGACACTCATCTCGCTGCGGTAGGCGAATTTCACCCCGTGGGCGGTGAGGTCCCGCCCCGCTTCCTTGCCGCGCTCGAAATGGCGCGGAGCCACCACCAGGAACAACCCGGGAAACCGCGGCTTCAGCCGCTGGAACACCTCGGCCAGGATCGCCTCCTCGCCCGCGTGCGTGCTGCCGCCCACGAGCAGCCGCGCCCCTTCCGGGACGCCGAGCTGCCGGAGCAGCTCTGGCACATCCACCACCCGGCGCTCCTCGAGCGGCGCGGCGTCGAACTTCATGTTCCCCACCACGTGAATGGCTTCCGGGCGGCATCCGAGCGTCCGCAGCCGCGCCGCGTCCCCCTCGTTCTGGCAGCCGACCCCCGTGAATGCGGCAAACAGGGGTCGGAACAGGAAACCGAACCGGCGGTAGCCGCGGTAGGATTTGTCCGACAACCGCGCGTTCACCAGAAAGAGCGGGATGCGCAATTCCTGGGCTCTCCAGAGGAAGTTGGGCCAGATCTCCGCCTCGACCAGCACCACCACCTGCGGATGCAGCGTCATCAGCGCCCGGTTCACATACTTCGGCCGATCCACCGGATAATACATCTTCTGGATGTGCGAGGGGAACTTTTTCTGCAGCTCGCCCATGCCCGTTGTCGTTGTCGTCGAAACCACGATCTTCATGTTTGGCAGGCGGGGTTCGAGCGCCTTCACCAGTTGGGTGCACAGGTTCACCTCGCCCACGCTCACCGCATGAATCCACAACACGTGCCGGTTCGAAACCGCCTGCTTGACCTTCGACGTGTAGCGGCCGAAACGCTGCGAAAAATCCTCACGCCAATTCCCCCGGCGGCGCATCCGCAGAAAGTAATACGGAGCGCTCAGCACGAAGCCCAACGCAAACAGGATGTTGTACAATCGCCGCATACCAAGCCCGAAAGCCTGCTCTTATCGCATATCCGCGCCGTCCGGCAAAATTTTTTTTGCAGATGGCCAATTATGTATCGGCGAAAACCCCGCCCGCCTCCAGCCTGCATCTTGTGTTTTGCGCGCGGGTTTTGCGCTAAAGGCTCGACAGGCGGGGTCCGGAACGTACTGTGGCGGCCATGCTGGAGCGGCTCTTTCGGCTGAGCGAGAACCACACCACGGCGCGGACGGAGGCGCTGGCCGGGGCGACCACGTTTCTCACCATGGCGTACATCATCTTTGTCCAGCCGGCCGTGCTGTCGGGGGCCATGTTCGGCCAGGCCACCGGCATGGACTTCGGCGCCGTCACGGCCGCCACGTGCGTCTCCGCCGCTCTGGCGTCGGCCATCATGGGTTTTTACGCGCGCTACCCCATCGCCCAGGCCCCCGGCATGGGCGAGAACTTTTTCTTCGTGCTCTCCGTCATCCCCGCCGCCGCCGCCGCCGGCTTCGCCCGCCCCTGGGCCGTGGCGCTCGGCGCCGTGTTCCTTTCCGGGGTGCTGTTCCTGGTTCTCTCGCTGGTGGGCGTGCGCGAGGCCGTGATGAATGCCATCAGCCGCAGCATGAAACACGCAATTGCCGCCGGCATCGGCCTGTTCATCGCGTTCATCGGCCTGCAAAACGCCGGGCTCATCGTCAGGAACCCGGGCACCCTCGTCGCCTTGAACCCCCGGTTCGCCTCGCCCGATCTTGTCGTGTTCCTGGTCGGACTGCTCGTGGCTGGGGCGCTGCATGCGCGGCGTGTGCGCGGGTCGATTCTGTGGGGGATCGGCGCCGCCACTGCCCTCGCCGTGACCCTCAAACTCGGGTTGCCCGCGCTGGCGCCGCAGGCGGCGCAGACGCCGCTTGTTGCCGAATCGAGGCTGATGACCCAGTTCGCCCTGGCCGACCGCGTCGTCGCGCTGCCGCCCTCGATGGCTCCCACGTGGTTCCAGATGGACCTGCGGGGCGCGCTTTCCCCGGCGATGTGGCCTTTCATCGTCATTTTCCTCTTCATGGTGTTTTTCGACACCGTTGGCACCCTCGTCGGCGTCGCCCAGCAGGCCGGGTTCATCCGCGACAACCAGCTGCCGCGCGCCCGGCAGGCTTTCGTTTCCGACGCCACCGCGACCGTTGTCGGGGCCTGCCTCGGCACCAGCACCGTCACCTCCTACATCGAAAGCGCCGCCGGGGTCGAGCACGGCGGCCGCACCGGCCTCACGGCGGTCACCGTCGCCGTCCTGTTTCTCGCCGCCCTGGCCTTCGCGCCCGTCATCGCCATGATCGGCAGTTACCCGCCCGTCACCGCCCCGGCGCTTGTCCTGGTCGGCGCCATGATGTTGCGCAACGTCCAGCACATCGACTGGGCCGACCCCAGCGAACAGTTGCCCGCGTTCCTCGTCCTGGCCGGCATCCCCCTGTCCTATTCCATCGGCGACGGTCTCGCCCTCGGCTTCATGGCCTACCCCGCGGTCAAGCTGCTCAGCGGACGCGCCCGCGACGTCAACGCCATTTCCCTGTCGCTCGGCGTCGTCCTGCTCCTCTACTTCCTGTTCGTCCGCATGAAGGTCTGACGGCCCGCCCGAACCCTCCCCACCCTCCCCACGCCTCCCCGCATGAACTCACTCCATGTCGCCATCGTCGGCTGCGGCAGCATCACCCTCCAAAACCACCTCCCCGGCCTCGCCCTGTGCCCCGACACGCGCGTCGTCGCGCTCTGCGACGCTCAGCCCGCCACGCTTGAGCGCGCCCGCCTGCAAACCGGGGTCCGGATCACCAGCACTCGCTACGAGGACATCGTTCGGCGGGACGACGTGCATGCGGTCATCATCGCCACGCCCAACGTTCTGCATCCGGCCATTGCCCGGGCCGCGATTGCGCACGGCAAACATGTGCTTTGTGAAAAGCCCCTGGCGCTGCAGGCGGCCGACGCCCGCGCCATGGCCGACGCCGCCGACCGGGCCGGCGTGCGCCACATGACCGCCTTCACCTATCGCTTCGTTCCCGCCATGCGCTACCTGCGCCACCTCGTCCAGCGCGGCGACCTGGGCCAGCCGTATCACTACCGATCCTGCCGCCTGCAGGACTGGGGGGACCGCGACCTCGGTTGGCGCCAGCAAACCCGCCTCGCCGGCACCGGCGAACTGGGCGACATGCTCAGCCACCGCATCGACTTCGCCCACACCCTCGTCGGCCCCATCCGCCGCCTCGTCGCCCACACCAAGACCCTCGTCCCCATCCGCGGCGGCCACCCCAACGACACCGACGATTGGGTCGCCATCCTCGCCGAGTTCGCCAGCGGCGCCAGCGGCGTGCTCGAGAGCAGCAAGCTCGCCGCCGGCCGGAATGAAAGCTGGCGCAGCCTCGACTCCGTCGAAATCAACGGCAGCCAGGGGAGCTTCGTCTTCACCACCAGCCAGTGGAACCGGTTGCAGGCGGGCCACGCCGGCGGACCCGGCCTCGAACCCCTCGACGTCCCTCGCGAGTTCTGGACCTGGCCCGGCAGCCCCCGCGACCCCGGCGCGGGGGACCCGCTCGTCACCTTCCGTTATGACCAGGCCTGGGAATTCGTCGACGCCATCCGCAACCAGCGGCCCTGCACCCCCAGCTTCCACGACGGCGCCGCCGCCCAGGCCGTCATGGACGCCGCCGTGCAATCCTCCCAAACCCGCCAGTGGATCGACCTGTCGCGAGCCGCGGGCTGACCCTTGGCGCGGTAGGGTCCACAGGCGGGGGGCGCGTCGGTTGGGGCCTGCACGTGCCGTCGCGCGGCCCGCTCTGCGATCCCGCAATCCGCCATTGCCCTGGGTCAGCATGGAATCCCCCGCGAAGCGGTGGCACAGAATCCTTGACGTCGTCCGCGCGGCCCGGCATCTCGAGGCTCGAACATGGTCGGCCCGCAACGCGTTTCAGGGGTCGCGGACTCCAAGCCGCGGGGTGCGGGCCGGATCGTGCGCGCGAACCGATGAACGCCACTTGAATGATGCCTGCCCGACCGCCCGCCAAGACCTTTTGGAGTGCTCACGCGTTCTCGCTCGTCCTGGTCGGGTTCATCCTGACGGGTTCCCTGGCGGGATGCCTGTTAAAGGGGCGGGCGTCGGTGTTGAAGCCGTGGGGCGACTTGTTCCTGAACCTGCTCTTCACGGCGGTGGTTCCCCTGGTGTTCTTCTCCGTCTCGTCGGCCGTGGCGTCGGTGGCCCGGGGGAACCGGCTGGGGAGGATCCTGGGGTGGATGATCGCCATCTTTGTCGGCACCGGGATCGTCGCGTCGTTGTGGATGATGGCGGGGGTCGTCTTGTGTCCGCCCGCGCAGGGGGTGCGCCTGGATCTGCCGGCGCAGGCGCCGGCGGCGGCGGAGCCGATCGCCGGGCAGATCGTGCGGGCGTTCACGGTGTCGGATTTTGCCGCGCTTCTCTCGAAGCAGCACATGCTGGCGCTCATTGTCTTCTCCCTGCTCGTGGGCCTGGCCGCGTCGCTGGCCGGGGAGAAAGCGAGGCCCTTCGTGCTGTTTCTGGCGGCAGGCAACGCCGTCATGACAAGGCTCATTCGGCTCATCATGCTCTACGCGCCCGTGGGCTTGGGAGCCTACTTCGGTTACCTGACGGGCGTGTTCGGCCCGCGGCTGATGGGATCGTATTTCCGGGCGATGGCGCTCTATTACCCGGTGGCGCTGGGCTATTTCGCGGTCGCGTTTTCCGTGTATGCGTTTCTGGCGGGGCGGGCTGCGGGGGTCAGGCGTTTCTGGGCTTACATTGTGCCCGTGGCGGCCACGGCGTGGGGGACGGGCAGCAGCATCGCCACGATCCCCACGAACCTGGACGCGGCTCGGAGAATCGGCGTGCCGGACGATATCCGGGAGCTGGTCATTCCCATCGGCGCCACGATTCACATGGACGGATCGTGTCTCTCGGCGATTCTCAAGATCGCCTTCCTGTTCGGCCTGTTTCAGATGGATTTCACCGGCGCCGGCACGCTCGCCACGGCCGTGGGCGTCGCCCTGTTGAGCGGCACCGTCATGAGCGGTGTCCCCGGGGGCGGCTTTCTCGGCGAGCTGCTCATTGTGACCCTCTACGGGTTCCCGCCGCAGGCCCTGCCCCTGATCTCCATGATCGGCACCCTGGTCGATCCGCCGGCGGCCATGGTCAACGCGGCGGGCGACAATGTGGCCGGCATGCTCATCGCCCGGATTCTCGGCGGCAAACGTTGGATGCCGGAGGCGGCCGGAGCATGAAGGCTCGAGCCCTGGCGGCGGCCGGCGGATTGGCGTGCCTGCTCGGTGCGGGCTGCGCCGCAATCCCCGGCTCCGTTGCCCCGGCGTCCGCGGGGCGGGATTCCGGCCGGGAGCCGGGTCGGGCATGGATTCCCGAGGCCGCCTGCCGCTTGCAGGCACTCGAGCCGCACGTCGGCCAGGCCCTCGTGGTTCTCGCCGAACCCGCCCCGGGGTTCCGCGCCGGTCTGTCCTCCTGGGAACGGCGGGGCGGAGCCTGGCGCGCCGTGTTTCCTTCCATGCCGGCCGTGATCGGACGGAATGGATTGGCGCCTGCTGGAACGAAGGCCGAGGGCGACGGCCGCACGCCCTCCGGCGTCTACCGGCTGGGAACGGCATTTGGGGATGAGGCGGTTGTTCCGACGAACCTGGCCTACCGGCAGGCGACGGAGAACGATTTCTGGGTCGATGACCCGCAGTCGCCCCAATACAACCAGTGGGTGAGTGGCATCCCCCAGGCCCGGTCCTTTGAACGGATGAAACGGGATGACGACTTCTACCGCCTTGGCATCGTGATCGACTACAACACGGCCCCGGTTGTTCCCGGAAAAGGCAGCGCCATCTTCCTGCACGTCTGGGCCGGGCCGGACGTGCCGACGTCCGGGTGCGTCGCTCTGGCGCGGGAGGATGTGATTCGGTTGCTGGGCTGGCTGGACCGCGCGCAACACCCGGTGATTGTCCTCGAGCCGCGCATCCCGCACGCGCGAGCCGCCGTCGGCGCCGGCCCTTGGACGGGGGCCTTGCCCGGGCGGCTTGATGGCGTGAGTGCGCGAGGAGGCGCAAGAGACGCGCACAAACGGGCCGGGTTAGCCCGCAGTTCCCACCGGGTGATGGGAAATTCGGGTCAGCACGGGGCTTGCGCAAACCCGGAAGTGATGGCTGTATCGGAGGAGATCGAATGAAGACATCTCTGCTCATGCTTGGATTCGTTGTGCTGGCGGGACCGCTGGTTGCCGGAGACCTCACGCTGGCCACGCGCGGCCAGCCCGCCGCCTGCACCATCGTGCGGCCGGCCGGCGCATCGCCTTCTCAGGTTCATGCGGCCGAGGAACTGCAACACTTCGTCCAACAAATGACGGGCGTGAAATTGCCGGTTCTCACGGACGACAGCCCGCTGCCGGAGAGCGCGATTTTGCTGGGCAACACGCGGCATACGGCGCGGGTTCTGGGCTCGCCGGCGGATGTGAAGACGCTGGGCGACGACGGGTTTCGGCTGCGGTGCGATCCGCCCCACCTGGTGATTCTCGGCGGCCCCGTGCGCGGCACGCTCTACGGCGTTTACGAACTTCTCGAACAGTTCGGCGGCTGCCGCTGGTATGCCACGTGGCACAGCGTCATCCCCAAACTCGACGTTTGGCGCATCCCGACTGTCGATCAGACCCAGCGTCCGGCCTTTGCGATGCGCGAGCCGTATTGGTATGACATGTTTGACGGCGACCTGGCGGCGCGCAACAAGGCCAACGGCAACTCGATGCGCCTGGGCGACAAGCACGGCGGCAACATCCGGTTCGGCGCCGGGCTCTTCGTTCACACCTTCAACACGCTGTGTCCGCCCGGGGAATTTTTCGCGACGCACCCGGAGTATTTCAGCGAGGTGAGCGGGAAGCGGGTCAAGGATTACAGCCAGCTCTGCCTGACGCATCCCGATGTCCTCAAAATCGTGACCGAACGGCTCCTGGAGCGTATCCGCAAGGACCCCGGGGCAAAGCTCTTCAGCGTCAGCCAGAACGACTGGCACAACTACTGCACCTGTCCTGCCTGCAAGGCCATCGACGACCGCGAGGAATCCCACGCGGGGACGCTGATCACGTTTGTGAACCGGGTGGCCGAGGCCGTGGAGAAGGAGTTCCCGGACGTCTGGATCGAGACGCTCGCCTACCAATACACCCGCAAACCGCCCCAAACCGTCCGCCCGCGGCGCAATGTGGTGCCGCGCCTCTGCACCATCGAGTGCGATTTCTCCCAGCCTCTCGACCGCAGCGCGTTCGATCAGAACCGGAAGTTTGTGGCCGACATCCGCGGCTGGAGCGCCATGACCGACAAGCTCTACATCTGGGATTACACCACCGACTTCCGCAATTACATCGCGCCCTTTCCCAATGTGCTCGTCCTGCAGGGCAACGTGAAGTTCTTCCGCGACCACCACGTGGTCGGCCTCTTTGAGCAGGGGGCGTATCAGGGCCGCCACGCCGACTTCGCCGAACTGAAGGCCTGGCTCCTGGCCAGGTGGTTGTGGAACCCGGACCTGCCGGCGGAACCGCTGCTTGCGGATTTCTTCAACGGCTACTATGGCGCCGCCGCCCCGCTCGTGCGCCAATACTTCGACGAGCTGCACACCTTCCACAACGATCCCGCCGCCAAACCGCTGCGCATCTTCGACGACGTCAAAAACCCCGTCATCCCCGACGCCTTCTACGCGCGGGCCGCCGCGTTGTGGGCACGGGCCGAGGCCGCCGTCAAAGATTCCCCCGCGCACTCGTACAACGTGCGCATGGGCGCCATTCCGGTGCTCTACGCGCGGCTCATGCGGCTGCCCGCCACCGACCCGATCAAGCTCTGGGTGACGCGCAATCCGCGGCAATACGATCCTCCGCCCGAACGCGGCATGCTTGCCGCCGAACTGCTGGCGCGGTTCCGCGAGGCCAGGGACATTCGGATCTCGGAAAGCCACGACCATCACCAGAACACGCTTGCTCTGTGGACGTCGTGGACCAACCCCCCACCCACCGCCGCCACCCCCCGAAGCCGGGCTGTGGCTGAGGACAGCGTCCTGTCGCTTGCCCGGCGCGGCACCTGGGGCGACACCGTCTCCGACCCGCGGGCCGAGGATGGTTCGGCGCTCAAGCTTTTCAACACCCATTACGAGTGGTGCGTCACCCTCCCATTCACCCAGGTGGCGTTCGATCCGGACACCTCCTACCGCCTCCGCATGCGCGTCCGGGTCGAGAAACTGCCGGGCAAGGAGGGCGAGGCCTTTTGGGCAGGCGTCTACGATCCGAAAACCCGGCAAAGCCGTGGCGGCTGCGAGCGCACAACGTCGGCTGCGAGCGGCGAATACGCGTGGTATGACGTCGCCGAATGGACGCCGGAGCGGGACCATTACTTTTGGATTGGCCCGGGGCGTTTCGACAGGAGCGGCGGCGGATCGTCGGCGATCCAGGCGGTTTACGTGGACAAGCTCGAACTGAGCCGGGTGGAGCGGTGAACCCACATCGCCCCAATCCTTTACCCGTCACACCCGCCCCACGCCGCCCGGCCCGGCGCGCCCCACGGCCGCCATTCGCCGTGCACCCGCGGGCATTCCACGCCGCCCCGATGCCGCGGCTTGCCCCCGCCCACACCCCATGGCCTGCAACCCCAAGCTCGAAGTCCTGTTGACACCTGCAGATTTCGCCGCCCTCCGGCATCGCGACCTGCGGGCATCCGTGTGCGTGGTGTTCGACGTGCTGCGCGCCACGACGTCCATGATCACCGCGCTGGCCCGCGGCGCCGAGGCCATCCTGCCGGTGGCGGAAATCCCCGACGCCCTGGCGCTCCGTCGACAACGCCCCGACCTGCTCCTCGCGGGAGAACGCAACGGCATTCGCATCGGGGCGGAACTGGCGGAAGGGATCGAGTTCGACCTGGGCAATTCGCCCCGCGAGTTCACTGCCGGGCGGGTGCGGGGCCGGACGGTGGCAATGAGCACCACCAACGGCACCCGGGCCCTGCGCGCGTGCGCCGGCGCCCGCGCCGTGCTCGTGAGCGCCTTCGTCAACCGCCAGGCGACCGTCGGCTGGCTCCAGCGACACGCGCCGGCGTCGCTGATCCTGGTCTGCGCCGGCACGCTCGACGAAGCCGCCCTGGAAGATACCCTCGCGGCCGGCGCTGTCGCCGACGCCCTTTGGCCCCGGTTCGCCGGCAGCCACATCACCGACGCCGCCCAGATCGCCCGCCAGCTCTGGCACGCCCGCCGCACCGACCTCGAGGCGGCAATGCGCGACGCCCGCAACGGGCGGCGCCTGCTGGCAAATCCCGACTTGAGCGCCGACGTGGCTTTTTGCCTGCGGCACGATGCGATGCCCCTGGTGGCCGGCATGGACCACGCGGGCGCCGTGCGGCGATGGGTTGTGGACGATTTGCGGCCTGGCGTTGAGGAGCGCGCGACCGCCGGCTAACCTGCATTTCCCAGTGCCGTCGGGAATGCAGGCTCACCGCAATACCGGCAGACGGCGTGGCGTGCCGCGATGCCTTTGAAGCCATGCGCTCCGGCCGGCGCCGGAATGGGTTATGAAACGAACACTTCTACAAGGTCCCGATAGGCTTCCGCCGCGGGCGTCGGCGTCCAATCCCGCCGGTAGAGCGACGACACCGGAATCCAGTTGGCCCCCTCCCAAAAACCCCACATCAGGATGCCCTCAACCGCCGGATGTGCGAAGCAGGCGCGGTAGTAATCGGTCAGCGCTTTGGCTTTCGCCTGCTCCTCGTCTGCCGGGAGCACGGCGCCGCGTTTCCCGTGGTATTTCGAGCGTTGCCCCGGGAAATTGAACTCGGTCACGCGAATGGGCAGTTTGAGCTCCGCGAGGCGTTCCAGAGCGGCTTTCACGGCGACCGGCTCAAACGAGTCTCCGTGCAAATGGCCTTGCACCCCGATGCCGCCAATGGGCACGCCCTGGGCGAGGAAGTTTCGGATCTGCACCACGTGATCGTCAACACGGCGTCCCGTCAGGATGTCATAGTCGTTGAGATAAAGCACGGCCCCGGGATCCTCCTGGCGCATCCAGGCGGCCATGTCGCGGGTGATGTTCGCGCCCAGGCGCTGTTCGTAGTAGTTGCCGTGCAGCATCTCGTTGTTCAGGTCGTACTCGGCAAACCGGCCGCGATACCGGCGGGCCACATCGAGCGCGCGGCTTCGAACGGCCTCCCGCAGCGTGGCGTCATCCAGCGTTTTCAACCACGGCTGCGCCATGTTCGGCACCCCCCAAAACACGTTGTGGCCCCGCAGCGGAATCTCGTGCTGCGCCGTCCAATCGAGCATCGCCTCCACAATCGCGTGGTCCACCTGGCCCCGCACCCGCTCCATGCTGTGCCATTTGAGCGCATTCTCCGTGACCGCCGCGTTGAAGTTTTCCAGGAACGCCTTCTTGTAGCGGTCCGCCTCCGCGTTGGCCGAACGGCGGCCGAACATGTGGCTTGCCAGCGCGGCGGCAAACCAGAACTCGTGCCGGACCTGTTCCACACGCACTTCCGTCCCCGGCGGCGCCGTATTCCGCGCTCGCGTGTCCGCATCGTGCCAGCCGCTCAAAGGCACGCGCGACATGCTGCACTACACGAGCACGAACCTGCTCGACTGGAAGTTCGAAAGCGTCGTGGTCCCCGGCAGCATTGACGCCTGCGTGCACCGGCTCCCCAACGGCCGCTGGCGCATGTGGTTCAAGAACGAACAACGCAAGATTCCCGGCACCGTGCTCGATAGCGAGGATCTCCATGCCTGGCAACCCACGGCGCCCGAAAGGCCCGATCCCGATCCCGGCAGAGGCGAAGGCCCCGATGTGTTCCGCTGGAAAGGCTGGTTCTGGATGGTCAAAGACCTGTGGCGCGGACTGGGCGTGTATCGCTCGCCGGACCTCGATCACTGGACGTGCATGGGCGTGATCCTCGACAAGCCGGGCTAGCGCCCGGGCGACCAGCGGATCGGACAGCATCCCGGCGCCCTCGTGCAGGACGCCGATCATGCCTACCTGATTCGGCCTGTTGCTGACCACCACGGCGGGCGCGTCGCGCCGCGAACTGGGGGCGACGAATAATGGAAAGCTGGCGCAGCCCATCGGGCGCCACTATCCTCCTCCTCATGCATGGATCACTGGCACCGACACGCTGCCGCGCCGCTTGCATGGGGCTCGTCGCCGCATTCTCCCTTGCGTTCGCAGCCACGGCTGCGGAAGTCGATGCGAACGCGACCATCGGTTTCCTGCTTGCCCACCAGAAGGCAAACGGCGCGTTTGGGCCGCTGGACCAAACACACACGGACTTGGCCTGGAACTACCCGGCCGTGCATGCCCTCCGGCTGCTCGGCCAGTCCATCCACCGACCGGAACAGGCTTTCCGAAATGGCAGCCGCGCGGCTTACCTCGAAGAAGGGTCCCACCACAGAACCTGGTCCTGGGACATTTACCAGCGCGCCCAACTGGCTCGTCTCCTTGGCCAAGACAACCTCGCCCCGCATGATCTGAAGGCAAAATGGACATTGGAATACGCCGATCGCGGCGGCTGGTACTACCCCCGCATCGATGCCCGCAAGCTGGCCAACCGCGTCGCCCAGTTCAATGATCTCTCGGACCTCGGATATTTCACCGCCGCGATCACGCTCTCGGGCGGAACGATCGAAAACCCGGAGGCAGCCAGGACGTTCCTGATGGCCCGGCAATGCCGCAGCGGGGGATTCGAGGACGCCTGCCGGCCGGAGGCACCCCGGGACGAGTCGGCGGCCCACGTGGTTGCAACGAGCCAGGCGGTGCTCGCCTTGCGGGCGTTGGGCTTCGATGTTCCCAATGCGGCCCGCTGCGTCGATTGGCTTCGCTCCTGCCAGACCGCCGCGGGCGGGTTTCGGTGGCATCCCGTTAACCAGGCCCACAGCAACCAGCCTGATATCTGGTACACGTGGTGCGCTCTTCAGGCGCTGAAGGCGTTGGATGCCCACGCCGCCGATCCCGCGGCCTGCCTTGCCTGGATCAACTCCCTGCAAAACGCCGACGGCGGATTCGGCGATCGTCCCGGCTGGCGTTCCCGGCTCTACGGCACCTACTACGCCATCCATGCCCTCGATATCCTCACCGCCAACGCCTCCGGGGCAATCCGCAAGAAGGAGGTGCAGGAGGACACCACTACCATCCCGGAGGGCGCCTTTTCCACCTTCCAGGCCCACCTCAAGAGCCCGCCGGGCGGAGTCGAGATGGTCAAGGCCGCCGCTGCGATGCGCCTTCATTTCCTGGGGGTCAAGCCCAATACTCCCAACGGCCCAAAGGTGTCCGTGGAGGAGTCCAGGGGCCATGCGCGCCGAAACCAGTACCCCCTCGAAATTGTGGCCAATCCCGAGAATTACGCCCACAAGCTGCAATGGCTCGGCGGACACCCCGCTCACCACGTTTCCAACTGGCTCGTGCCGCCGGACATGACCCCGGCTGAGCGGCGCCGCTTTGAAGCCGCGGACGCGGCGGGTCGCCAAGGGCTGCCGTGGGCGCGCTATCAAAGCGAGGTCATTGCGCCGGCGCTTGAGATCGGCACGCTGTTCTATCCGGAGATGGACCACAGCATGATGAACGCCTACATGGTTTACGACGACGGCTTGGACGGCCGGCCCGGATATAACGCGGTCATCGGGGCTCTCGGCTGGACACCCTGGGACTGGATCCGGATGTTCCCCTACCGCGAACGCTGGGTCGGCCGGCTGCCCATCGTGGCGGACGGCGACGCCCACGGAGATCTCCAGAAGTGGTCTGAGCGGCTGGATCGACAGCGGGTTCTTTACTTCGCCAAGACCCATGATCTCAAAGCGTTTCTCGACGCCTGCCGCCACCACCGGACCGTCTGCGTGATCCGCCGCGGAGCGGAGCGCGCCGAACTCGTCTTTTACGGCGCTCCCGCCGCCGTCGCTTACGCACGCCGACACCTCGAGCAATGGAAGTGGTGGCAATAACGCTGCTGAGTCCATGGATGTCGGCGGCGTTCGGGTGCGGGGCGAAACTGCTTGCCCTGGGGGGCGCCTGGGGGATATTGTGGGCTGCTCAATCGCCGGAGAGATGGCCGAGTGGCTGAAGGCGACGGTTTGCTAAACCGTTATAGGGCCTAAATCCCTATCGGGGGTTCGAATCCCCCTCTCTCCGCCAAACTTCACGAAACCCCTATGAATAGAGGATAAGATGCGCTTTTGCCTGTAACGCAAGAAGACAACACGTAAGTAAAACGTAAGCAGGAACAGGCTATCGCGCATTATGGTTCAAGTTCGAATCTCCCCGGTGGGATTGATCGGAATTGAGGTCGACAGTGGCAGGGAGAATGGGACTATTGACCCCGTTAAAAGGCCGCACATGGCCCTAGGACGCGCCGGAAGGGCTGGGGTGGTTTCCCGGTACCCCCACGGGCCTGCGACGCCTCCTAGCCTGAATTTCCACGCGAGCGGGAGCGCCTAACAGGCCGGGCAATTTCGCCGTGGTCCGCTGGCGCGTCTGGTGCCCGTGCGCCTGCAAAATCCGAGCACTCCCCACGGTCTTTGGATTTCAGCGCACGTGCGTGCATTTCTACCGAGTTAATTATATGGTGCGCTCAGATATGCTATAGCGCTGTGTGACTCCGAACGGAATCCGATGCTCAGTCTCTTTCGATGCACTGCAAAACCGCCCAAAATACCCACAATTCCTAAGTAATCTCATAATTTGCCGATATACAGCATCTTGGGTGCAAAATATTCGTTGACACGACCCATGGTATATGACAGCTTTACGCCATAACGGTGAGCGCACCAGTTATACTAACAGTACCGCGGCGGTTCTTCCTCGAACCGAAGCAGCCCAAACAGCGTCAATACGAAGCCCTGCGCGCGTTTTATGTCGAAGGCCGCTCCTCCAAGGAGGTCGCGCGCGCCTTCGGCTATTCCACGGGAGCTTTCCGCGTCCTCTGTCATGCCTTCATCCGCGATCCAGATCCGGTCTTTTTCGCCGTTTCCCGCCGCGGTCCCCGGCTGCAGCCCAAGAAGTCGGCGGCCCGGGACCTCATCATCGCTTTGCGCAAGCAGAATCATTCGGTCTATGAGATCAGCCAAACCCTCAAGGACCAGAAGCTCCCCTTGAGCCCGACCGGTGTCCGCGAGGTTCTCAAAGCCGAGGGGTTTGCGCCTTTGCCGCGCCGCTTGGACGAGGAACGCCCCCAGCAGCCGCGCGCCACGATTGAAGACGTGGCCGACGTGCGGGATTTTTCCCTGGCGCCCCGGAGGTTCTTTACCCGCTGTGGCGGCCTCTTTCTCTTCCTTCCCGATCTGGTGGGCTTGCATCCCAAGCAACTCGCTGAGGCCGCGCGACTGCCGGGATCGAAAATGATTGCCTGCGCCCATGCCCTGCGCGCTTGTCTGGCACTCAAGCTGTGGTCAATGGAGCGCAAGAGCCATGTCATGGCGCTGGGCGCGGATCAAGGCTTGGCTCTGTTCTCTGGCCTCAACGTCACGCCCAAAAAGAGCTACCTGAGCGAATACTCGTGCCGGATTACTCC
>JAFGQR010000119.1 GCA_016935555.1 Verrucomicrobiota bacterium
TCAAATCTCAAATTTCAGATCTCAAATCTCAAATTTCAGATCTCAAATCTCAAATTTCAGATCTCAAATCTCAAATTTCAGATCTCATTTGAAATTTGAAATTTCCAAGAACCCTGATTTCGGGCTGTGACTGTGATTTCGGGCTGTGATTTGCCCATTTGCCCATTTTCGGGCCCCATTTTCGGGCTTGCGTTTTGGGTGGGTGCCCGGGAAAGTTGCCGCTTTATTATGGAATCTGAGACAGTGACTGCGGGCCAGGTGGACTGGATGAAGTGGCTCGACTGGGTGGTGAAGAACAAGCGGCGCGTGGCGCTTTGGGGCGGTGCGGCGCTGGGGGTGATCCTGGTCACGGCGCTCATCGTCTACGAGATGCGCCAGAAGGAAGTCCGCGCCAGTTTGGCGCTGGCGAAGGTGGATCTGCCGATCCCCCCTGGCAAGAGCCCGCCGCCCAACGCCGTCGAGACCCTGCTCAAGGTGGCACAAGACCACCCCAGCACGCATGCTGCCGCCCGGGCGTTGCTGCAGGCGGCCACCCTCCGTTTTGCCGAGGGCCAATACCCCGAGGCGGAGGCGCTTTTCGGGCGGTTTGAGAAGAACTACCCGGAAAGCCCGTGGTTGCCGCAGGCGCTCTTGGGGCAGGCCGCTTCGCTCGAAGCCCAAACCAAAACGTCCGAAGCCCTCGCCGGGTACGAGCGCCTCAGGAAGATTTACCCCACCGACGTCATCGTGACCGACGTGCAACTGGGCCTGGCCCGGATCTACGAGCACCAAGACAAGCCCGCAGACGCCAAGAAACTCTACGAGGACATTCTCCAGGTGAATCATCCCCGCAGCAGTCCGGCCGTCCTGGCCGGCCTGCGGCTCCAGGCCATCCTCAAGGAACATCCGGAGCTGGCCAAAACCAACGCGCCTCCGATCGCAAGCCCCGTCGTGCCACCCGTCGGCGCCACCAACATCCCCCCCAAGCCCGCCACCAATCAGCCCGCCCTGAGCAACGCCGCCCCCGCCTCTCCCCTGCCCCACCGCCCGGCCACCAACGTTCCTGTCCCGACGCCGGCCACCACCAACGCGCCGACCCCTTCCATTCTGACAAATATCACCAAGCCCGCCACTGTCCTCTCGAACGTTCTGAAGCCCGCGGCGGTCACGAACGGCCCGAAGCCGGCTTTGAAGTAAAGCACGCGGCAAGGCATGGCGGCCGGCCATGAAACTGACGCTGATAGGCACGGGGTATGTGGGGCTGGTCACCGGCACGTGTTTTGCCGAACTGGGGCACGAGGTGGTGTGCGTGGACAACGATCCCGCCAAGGTGCGGCTCTTGCAGGAGGGCGGCATGCCCATCTACGAGCCGGGACTGGAAACGCTGGTGCGACGCAACGTGGCGGCGGGGCGGCTGCGGTTCACGACGTCGACGGCGGAGGGGGTGGCGCGATCGGACATTATTTTCATCGCGGTGCCCACGCCGCCGCTGCCCGACGGGTCGGTGGACCTGAGTTTCATCGAGAAGGTGGCGCGGGAAATCGCGCAGGCCATGACGAGCTACAAGATTGTCGTGGACAAGAGCACGGTGCCGGTGAACACGGGCGACAAGGTGGCGGAGACGATCAAGCGCTACGGCGCGACGAAGGTGGACTTTGACGTGGTCAGCAACCCGGAATTCCTGCGGGAGGGCTTCGCGGTGGAGGATTTCATGAAGCCGGACCGGGTGGTGGTGGGGGTGCGATCGCCGCGGCCGGTGGCGGCGATGCAGGAGGTGTATGCGCCCTGCGGCGCGCCGGTGATCATCACGGACATCAACTCCGCCGAGTTGATCAAGCACGCGGCGAATTCGTTTTTGGCGCTGAAGATTTCGTATGCCAACGCGCTGGCGATCATCTGCGAGGCCAGCGGGGCGAACATCCAGGAGGTGACCCACGGCATGGGCATGGATGTCCGCATCGGCCGGCGCTTTTTGAATGCGGGCCTGGGGTTTGGCGGAAGCTGCTTCCCGAAGGACCTCAGCGCGTTCATCAAGATCTCCGAGCAGCTCGGCTACGACTTCCGGCTGCTCAAGGAGGTCCAGCGCATCAACGCCGAACAGATGGACCGGTTCGTCAAGAAGATCACCGACACCCTGTGGGTGCTCAAGGAAAAGCGCCTCGGCATCCTGGGCCTCGCGTTCAAGCAAAACACCGACGACGTCCGGATGTCGCCCGCCATCGAATTGTGCCACCGGCTCCTGAAGGAAGGCGCCACCCTGCGGGTTCACGATCCCCAGGCCATGGAAAAGGCCAAAACCGTCCTGCCCGACGCCACCTACATCGACGACATGAACGCCGTGGCCGAAGGCTGCGACGCCCTCGTGGTGGCGACCGAATGGCCCGAGTTCAAACACCTCGATCTCGAGCGCGCCCGCCGGGTGCTCACCACGCCCATCGTCTTCGACGGCCGCAACCTGTTCGACCCGGCTGAAATGGAACGGCTGGGGTTCATCTACAAAAGCGTCGGCCGATAGCCCATGGGCGCCCCCACCCCATCGGCACACGGCGGCGACGGCACCCATGCCGGCGCCCCCGCACCCTGCGGCACCGCGCCCGGTCCGGACACCACCGAGGTGGCCGCCGGCCTCATTTTTCGGGGCGACAGACTGCTGCTGGCCCAGCGGCCGCCCACCGCCCACCTGGGCGGGTTGTGGGAGTTTCCCGGCGGCAAACGCCAGCCCGGCGAATCGTTCCCCGACTGCCTGCGCCGCGAGTTGAGGGAGGAACTGGGCGTCGAGGTCGACGTGCTCGAACCGGTCGCGTCCGTCCTCCACGATTATCCCGGAAAACGCGTGCGCCTCGAGTTTTATCGGTGCCGCCTCACGCGCGGCGAACCGCAGGCCCTGGACGGCCCCGCCCTCGCCTGGGTCGGCCGCGACGAACTGGACCGCTACGAGTTGCCGCCCGCCGACGCGCGATTGCTGCGGCGTCTCCGGACCGCCAGCAACCTGTGGAGCGACCCCGAGGGAATCGAGAACAGGTGACGTCCCCCCCAACCGCCCGCGGGCGGGGACAGCGCGCCCTACCTGCCCAGGGACGGTTCATGCGGGGCGTCGACCCGCGATTGCACGCGCATCGGGGCCATGAACCGGCTGCAGGACGGCTCAATTGAAAATTGGAAATTGAGAATCGAGAATTCTCAATTGAGGCGGCAGAAACACATGCGCGGTTCATGGGAAGGCGCGATCCCGCCTGCTCGGCGGCACGTATCGCGCCCTTGAACCCGGTACGGCGAGACTCCGTCGAGCCCTGACTTTCTCCCCTCAGATGCGCGGTTGCCACGGCGCGGCGCCCGGACCGCCAAGGATGGACGATGCCAAGGCAAAGAAGTATGGGCTCGACGGAGTCTCGCCCTACCGGAGTTGCCCTGCCTTCGGCGTGGGGAAACGCGGTTCATGGGAAGGGAACACCTCCAAAGATCGGACGTGAGTCGAGGCCATCCATCAAGGCGTGCCACTGTTGGTTGCATAGGCTACAAAAGGTTGCACGCGCCACGGACGGTCCACGGAAAGGCGCGACGCCTCACCCCGGTGATCCCGGGGCGGCGTGCAGCAACGTCAGCAGCATCGAGAACGGGGTCGTGGCCTTGACCGCATGCGGCGCCTGGGGCGGCATGTAAAGCAAGTCGCCCGCCTTCAACGCGTGCGCGCGCCCCGCGAGGCTGAACGTGCACTCGCCCGACAGGATCTGGACCAGGGCGTGATGCGGCGAGGTGTGCTCGGTGAGTTCCTGGCCGGCCGCAAACCCGAACAGCACCACGCGTCCGCCGGGCGTTTTCAGGACCAGGCGGCTGGCGATGCCGTTGGCGACGAACTGGGTTTCCGCCGGGAGCGACAGGAGCCTCTCGCGGTTGGGATCGATCAGAGGTTGTTCAGGCATAACATGGCGCCGAAGATAGCAGGCCCGCACCGCCGGCGGCTTGACCGGCGTCAAGGCCGGGTCTTATTGTTGCCCGTAATACGCCCCGGGGCCGTGCTTCCGGTAATAATGCTTGTCGAGCAGGCCCTGCGGCACCGGCTTCGCCCCGGGCCGGACCCGGAGGGTTTCCGTGGCCATGCGGGCGACCTGTTCGAGAATCACCGCGTGATGGACGGCGTCCTTCACGGCCCGGCCCCAGGCGAATGGCCCGTGGCTGGCGACGAGCACCGCCGGGCACGCCAGCGGGTCGAGTCGGGCGAAGCGCCGGGCGATGACGCGGCCCGTGTTCGCCTCGTAATCGGTGCGGATCTCCGCCGGGGTCAGCGGGCGTGTGCAGGGCACGAGGCCGTGGCAGAAATCGGCGTGGGTGGTGCCCAGTGGGGGGATGTCGCGGCGGGCCTGGGCCCAGGCGGTAGCCCAGGGGCTGTGGGTGTGAACGATGCCGCCGACGCCTTCGAAGGCGCGATAGAGCACCAGGTGGGTTGGGGTGTCGGAGCTGGGCTTGAGGGCGCCGTCGACCACCTGCCCCGTGTCGAGCGACACCACCACCATGTCCCCCGGTGTCATGCCGTCATACGACACGCCGGAGGGTTTGATGACCACCAGGCCGCGGCGGCGGTCAATCCCGCTGACGTTGCCCCACGTGAGCACGACCAGGCCCTGGGCCACCAACTCGAGGTTGGCCCGACATACATCGGTTTTGAGTTTCTCGAGCATCATGCGTAACCGTTGACGTTGGACGTTCCGCTGCACCCATCCCCGCCGTCCCGCGGCGCGGGACGCCAGAGGATCCCTGATGCGTCCACTCTAGCGCCGCGCCCGCGCGCGGATTCGCAGCAGGTCCTTCATCACCCCGTGCAGATTCCCCCGCCATGCGGCCGTCCCGAACGCGTCGTGCAGCTGCCGGTACAGCGCATACAACTCCCGGTAGACCTCATGGTGCGCAGGCTTCGGGGTGTAGACCTTCGGCTTCAGGCCCGTCATTGCCTGCTGCGCCGACGCGTAGTCCGGGAACGCCCCGGCCACGAAGGCGCCCGCGATGGCCGAGCCCAGCGCGCAGGTCTGGGCCGAGCGTGACACCTTCATGGGGCGGCCGGTGACGTCCGCATAGAGTTGCATGACCAGCGGGTTTTTTTCGGCAATGCCGCCGCAGTTGATGACCTGCTGCACCTTCACGCCGTATTCCTCGAAGCGGTTGATGATGGTCAGCGCGCCGAACGCGGTGGCTTCGATCAGCGCCCGGTAGATTTCGGGCGGGGTCGTGTAAAGCGTCTGGCCCAGCAGCAGGCCTGTCAGCCGCTGGTCCACGAGGATGGTTCGGTTGCCGTTGTTCCAATCCAGCGCCAGCAGCCCCGACTCGCCCGGCTGCAGCCTGGCGGCGGCCGCCGTGAGCGCCTCGTGGCTGCCGCGCCTGGGGCCGCCGGGCTGGAGATAGTTGACGAACCAGTTGAAGATGTCGCCCACAGCGGATTGCCCGGCTTCGAGCCCGAAATAGCCGGGCAGAATGCTGCCGCGGACGATCCCGCACAAGCCGGGCACATCCGCCAGCGGCTGGCCGGCCGGCACGACCATCATGTCGCACGTGCTGGTGCCAATGATTTTCACCAGCGCGCCCGGCGCAATCCCGCTGCCCACCGCGCCCAGGTGCGCGTCGAACGCCCCCACCGCCACCGGGATGCCCGCCGGCAATCCCGTCCGCGCCGCCCATTCCATGGTCAGGCCGCCCACGGACCGGTCGATCGCGCACGCCTTGGGCCGGAGCCGGGCGCGCAGAGCGCCGAGCTTCGGATGGAGCTGTCCGAGAAACTCCGCGTCCGGGTAGCCGCCCCATTCGTCGTTGTACATGGCCTTGTGGCCTGCGGCGCAGACCCCCACCGTCAGCCGCTCGGGGGCCTCGGTGCCGGTCAGCATCGCGGGGATCCAGTCGGCGCACTCCACCCAGGTGTGGGCGGCGTCGGCGACGTCGGGCGCGGTGCGCAGGCAATGGAGAATCTTGCTGAAGAACCATTCGCTGGAGTAGGTGCCGCCGCACTTGGCCAGGTAATGGGGCCGGATCCGCGCCGCCAGCGCCGTAATCTCCGCCGCCTCCGCCACCCCCGTGTGATCCTTCCACAACCAGGCCATCGCCGCCGGGTTGCGCGCAAACCGCCTGTTCAAGGCCAGCGGCGTGCCCTGGGCGTCGACGGGCAGCGGCGTGCTGCCGGTCGTGTCCACGCCGATGCCGATGACCTGGTCGGGCTTGAAGCCGCGCACGTGGCGCTTGGCCTGGGCCAGCGCCTTTCGAATGGTGACCTCGGCCCCCTGCATGTAGTCCGCAGGATGCTGCCGCGCCAGGTTCGGATCCCGGCCGAGGATGACGCCGGCGTCGCCGTGGGCGTAGCCCCAGACGGCGGTGGCGACTTCGCTGCCATTGCGGGTGTTGACGATGAGGGTGCGCACCGAGTTGGTGCCGTAGTCCAGTCCGAGGGTGTATTGAGCGCTCATAAATTTCCGGGTTGGGGATTGAAGTGTTCGAAAAGCCGTTCAGCGTCCGCTCCCGCTGCGGACCATCACCTTCAGCACCTTGTCCCGATACGCCGTGTTCAGCGCGAACGCGTCGGCGATGCGCGCCAGGGGGAACCAGTGGCTCACCAGGCCCGGCAGATCCACGCGGCCCTGCTCCGCCAGCCGCATGGCGCGCGGGTAGACGTGTGCCATCCGCCGGATCAGGACCACCGTGAGCCCCTTGCGGCGCGCGGTCGAGTGCTTCATCGACAGGCGGTCGTCCCCGGGAATGCCCACCAGCACCAGCCGCCCGCCCAGCCGCGCCATCTCCGCAGCCTCCTCCACCGACGCGTCGCCCCAAGCCGCCTCGATCGCCACGTCCACGCCCCGCCCATGGGTTTCCTTGGCGACGCGACGCGCGGCGTCCTCCTGGTCGGAACGGATGGGAACCCCGCCCCAGTGCCGGGCCCGGTCGAGGCGCCACGGGAGTTTGTCGGTCACGAATATGGGGTCGGCGCCGGCGAGCCGCGCGAGCTGCAGGATGAGCAGGCCGATGGGACCTGCGCCGAGAACGGCGACGCTGTGGCCGATGCGGAGCTTTGCGAAATCCAGCGTGTGGATCGCGACGCCCAGCGGCTCAAGCAGCGCCGCCGATGCGTCGTCCATCCCCGCCGGCACCGCAAAGCAGCTGCGCGCCGGCATGTGCATCCACTCGCAAAAACTCCCCCCATGAGGATAGTTCCCGCAAAACGCGAGGTGACTGCACAGATTCGGATGTCCTTTCTCGCACCATTCGCAGCGGCCGCAGGACTGCGCCGGATCCACCGCCACCCGCCTCCCGGGCTTCAACGGCTGGTGCTCCCCGTCCAACGCCTCCGGCCCCGCCGCATCCACCACCGCCGAAAACTCGTGCCCGAGAATCAACGGCTCCGGAACCGGCGTGTCGCCGATCCGCGCATCGAGGTAGGAATGAAGATCGCTGCCGCAGATGCCCGTGCACAACACCCGCAGACGCACCTGGCCCGGGCCCGGCGCACCCGGCCGCGGGACGCGTTCGACGCGGAGGTCCTGGGGCCCGTGGAGCCGGGCGGCCAGCATGGAGGGCGCCTTGCGCAAACCCGGCGGTCGCGAACTCATGGGTCGGCTGAGCCTTTCATCGTGTTGAACGCGCCGCAGGATGAGCGAACCTGGCGGTCTCGACAAGCCGCAATCTCAGATGAGGGCGGTGCTGAAGTAGCGTTCGGCGCGATCGGGCAGGATGGTGGCGATGCGGCCGGGGAGGCGGGCGGCCAGTTGGCGGGCGGCCCAGACATTGGCTCCGGAGGAGATGCCCACCAGCAGGCCGTAATCGCGGCTGAGCTGGCGGGTGGTGACAATGGCATCCTCGTCGGTGACTTCGAGCACCTCGTCCACCAGCGCCACGTCCAAAATCGCGGGAACAAAACCGTCCCCGATGCCCTGGATCTGATGGAGCCCGGGCTCGTGGCCGAGCAGGGCGGAGACGTTTTTCGGCTCCACCGCCACGATGCGCGCGGAGGGCGCGTGCTCTTTGAGGAACCTGCCGACCCCCTGGAGGGTGCCGCCGCTGCCCACGCCCGCCACAAAACACGCGATGTCGCCCCGCATCTGGCGCCACAGTTCCTGGGCGGTGATCTCGTAATGCACGCGCGGGTTGTCGGGATTCTCGAATTGCTGGCACACGAACACCCGCGCGTCGGCGGCCTGCATGTCGTGCACGCGGCGCACGGCGCCCGCAAGGCTCTCGGCGGCCGGGGTGAGCACCAGCTCGGCGCCCAGGCCGCGGATGAGTTTCTTGCGCTCCTCGCTCATGTTCTCCGGCATGACAATGCGGACCTGGTAGCCTTTGAGGCGCCCCACCAGCGCGATGCCAATCCCCGTGTTGCCCGAGGTCGGCTCGCAAAGAATCGAATCCGGCCTCAGCCGCCCCTGGCGCTCGGCGCCCTCGATCATCGCAAGCGCCACCCGGTCTTTGATGCTCCCGCCCGGGTTGAGAAATTCCGCCTTGGCGAACACGGATTCGCCTCTCAATTGGACCAGGGGCGTGTTGCCGATGAGGTCCAGGATGTTGTCGGTCAGCATAGGGTCGCACGCAGCATCGCGGCTCCAGGGCAGAGGCGCAAGCCCGAAGAAACCCCCGTTGGGTCAAGCAGGGCGGTTGACAAAGTCCGCCAACCTGGACATCGCGGTCAAATCGCCGACGCGCTTCATCTCGCTCGTGCTCTCCAGCAACTCGAGGGTTAAGTGGCTGATGATCAGAGCCACTGTTGAACACCGAACACCGAACGCCGAACACCGAATGCTGAATGGCGGAGATCGGAAATCGGAGATGGGGGCGGAGGAACACCGAACGCTCAACGTCCAACGTCCAACGCTCAACGTCCAACGCTCAACGTCCAACGTCCAACGCTCAACGCTCAACGCCCAACGCTCAACGTCCAACGTGCAACGCTCAACGCCCAGCGGCCAACGCCAGACGCGACACGGCACAATTCACTGCTTGCCCATTGGCCGCGACGCATGGCTTGCGCGTCAGCGCCATTCGACGTTCGAGGTTCGACGTTGGACGTTCGATGTTCGTCCCAGTTTCTGTCCCAAGAAAGCCTCGCCGCCGCAGTGGAGATGGATGCTCTCCAGAAACTCATGGGTTAAAGGCCTGATTCTTAGGCTCTTCTGAAATTTCCATCCGAAAACCGCGCAGCGGTTTTCCCAGCCCCCATCTCCGCCGCGGCGGAGATGGGGGCTTGCTAGCGGCCGACCGCCTGGGCAATGAGCCCGGCGTAGAGGCGGGCGCCCTCGGGGCGGAGGTGGACGCCGTCGCTCCAGAACAGATTGAGCCGGCCGTCGCTGAGGCGATGCCAGTCCGCCAGCACCGCGTTGGGGTGCGACTTGAGGATCGAGGCGAGGGTGCGGTTGTTGGGGGATTCCCAGCGGCGGGGCACGCGGAGGTTCACCACCACAATGCGGCGGGCGGCGTTGAGTTCGGAGAGGATTTGGGCAAGCACCTCGGGGCTCAGGAAGCCGTTGTTGCCAATGTGGAGGATCACGGTGGGATGAAGCTTCCCTGTGGCACGCAGGTTCCGGAGCACGGGGGCCGTGTTCCAAGGGAGGCGGCCCCGGTCGGTGTTCAGGACAAGGTTGGTGCCCAACGCTTCCTTGAGGTCCTCGGCGACGCCTTCCATCACCGAATCGCCAATGGCCGTGATCCCCTCGCCGGGCGCGGTGTCTGTCGCCGGCTCCTGGCCGGCTCGAGGGGATGGCCCGGAGGCTGGCGGCGGCGGAAGGACCGCAGGGGGCGAGGGCGTCACGGGCCGCATCGCGACGGGGGGGGAATCGGCGGCGGTCGGGTTGAGATGTGGGGTGGCGGCCGAGTCGGCGATGGGCGAGGGGGTTGGGGGTTGCGGGGTGGCGGCCATGACGTTTGGGGAGGAGGCGCTGGGGGGCGGCGGGGCAGGCGGCTGGGCTTTGAGCAGGGCGATGCCCAGTATCGAGCAGGCTGCAACGAGAGGCAGCGTTACGGCGGCCCAGCGCCATCCCCAACGGCGCTGGTCGGACCCCGTGGCGTGGCGCCACGCATGCCACCAACGCCCAAGGGCCCCATGCCGGATGGGCAGTTCGACAAACCGGTAAGACAGGGCCGCGATCAGGAGGGTCAGGGCCATGCGCGCAAGCAGCCACCACGGACCGTCGAAGGGGACATCGATCTTCGGGCGGGTCACCATGAAGACAGGGAAATGCCACAGGTAAATGCCGTAGGAACGCAGGCCCACCCAGCAGAGCGGCGTCCAGGAAAGCGCGCGGGGCACAGCCACGGCGCCGGGATGGATGCCCGCCACGATCAATTCCGCCGTGGCCAATCCGGCGAGGCAGAAGCCGCCGCGGTACAGGAAGCCCTCGAATTCATGGATCATCAGCCCGCATGCAACCAAGGTGCCGAACCCCGCCACGCCGAGCGCCTCGGGCATCCAGCCGGGGGCCAGGCCGTTTGCGTGGCCGGGCCGCCACACGAAGGCCAGGGCTGCGCCGAGCAGCAGGCCGGCCGCTCGCGTGTCGGTGCCGTAGTAGATCCGCGACACGTCGGCATTGGGCTGATACAGGGCGGCCATGGCCAGCATCGAGGCGAGGGCCCCGGCCACGACGATGCCCAGGACCGCGCGCGGGCGCAGGCGCGCCATCAGGGCGCTGAACAGCAGCGGCCAGACGAGGTAAAACTGCTCCTCGATGGCCAGGGACCACATGTGGCGCAGGAGGGGCGGGCGGGCGGCGGCTTCGAAGTAGGACTGGTGGGTCAACACCTGGTGCCAATTGGCCACATAGGCGGCCGTGCTCAGGACATCGCCGCGCAGCGTGGCGAGTTCCCGGGGCAGAAACATCACCGCGTAGCCGGTCACGACCACGAGCAGGATCGCCAGCGCGGGAAACAAGCGCCGCGCGCGGCGCCGCCAGAACGCCATCAAATCCAGGCGCCCGTGCCGGCTCCACTCGGCCAGGAGCAGGGAGGTGATCAGGTAGCCGCTGAGAACAAAAAAACACTCCACGCCCAGAAACCCGCCCGGCATCCACTCGAGGTCGGCGTGGTAGAGGAGCACGAGGACAATCGCCAGCCCCCGCAGCCCGTCCAACGCCGGCAGGTGGGGCAGCCGCGGCCCGGACGCGCCGGACGCGCCATGCCCTGGATGGGCGGTCATGGGATCGGTGCCTCAACGGCATTCATGGTCCGCAGCACGGTTCGTGAAAGTGGCTTTTCTTAACACGCCCGCCGCCGAAACGCAACCCGGCAATGCCGCAGGGCATCCCCAGGTGCGGACTTCGGGTTTGGGGCGGGGAGCGATTGTGGGGCTGATCGGCGAGTGAGCACGGGGGTCTGTTCCTCGAATCGCGTCAGACGCCATGGCCGCGTTGACCCGGGGCAACCCCTCACGGGAGCGGTGATGGCCTTGGCACGATGGGTCCCCGCCACTTTGGGATTGGTGTTGCCTGCAGCCGTGTTCATGATGGAGCTGCGCGATGTTCCCTATCCCTGTCCATCAGCCGCGCCTGAGCGATGAATGAACCGGCTGCGGCTCCGGCGCCGACCCCGGCGCGACTGCCCCCGGGGCTGGTCAACGCGTACGTTTTCGCGGTGTTCAACGCGCTGTCGTTCCAGATGGTGCTGAGCAACCCCATGATCCTGTATGCAAAAAGCCTGGGCGCCACCGCCACCGCGCTCGGGTTGATCGCGGGGATGGTGTATCTGCTGAATATCTTCCAGATCCCGGCGGCGCGGCATGTGGATCGGGTGGGCCACAAGCGGTTTGTACTGGCGGGCTGGTCGACGCGGGTGGTTTTCATTTTCCTGATGGCGCTGGTGCCGTTGTCGGCGGGTTTTTTGACGGCGCAGACGCGGCTGGTGTTGATGGTGTTTATGCTGTTTGGGTTCAACCTGTCGCGGGGGATTTCCGTGTGCGGCTGGCTGCCGTGGATCACCGCGATCATCCCGGGGCCGATGCGCGGCCGCTATTTGGCGCGGGAGGCGGCGTGTGTGAACTCGGCGAGTTTCGTGGCGTTTCTGCTGGCGGCGGGCGTGCTGGGCACGGCGCCGACGGGCTGGCGGTTTTCGTTGCTGTTCCTGTTCAGCGGGGTGGCCGGAGCCGTGAGCCTCGGGTTCATGAAACGAATTCCCGAGGGCACGCCCCCGCCCGCGGCCAGATCGTGGTCGGGCGAGCCGGTGCCGTGGCGGGCCATTGCGGCGTATCCGCCTTTTCGGAAATTGTTGCGGATGAATGTGGCGATGAGTTTGGCCGCGGGGGGCGTGACGCCTTTTGTGACGGCGTTTCTGAAGGGGCGGCTGAACCTGCCGGAGTCGGAGGTGATGGGGATCACGGCGGTGAGTTTTCTGGGAGGCTTAAGCAGCTTGTGGCTGTTGGGGCGGCGGCTGGATGAATACGGAAGCAAGCCGGCGCTGGTGTTGTCGCACGGCGTGTGGCTATTGATCATGGCGGGCCTGACCTTGGTGTCGACCGGGGTGGTGCCGCCGCGTCTCGGAGTGCTGGCGCTGCTCCAGTTTCTGATGGGGCTGTGTCTGGCCTCGGTTCAGATGGCCAACATCCGGCTGGTGATGGGCACGATCCCCGAGATGGGCCGAAGCCATTTTTTTGCGCTGCAGTCGGTCGTCAGCAATGTGGCGTTTGGCCTCTCGCCCATTGCGTGGGGGCTGGCGATTGACGGGGCCGGCTCGCTGGAGCTGTGGTGGCACGGTCTTTTTCTCGACCGGTATGGATTGTATTTCATGGGCGCCTTTGTCGCCTTTGCAGTGTCTCTCGTTCTGTGTCATTCCCTGGTGGAGCCCGCCTCCCTGAGCACCGAAGCCATGCTGCGCGACATCCTGACGCGCTCCCGACTTCGGGCGTGGCTGCGGCTGTGGCCGCGGGCGTAGCGGGAGATCGGCGTTCGGGGCCTGTTCCAGCTCCCGTGCGTCGACGAGGCGTGATGAATCGGGCTTCGTGCCGTTGGTCGGCGGCAGGACTCCCGAAGCGCTCCAGACCGGAGCCAGCCTTCGCACGGGTGCCCTCCGGAAAAGCGGGTCTCAGGCGACACCTCCCTGATTGCTTACTTCGGTCGCTGCGTGAGCAAATCCAATGCTTTCCGCGGTGTTGTCTCCAGGTTCAGATCGACCGCCAGGACATAGGCCAGTTTGTGTTTCGCCAACAGCCACCCCACAAGGCTCTCGTGCGCCGGCCGGCCTCGCGTGGTCAACAAGTGGAACAGCGGTTCTGCGATGTCGAAACGCACCAACACCACATCCCTTGGCTCCGCGCGATCCTTCAGCCGCAGCCACGCCATCGACTTCCAGTTGAAGTCCAGGTCGTTGTTCAGCCATCCGCTGTTCTCCTCGGGCTTGGGGATCCAGGGCGACGCCACGGCTTTTTCCGGCACCTCAAGGAACAGATGTTGACTGGGCGGGTTGTATTCCGTGCCGTCCGGGGCGGCCCAGGGAGTGCCGTTGAGCCAGAGCTGAAAGCGTTCATCGGCGCCGGTCCAGATGCGGACTTCCTGGTTCTTGTCGGATTGGACGTAGGTGCGGAAGTGGAGTGTGCCGGTGGGGACCATGTGTGTTTGCGTGTCGCCCCGGTTTGTCAGGGTGAGGTTGCTGTAGCGACCGAGGGTTTGCTCAACCAGCGTGCCTTGCCTGGCCGGAGCTTGGGCCACAGCCCGGGCGGTATCGGGACCGTAACCCGCAAAGAGCGTCCATCGCCCGACGGGCAGTGACCGGTACGGGTCCAGCGCGCTCCATCGCCGCCACATGGTGGGGCGGATGACTTGCGTCATCACGTCCCGGCGGTGGCTGATCCACGGCCACGGATTGACCCCGGTGTCCTCGCGGTATCCCGTGGTGTGGAGGACATAGTTGTTCCACAAAGCCTCCCCGTCGGGATAGGGCATCATGTTGCTGGTGGCGGAGCACTGCTGATTGAGCCACTCGTGCAGCGCGACGTATCCACTCCGCTCGTCAATGTATCGACCGGCGCCGTAGAAAGCGTTGTCCGAGGTCCCGCAACCCTTGATGCCCCCCACCGCGCCGATGGTGCCGCCGTGAGGATTGGCGTTCAAGCCGCGGGAGTTGTAGATGCAGTTGTAGCTCTGGTAATCCCCCCGTTCAAAGGGGAGATACTTGTCCAGCAACGCCCGCTGCTGACCCGCCCAGAACCCCCAATTCTCGTCTGTCTTCACCTGCAGCGGTTCGTCAATGACCTTGATGTCCGTCCGCAGCCAGGCGTTCCCGCCGGAAAACACGTAAACCATCTCCTCGAACTCGCGCCATTGCTCCAGATTCCACTTGATCTCGGCGGTCGTCATTTCGGTGGTTTTCCGGCCGACGACGATTTCCTTGCCGGCCTCATCCTGCTTCACTGCGGTCGCCTCGACGCGCACGATGATGAGCAGGATTGTGCGCAGGGGATTGGGCGGGTTTGGGTTCGCTTTGGCCCTGGCTTTCAGGATCTCATAGCCTTTCCAAAACAGCTCTGGCGTGGGCCAGTTGCGCCCCAGGTCGCCATGCTGGTTCACCTCAATCCGATAATCGCCCCAGGCCAGGAACTGCCCGGTCGTGTTGACGATGGGAGGCGCAAGCTGTGCTGCGGCCATCGATGCAGTCACCAACAGTCCCGTCCATCCGGCTCTGCAAGAATAGGGCATCATTTTCATGCTGTGTCTTGGGATCGGCTCTGCCCGGGGAAACGCATCGCGGCAATCCAACCACGCCCGCGTCAGCACCTTATCTTCCGGTCAAATCCAGGGGCGAATCCTGCGGGAATTCGAGATGCTTCACGGCGCCTTCCCGCCAGTAGTGGAGCTTGACTTTGAGGGTCATTGGCGCCGTGGGCGCGGCGGGGCCGAACAGTCCGGCGTACGGACCCAGCGGGGTGACGAGGCGGTTGCGATACCTGGCCTGCACCTTGTCCGTCACGTCGGTTTGGGGTGCGCCCCGCTGCACGTTGGTGTACGCACGGATCTTCAAGGCGGTCGCGTCGCAAATATGGCTCCCGGCGTTGTGCAGAACGAAGTCCAGGTGCCGCCCGAGGCCGCCGGGCGGCAGCCGCAGGACAAACTCGGCAGTGCCGCACTTGCCGGCCGTGACGTTTTTGCTGTTGAGGGTGGCGAGGACGTCGTGGCGGGTGTCATTGTTCCAGCGGATGACGCGCAGTTCAACGCCGTTGCCCTGGTTGGAGAACATGGTGCCGCACAGGGTGACGTCCTTTTCCTGTGTGTCGGCTGAGGGTGTCCACCGGAAGAGCGTGTAGCAGGCCGTGTCGGAAACCGGATGGGTGTAGAGGAATTGCTTGCGCTCGGCGGCCGAGAGCACCTGGTCGAACATGCCCGCCGTGTAGTGATTGCGCCAGGAATCCTCCTGCCGGTCGCTGGGGGCGTGGTCCGACACGAAACCGAGTTCATCCCCCTGCTTTTCCAGTCCGTAGGCGTAACCCAGGGGCGAGCCGAAGGCCTTGAACCGGGAGTTTAACGGCTTCACGTCGCCGCCGGCAGCGGTGGACAACAGCCCCCCGTTCTTGCAGTTGTAGCACGCCCATCGTCCACCGGCGGCATCCGGGAATTGGGCCTTCAGCCCCGGCTTGCCGGCCGGGTTGACGTAGTCCGCCGCCAGGTCCGCGAGGATGTCCCCCCGAATCTCGAAGAGCCCAGCCAGGTCACCCGTCGCCTTCGGTCCGTAAAGGGCCTTCAGCACGTGTGCGTTGGCATACTCGTTCGGCCACGACACGAGTTCATCGTCCACCAGCGGCACGGGCGACGTGTCCGCAAGGTTCGGCACGCGGAAATAAACCTCACAGCCGCTGGGGTCGATGAACTCGGTCAGCGTAACCCCCACTGTTTGCCCGGTGCGATCCTGGGTGAGCCACGCTTGGGCGGCCGCCTTCAGACCCGCCGGCCGGATGGAATCGTCTCGCGCCGGTTCGCCCAGGGAAGCGGGGTCGAGGAGGAGATCCCGCGGCTCGGGGAATCGGGCGAGCAGCGCGGCGTTTTGGTCTTTGCCGATGCAATAGAGGACGGGGCCGCGCAGGAGGGCCACGTGGCCTTCCTGAAGGGCCCGGCCTCGCACCAATCGCCAGGTCATCGGCATGGAAAGGTGCGCCACGTCGCCCTCCCGCCAGGTGCGGCTCAGCCCATAGCACCCCGATGTCTGCCTCGCGGGATCCACCTTCACCGGCGCTTCGTCGTTCACGCGAATCGTGATTTGCGCGCACCAGCGCGGCGTCCGGAACTGAAAGGGGAACGCAACCGGCTTGGGAGTCGAGAACGTCAGTTTCACCTCGCCGTCGTTCGGGTAAGCGGTTTCCTGGGTGATCGTGACGGCCTGCCCGCTCACGTCGAAGGTCTTTGTTGAGCTTGTGAAGAGGTTCAGGGCGATTCCGCCTTCCGGGGTGCGGTAGTAGACCTTTTGGGGCAGTTCGGCCATCGCGCGGCGATAGTTGCCGCAGCAGCAGAACGAGTCGCGGGTGTCGTATTGGCGGTCGCCGCTGAAGGGGGTGAAGTAGCGGATCCAACGTCCGTCGGGCGAGTTGGCTGCCAGGAGGGCGTTGTAGACGCTCCGCTCGACCAGGTCGCCGTAGCGCATGTCTCCTTCCAGCCGCAGGAGGCTGTCGATCCAGCGCAGCAGGTAGGCCGTGACGCAGGATTCAACAACGGCCCCGCGGCCGTTCTGGTTGTAGAGGAACTGCTCGCCGTCGGAGAACGAGCCGGTGACCAGCAGGGCGCCGTCGCGCTCCTTGAGCAGTTCGTTGCGCATGAACCGGCTCATGTGCAGGAGATTCGGCTCGCCGGTGAGCCGATACAACTCGGTCTGGGCATAGCAGCGCGCCAGCATCACGTAGGCATGGCGCGGGGGACGGCTGAAATCCTGCTCCCACGTGCGCAGCGACGCCAGTTGCACCTCGCCGCGGTTGTTCCCGTGAGGCACGTCGGCCGCAAAGTCCAGGTAGCGCTTGTCACCCGTCACGCGGTAGAGTTCCAGCATCCCCTCCGGCAGGCCGGCCGTGCAGATCAGGCTCGGGTCGTGGCAGGGATTCCGGGGCGTGGGGAAAGTCCTCAGGATGTAGTCAGCCATGAGTCGTGCGTGGGCCAGCGACTGCGGGTTTCCCGTGCAGCGGTAGTTCCGCACGAATGCCAGGTTGATGTACTCCTGTTCGTGCAAAATCCAGTTGATGTGGTTCTGGCGATTGTCCGGCTCCACCTTCCAGAAGCCGAGATACCCGTCCGCGTCGCGGGATTTGACCAGTTCGTCGATGATGTATTGGGTGCGGCCGGCGACCGCCGGGTCTGCGGTGTAGGCGGTGAACAGGCTGCCGGCATCAAACACCTTGCCGATGCCGTAATAGAGGTGACTCGCATTGCCTCGGTCCGTGCGGTGGCGGAAGTGATTCAGCCATTTGCCGTCCAGATCAATCACCATGTAGTTCGAATAGACCAGATTCCGAATGCGGCGTGCAACCTCTCCGCCAAGTTCCCGCTGATTGAGCGTCACGCGGCAGAGTTTGTCTGGAACGCGCGCTTTGACCGCATCGAGGGTGGCCTGGGGCCCTTGGCCGGCCCGAATGGCTGCGGTTGCGGACAGGATGCAGAACAGGGTGAGGATCGTCGTTTTCATGGAAAGCGTCCTTGCAAGAACCTGCGCGCATCGAGGCCGTGAACCGGCGTGTGTAATTGCCAATTGAAAATTGAAAATTGTTCGGCTCATGGGAAGACTCTGGCCAGCCCAAATGCCGGAACCACGGTTCGCATCCGTTTCCGGACGCGCCCCCTGTCGTTGAATCTTCCGGCTTGGGCATCAGGATTGCACACAATGTCAGCAACGGGGCGGCCTCTGCCGCTCAGCGGCAGCCGACCGCTTTGAGCTGGACCTCGAAATCGGCCGGCAGACCCGCCAACGGCTGCGGCACATCACGCCCCGCAAACCGAATCAGGTTCCCCAGCAGACGCTCCGCCGCCGGGTGCGTCCCCAGGCTCTCTCGAATCGGGCTTGAGACGAGCAAAAATTGCCGCGCACCGTGTGAAAAACCTTGCCTGAAAGAGGCCAGGGGCGGCCCTGAATTGTCATAACCCGTTGATAACATGAAGCCGCAGCTATTTGGCATCTGCTGTGCTTACTATTGGGGCATGTTAACAATACGACATTTCGAGAATCGAATCGCCGTATTGCATTCCGTCAGGCTCACCTTCAAGAGCTTGGCAAAAAGTCCCATCTTTGCCCCACCATCCTGCGCTGAGCCACCGGCTTAGCGTCCTGCTGGAACTGAGTTGTATGCTGGCGGTTTGTGAAAGCAGACCGCCAGCTTCCTCTTTTGCGGATTGCGTCAGGACGCCGCGACCCCGGCGGCCCGGCCGCGCCTCGGGGTTTGGGCTTGGGCATGTCGTCAGAGGCTGTCGACATACTTCTGCATGGCGTCCTCGTGTTTCACGATGGACTCGACGAGTTTGAACTGGGCGCGGCAGCGGTCGAGGTTGTGGTGGGGGCGGTGGACGCGGAAGTAGGTGTCGCCCTGGAGGAAGTCCGTGAGGAAGCGGATGCCGATGGTGTAGGTGATGAGTTTGCCGGCGAAGGCGATGAACGACTTCTCCTTTTTCTTGAGGAAGGGGCTGGCGGCTTCGATGTAGCCGCGTGCGAGAGCTTTGAACATGGGCATTTGCATGCGGACCTTGGAGAGGTCCAGTTCGTCCTCGGCGGTGGGACTGGTGGTGGTGCGGACCATGTCGCCGAAGTCGTAATGGACGAGGCCGGGCATGACGGTATCGAGGTCGACGACGGCGAGGGCTTTGCCGGTGGCATTGTCGAGCATGACGTTGTTGAACTTGGTGTCGTTATGCGTGATGCGCTCGGGCACCTCGCCCCGTTTGAGGGCGTCGAGCAGGACGTCCACGATGGGCTCCTGTTTGAGGGCGAAGGCGATTTCGGAGGCGGCTTCTTTGGCGCGGTTTCGGGTATCGGCCCGGACGGCGTCTTGGAGGGCGATGAAGCGTTTGCGGGTGTTATGGAAATCGGGGATGGTTTCGGCGAGACGTTTGCCGGGCAGGTCGGCGAGGAGGCACTGGAACCTGCCAAAGGCGAAGGCGGCCTCGTAGGCCTGTTCGGGGGACTGGACTGTTTCGAAGGTTTGGGCGTTTTCGATGAAGACAAACGTGCGCCAGCATTCGCCGCTGTGGTTGCGGTAATAGGATTTGCCGCTGTGGGTGGGGATGATGACGAGGGCTTTGCGGGTGATGTCATCCTCGTCGGCGACGACGAGTTTCTGGCGGAGGTGGCGGGTGACTCGAGCGACGTTGTCCATGACGTCCTGGGGTTTTTGGAAGACGCCGGTATTGATGCGCTGGTGGATGTAGCGCACGAGGACGCCGCCCTGGTTGTAGGTGGCGGTGTAGGTTTCGTTGATGTGCCCGATCTTGCAGGGCTCGGCGTGCTGGATTTCCCCGTAGATTTGGAACTGTTTGGACACGTCCAGGAGGCGTTCTTCCTTATAGGTCATCATAGTCGAAGGTCGACCTTAGCGATCGTTTCCGTCAGCGTTCCCCATCCCAAGCCATGTTCCGCGATGGCCCGTGCCTGCTCTGTGGCAGGCGCGCCCCAGGGCCGCAGTATAGCCATGCTGCCTGGCTGGCAAAGCACATTTTCCGCCAAACCCGCGCGCCGCCTGATCGAAGCTGGTCCGCTCCCCCGACCCGACGTCTTCACGGCCTCAACTCTCCCCAACACGAACCAACTCAGCCCATGACTCCCAGCCATGACTCCTCGGATCTGACCTGAAAGCTGCGCCGAGCCCTGCGTATTCGAATGGCCCGCGAGGATGCAGACCTTCAGCGGATTCCCGGCAGCCAGTGCAGCGCTGCAGCAAAGCGCTGTAAGAAATTTCATTTCGGCGCCGCACCTGGGACTGCCCAAAGGTCTGGATGGCAACCCCCCATTCCCGGTTCGGCGTCGGCCCCGCCGCTTGCGGCCCGACAGACTGTGATCACCGTGCGTGCGGCGGCTCGGGCTAGCGGCGCCTCGGACCAAGCGAGTTATGGATACTGGTTGAAGGTGACCGGGGCCTTTGCGGGGATGCCGCCACCGGTTGAGGTGACGGCGACCCACGCGGGCGGACTGGTGGTTCGCAGCCGGGTGGAATGTTCGCCGGAAGCCGGATCATAGGCCAGTGCCGCCTCCAGCGGCGTGCTGTAATCGATATTGACTGCGTCCGGTCCGCCATAGAGTGAAAGCGTCACCGCACCGCCTAACGTGCTGCTGGCTCTGACCGTGAGCTTCTGCACCTTCACCGCAAACGCCGCGGTGAGAATCACGAGCTTCTCCGTCGAAGCCACACTCACCGTCGCCGAGACTTCGGGGGCGGCGCCGCTCATATCGCTGTCCAAGTCAGTCGCCGTGATTGTGTAGTGAAAGGTTGTGTTTTCGCTGACTTCCACGTCGCTATCGGCATAGGTGTGTGGGAGGCCGGCGCCGGAATGAGGCACCTCGGCCAAGAGTGTTTCCGGACCCATCAGCACCGGGGACACGGTACTGCGGTAGACTTGGTAATTGACCACGCGGCTTTCCAGGTTGCCGGCCCACGACCAATCAACCTTGCCAGGTCCCAGGTCAGATGCACCAAGGTATCACCCGGAACGGCCTGGAGGTTGGCCGACGGCTGGGGGGGCACGTTGGGGCCGCTCGTGGCCCAACCCACGAGGAGGTCCACATCCAAGGCATCCTTCCTTTCCTTGTCCAATGCCGCGCTATCCATGAACAAGACCCGAAGCTGGCCGTTGCTATCGATATAATCCAGCGGGGTCGTGGCACAATTCACCTCAAAGAGGGCGGGAACGGGCCCCACGATCCAGTCGGTGAAATCCCAGGTGCCCGCCGCCTGATTCCAAAGGCAAACCATCAGCGGATCGACTTCCTCGAAGCTCGTCCAACGGCCTTCGAACTGGAGTATCAATCCCGTCACGGATGCCGGATCGGCCACACTCCCGAGGGTGTATTCGGCCACCAAGCCGGACCGCCCCTTGGACCCGGTGCTGCTTTCGGCAATGGATTGGCTCTGGCCGTCGGCCGTCCTGGTGGCGTCGATGCCGCCGCTCACTGTTCCGGTGGGAACCGTCAGAGTTAGAGCGACGAGGGCCGTGGGGCCCGCCAGCAAGGTGGCGGAGGTTTCGGCGGAGCAGGCGCTTTCCTGACCGGCGGAGTTTTCAGCCGTCACGACGTAATAATACGTCCGGCCGGCAGCCACGTCGGTGTCGATGTACTCGCTGGGGACAGCGGTAACCGGATTGAAATCAACCCGCGCACCGGCGACAGCACTGCCGCTTCCGGCCAGAGCAATCATATCCTCGACCACGTTTTGCGGGCGCGGCTTGGGGCAGATTTCCCGAGCCTCTCGCTCCAGGTCGGCGTGTGTCTTGCGCGGCCGTTTGCCGGCCTTGGTCACGACAAGGGCCGGTTGCCCCCCATCCGTCACCAACCAATATGAAGGCCTGCGGTCGGTTGTTTACGGCGGCGGAAGATTCCTCGTGACAGGTGACCAGCACGTCTGGTGGCCGGACGATGGCATCCATTTCAAAAAAAATCTTGTTCGTCAGTCACAGCCCACTGCGGGGATGCTCCTTCCTCACGCCTCGCCACAGGGCAAACTGCGTGCGACGCATGGATAGCTATTTGCGAGACACCACACTGGCGAGGCGCGCCTCAGACCGGTCGAGGCGGCCGTTGGCATCGAGACGGAGGCGGGGTGGCGATCGGCCCGAAAGCAAGGGCGCCTCGCTCTGGAAAACCGCCTGGCGGTTTTCCCCCCACAAGAAGGCCTTGTTCAGGAGCCGCCACCCAGTGGCGGAACAGAGTCCTTGACGAGCGCCCCGCAACTTGCGCCTTGCAGCGCACAAACTTGATCTGCGAGCAACGTGTTTCACGGGTCAAGGACTCTAGCGCAGGTCGCGCGGCTGGCCCGTGCTGGCGAGCACACTGTTCCACATGTGGCCCTGGGGATCGATGCGTTTGCGTTGGGAAGTGGCGAGGGGGATGGGGACGTGGGTGGGTTCGTTGCGCCAGTTGGCGACGACCATGTTGGTGCGTCCCGCCATGCCGGCGTGGACGGCGTTGTGGCCCAACAGCAGGCAAAACGCCGAATCGAGTCCGTCGGCCGGGATGCTGCGGATGGTGTAACTGGGGTCGATGTATTTGAGATTGAGGTGGCACCCGGCGGATTTGAAGTGCGCCTTGATGCGGTCGCGCAGAAAGAGGCCGATGTCGCCCAGGCGCACGTTGCCTGAGGCATCGCGTTGCCCGGCCGCCTGGAGAAGGTCCTGGCCGGCGCCTTCGGCGACGGTGATGACGGCGTGGCCGCGTCGTTCGAGGCGTTGCCGGAGGGCGGCGAGAAAGGCGTTGAGGCTGAAGGGGACTTCCGGGACGAGGCAGAAGTTGACCTCGTTCGACGCCAGGGCGGCATAGGCGGCGATGAAGCCGGACTCGCGGCCCATGAGTTTGACGAGGGCGACGCCGTTGCGGGCGGCTCGGGCTTCATTGTGGGCGGCCGCGACAACGCGGGCGGCCTCGGCCGAGGCGGTGTTGAAGCCGAAGGAGGTCTGCACGTAGGAGATGTCGTTGTCAATGGTCTTGGGAATGCCGATCACCGCCAGGGGAAGGTTGCGCCGGCCGGCTTCCTCGGCGATGGCACCGGCGCCGCGCAGGGTGCCGTCGCCGCCAGCGGCGAAGAGGATGCCGACACCCATGCGTTCGAGGGTGCTGACCATGACGGGGACGGGTTGGGGACCGCGGGAGGTGCCGAGGATGGTGCCGCCGAGGTCGCCGATGTGGTCGACGGTTTCGGGCGTCAGAGGCATGGGGGCATGGTCATGCGCGGGGTTCAGTCCCTCGTAGCCGTACCGAAACCCATGCACCGTCCTGACGCCATAGTGAAAATGCAGGCTCAACACCAACGCGCGGATCACATCGTTCAACCCGGGACACAAGCCGCCACAGGTGACGATGCCGCACTTCAGCCTGGCGGGGTCGAAATAGAGGTGCTCGCGGGGCCCGGCCATTTCGAAGGCCGGAGGGGTGGCGCCCCGTTCGAGAAAGGGGGTGAGATCCTGCAGGCAGCCATGATACAGCACGGCCCGGTCGTCCCCGACGAAATTCCCAGGGGGCAGGGGTGACGGGAATCGGCAGGGGCCGAGGCGCTGGATGGAGAACTGCGGGTTGGCGTCTGGCATGGGTCAGGAGCGGCGCACGCGGTCGGCAGCCGGAGGCGGCGCCGCGGGGGCGCGGCGGTCAGTCCGGCGTCTGTTGCCGAAGCCCGCCCGGGCCGGGTTCCGTTTCAGGTGCGGGTTTTGGCATCGGCTTTCTCGCTGCGGGTGTCGCGTTCGCGCACGAGCATGGCGGCCCGGCCGAGGCGTTTGCGCAAGTAGGTCAGCTTGGCCCGCCGCACGTTGCCTTCGCGTTCGACTTCGATGCGTTCGACGCGGGGCGAGTGCAGGGGGAAGACGCGCTCGACCCCCTCGCCGTAGCTGATCCGGCGCACGGTAAAGGTGCTGTTCAGGCCCTGGCCGCGCTTGCCAATCACAATCCCCGAAAACACCTGGACGCGCTCCTTCTCGCCCTCCACCACTTTGGTGTGAACGCGGACGGTGTCGCCGACATGGAATCGCGGCGCATCTTTGCGGAACTGTTCCGACTCGATTTTAGCGAATAAGGCTTGGCTCATAAAATTCGTGGGGGGAGCGGCGGCGGCGGGCGCCGAGGCGGCGGCCACCGGGTTGGCTCATCCCCGTTGGGTGTCGTCATGCTCACGCCCGGCCAGCAACTCCGGCCGCCGGGCTTCGGTTCGCCGGCGGGCCTGTTCGGCCCGCCATAGCGCAATTTCAGCGTGGTGTCCGGACAGTAGAACGTCCGGCACGCGCAGTCCCCGGAATTCGGCCGGGCGCGTGTACTGCGGGTATTCGAGCAACCCGCGGCTGAACGATTCGTCCAGAGCGCTTTCGTCTTTGCCGAGAGCGCCCGGCAACAGCCGGGTGACGGCGTCAATGATTACCATGGCGGGCAGGCCGCCGTTGGTGAGGATATAATCCCCGATGGACAGCTCGTCGTCCACCAGGGCGTCCCGGACGCGTTCGTCGACGCCTTCGTAACTGCCGCACACGATCAGCAGGTGCTCCTGCCGGACCAGATCCCGGGCGACCGCCTGGCGGAACACCCGCCCCGCCGGGCTGGTCAACACCACCCGCGTTTCCTCGCCGGCCAGGGCTTCGACGGCTTCAAAGATCGGTTCGGGCTTCAGCACCATGCCGGGCCCGCCGCCAAAGGGGCGGTCGTCCACGGTGTGATAGGGGTCGTGGGTCCACTGGCGCAAGTTGTGCACCCGCAAGTCCAGGAGCCCTGCCGCCCGCGCCCGCTGCACGATGCTGACGTCCAGCGGGCCGGCGAACATGTCCGGAAACAATGTGAGCACATCAATTCTCATGGCCGTCAACGCCCCCGCCCCCGCGCGCGGGTCCTGCCTTTCCGCGGGGGGCCGCGCCGGCGCTTGGCCGTCCCGGCGCCGCCCGCCGCCGCCGATCAACTTCGCGGGTGCTCTTCGACAATTTCCACCGAACAGCGCAGGCCTTGTCGCGCGCTGCCGGCCTGGAGCAGCGAGCGGATGGCATTGATGGCCACGCCCTGCTTGCCGATCACCCGGCCGACGTCCTCGGGATGCATCCGCAATTCATACACGGTCATCCCGCCACGTTCCACAGGGGTGACGCTGACCTCGTCGGGATGCTTGACGAGCCCTTTGACGACATAGTCCAGGAAGGCTTGCATGGCCGGTGGGGAAAAAGACGGCGCCTAGACGCCGGACGCGGCTTTCATCGCGCGCTTGATGAAGGCGGCGGTGGTGACGGACGGTTGCGCGCCTTGCCGGAGCCAGTATTGCGCGCGTTCGAGGTCGAGGATGACGTTATCCTTGGGCTTCAACGGATCATAGCTGCCCAATTCCTCGATGCATTTGCCGTCCCGGGGACTGCGCCCATCGGCGACCACGATGCGAAAGGCCGCCCGATTCTTGGCGCCCACGCGTTTTAACCGTATTTTGACAGGCATAACAAAGCAATTCTCTGGTCCGGCGCCGGCGGCGTTCCACAACACCATTCCCGGAACCCGCAACACCAATCACCACTTCCCGAAAAAGAGGGCAAAAGTTAAGCAGCCGACCGGGGCTTGGCAAGCCCTGTTTTGAACAATTTTGGGCCGGGGCACCCCCGGGAGTGGAAAATGCTTGCACTTGGGACTCGAAATTTTGGAGAAGGTGGCTAAGGTTAACGGCGCCCATGACAGGTGGGCGTGACGGCGAGCGGTGAACCGCATGAAGGCGCGCACGGTCAATTTGGTTCTGATGGGACTTTGTTTGGGGCTGCTGGGAGTTGTCGGCCGCCTGGCGTATTTGGTGCGCCACAATCCCGCCAGGGTGCAGTATGTCACCGAGCGCGAAGTGCTGACCAACCCGGTGATCACCGTGCGCAAGATCAACGCCACCAACGTCCTGTTCAGCCTCCTCAAACGCGCCCGCAGCTGGTCCGACCTCGAGTCCACCAATTACGTCCTCTACATCCAAAACCTCCTCGCCTTCGGCTGCCCCGAGGAAACCGTGCGCGACATTATCATCGCCGATATCTCCAACCTCTACGCCGGGAAAAAAGCCGCCCTCAAAGCCCAGCTGCCCGCCCCCCGCTACTGGCAGTCCCCCAGAACCCGTGCCCGGCAATCGCCGGAGCTCGCCGGGGTGCAGGCGCAACTGCGCGCCTTGGACGCCGAGCAAAGGACCCTGGTCAAGGACCTGCTGGGAGTCGACCTCGACGCCGAGCTGGCGCGATACGCGGGTGACGACCGGGCCCCGGACGTCACCCTGGATTTCCTGTCGCCCGAGAAGCGCCACGAGGTGCAGTCCGTGCTGGAGCGCTACCCGGCCGACGACCCGTCCGGCTCGCCGGACGCCGCCGAGGCGCGCCTCCGGGAGCAGGAACGGGATGCCGAGCTGGCCGGTCTCCTGACTCCGGAGGAGCTTTTTGAATTCCAGGTGCGCCACTCGGCGCTGACGAAAAGCCTGCAACAGCGCCTGGAGTCCTTCGAGCCCACCGAGGAGGAATTCCGCGAGGTGTTCCAGCTTCAGAGGGAGCTGGACCGGACCCTGGACCAGCGCTTCGACGAGGACGACCTGAGGAACCATGACATCCGCTCGAAGGTATTGGCGGGGGCCCAGGCCGCGTATGCCGAGGAACTCAAAGCCAAGCTGGGACAGTCCCGCTACACGGAATACGTCCGCTCGCAGGACGCCGATTACCAGGCGCTCCTGCGGTTGTCCGAGCGCTTCGACCTGCCCAAAACCAAGGTCGCCAGCGTGTACGATCTCAAACAGACCGCGCAACAACACCGGGAAGCCATCGCCGCGGACACCAGCCTCACTGAAACCCAGCGCCAGGCCGCCTACGACAAGATCGCGCGGGAGACGCAGAACGAAATGGCAAGCCTGCTTGGCCAGGACATGTATGCGGCCTATCGCGACACCAGCCCCGCCTGGATCCACCAGCGGCCGCCGCCCCAGCCCGAGCCGCCCGAGCCGGTCGTCATCGAAGTGCCTGTCCCCGTCCTGCCATCACCGTTCCCTCCGTTGCCCGACGGATTCCCGACCCCGCCCCACTGAGGCGCCTCCGCACGCGATCCGGACCCGGACGGGCGTGGCGCCGTCAGGCCTCGGCCAGCGCCCGGTTCATGCGCTCGATCGCCTCGTCGATCTCCGCGGCGCTCTTGAAGCCGATGACGACGGCGCTGAGCTCCGGGCGGGACATCGCCCACCGGATGGACTTCTCGCGGTCTTCGGCCCGGGTGAAGTCGCCGTTGCCGATGATCTTCATGCCGATCACGCCCCGGCCCTTGGCGTGCATGGTCCGGACCTCGTGCATCACCGGTTCCAAATCCCGGCCCGGCCTGTCCCAGTGCTCCTGCAGGCTGTCGATATAGTGGCCCTGCGGGTTGACACGCACCAGGTGCACCTCCGTCCAGTCCGACGCCGTCGCGGCACGCAGCGCGGGGATGCTGTGGCAGGAGACGCCCTTGGCGCGGATCAGTTTCTTCTCGCGCGCGGCGTCGAACGCGTCCATGACCCGTTTGAACGCGTCGGTCCAATGCTCCCTGACCATGCAGTGGATCAGCAGGCTGTCCAGGTAATCCGTGTCGAACACCTTCCGGTGGCGGTCGATCACCTCGGCCACCTTCTCCGGCTGGCCCCCGATCTTCGATTGCAGAAACAGCTTCTCGCGCGGCAGGCCGCGGATCGCATCCTTGATCCATTCGAAGGTCCGATAGCTTTGCGCGGCATCGATGTAGGTGATGCCCCGGTCGTAGGCGTGTCGCACCAGCCGCACAAAACCCTCCTTGCCCAGCGCATGTTGCACCTGCCCGCTGTTGCTGCCGGTCCCGATGCCGAGCCGGCTGAGTTTGAGCCCCGTCTTTCCCAGGGGCACCTGGTCCACAGCAGTGCGCTTCGCCGCGGGGGCGCTTCGCAGTCCAAGCGGGGAAAGCACCGCCGAGCCCGTCAGGGCGGCGGTGTGCGCGATAAAGGCGCGGCGGGAGAGGGGAATGGCATTCATAGGTTGTCGATGTGTTCGGTTTGCGTCGTGTTGCGATGCGTTGCGTGATGTTCCATGCCGTCCCGTTCCGTTTCGCGGGCGGTGGCGGCACCCGGCGCCGCGTCGGGGCCGAAGGACTCCGACAGGCGCTCGTGGCTCGCGCGCGCTGCCGTGAAAAGCATTGCGCCGAACGGGGTCATTATGGATCATTGGAGGCGCGACGCATGGTTTTTTTTGAAAAAAGTCGGGGCGGCTCAATGATCGTTTGCATGTATGGACTCGGCACCGACACGGGTGTTGCTGGTTGAAGACAGCCGCATGGATTCGAGGCTGATCAGCCTTTACCTGGGGGAAAGCTCGATTCTGCACTTTGCGATCACGCCTGTGGAGCGGCTCAAGGACGCCCTGGAGCGGCTGAGTGGGGAGAGGTATGACGTGATTTTGAGCGACCTGTCGCTGCCGGACAGTCACGGGCTGGAGACGTTCCGGCGGCTGCACGCGCATGCGCCCACGGTGGCGATCGTGGTGCTGAGCGGCGCCGACGACGACACGCTGGCGATCCAGGCGGTGCGGGAGGGTGCGCAGGATTACCTGGTAAAAGGCCGTTTCGACTCCCACCTGCTCACCCGGGCCATGTCCTACGCCATCGAGCGCCAGTGCGCCGAACTGGCCCTCCAGGAACGCGAACACCGCCTCCAGCGCCTCCTGGATTCCATCACCGACTACACTTACACCGTCACCCTCGACCAGGGCCGGCCGGCCGCGGTCGCCCACGGCCCGGGCTGCAAAGCGGTCACCGGCTACACCCCCCAGGATTACGAGGCCGACCGCGATCTGTGGTATCGCATGATCCACGAGGAAGACCGGGACCGGGTTGTCGAGCAGAGCCGCCAAGTCCTGGCCGGCACGACGCCTCCGCCCCTCGAACACCGCATCCGGCACCGCAGCGGTGAGGTGCGCTGGGTGCGCAGCACCCTGGTGCCCCGCCGCGACGAGAAGGGTCGGATGACGGCTTATGACGGGCTGGTTTCGGACATCACGGAGCGCAAGCAGGCCGAGAACCAGCTGATCAAGTCCGAGGCGTTCTACCATTCCCTGGTCGAGCACCTGCCTCAAAACATCTTCCGCAAGGATCTTGACGAACGGTTCACCTTCGCCAACCAGCGCTTCTGCCAGTTGCTCGGCCAGCCCCTCGACCATATCATCGGCAAAACCGACTTTGACTTCTACCCGCCCGAACTGGCCGCCAAATACCAGCGCGACGACCGCGAAGTCATCCGTACCGGCCGAAGCCTCGAAACCATCGAGGAAAACATCTCCAGCACCGGCGAGAAAATCTACGTCCAGGTCGTCAAAACCCTCGTCTTCGACGCCCACGGCCGCAAACTCGGCACCCAGTGCATCTTCTGGGACATCACCGAACGCCGCCGTTTCGAGGAGCAGCTCCGCAAAAGCGAGGCGGCTCTGCGCCGGACCAACGAGGCACTCAAGGCCGCCCAGCAGCAACTCATTCACGCCGAAAAAATGGAGTCCGTCGGCACCCTCGCCGCCGGCGTCGCCCACGAGATCAAAAACCCCCTCGCCATCCTCGAGATGGGCGTCAATTTTCTCACCCGAAAGGTCGGCGGGCACGACGACAACATCGCCACCGTGCTCAAGGAAATGCACGAGGCCATCGCCCGCGCCGACTCCATCAGCCGCAGCCTGTTGGACTACGCCGCCGAACACCGCCTGAGCGCCGGGCTGGAGGACTTCAACGATCTCGTCGAGGGCGCCCTCCGCCTGGTCCGGCATGAAATCGCCGCGAAAAGCATCCGCCTCGACAAAGACCTCGCGCCCGGCCTGCCGCTGGTCAACGTGGAACGCAACCGCATCCAGCAGGTCCTCGTCAACGTCCTCATGAACGCCCTCCAGGCCATGAGCGAACGCGGCACCCTCACCGTTCGCACCCGCGCCCGCCAGATCACCCAGACCACCCACTCCGAAGGCTCGCGCCACGCCGCCGGCCTCTGGATCGGCGACACCGCCGTCGTCGCCGAAATCGACGACACCGGCCCCGGCATCCCCCCGGAATACATGTCGCGCATCTACGACCCCTTCTTCACCACCAAACCCGCCGGCGAGGGAACCGGCCTCGGCCTGTCCGTGTCCCGGCGCATCATCGAACTGCACGGCGGCCTGCTCGAAGTCCACAACCTCCCCGAATGCGGCGTGAGGGTCACCATCCTGCTCAAAGCCCACAAGGAAAAGGATCAACACGATGCCAAAGAAACGCATACTTCTCGTTGACGACGACCGCAGCTTCACCAGCCTCCTCAAGCTCAACCTCGAGGAAACCGGCCAATACGACGTCCGCGTCGAAAACTGGCCCGAAGACGCCGTGTCCGCCGTGCGGGAGTTCCGGCCCGATGTGGTGCTGTTGGACATCATCATGCCCCGCATCCCGGGCGGCAACATCTCCGCCACCATCCTGAACGATCCGGAACTCAAGGACACCCCCATCGTGTTCCTCACCGCCGCCGTGCGCAAACACCAGGTCGAAGACCACGAAGGCATCATCTGCGACCGCCCCACCCTCGCCAAACCCGCCAGCGTGGAAAAAGTCATCGAAACCATCGAACAATTCAGCCGAACCCCGCCGTCCGCCCCCCGCTGATGCCCCCCGCGCCCCGCGGGCGTCTGGGGTTCCTGAGGTCGCGCGCGTGTTGTCGGCCGATCACGCCTCCAACCATCAGCGGTTGACCTGGTCCACGCGCCACACGCTGATCGGTCCGCCCCGGGTCCCTTGGTCCCTTCGCCTTTGGGGCGCATCTCAGCTTTTTCCGGATCAGCCTCGTAATCGTAATCCTAATCCTAATCGTAATCCTAATCCTAATCGTAATCCTAATCCTAATCGTAATCCTAATCCTAATCGTAATCCTAA
>JAFGQR010000120.1 GCA_016935555.1 Verrucomicrobiota bacterium
TCTGCCTTCCCTTCGTCTGCGGGGCATCGGCATGCCGGCGTGAGGTCGGGACGCCCCACGCCAACGCACGAGACATGAAGATACAAAAGCCCAACCATGCAGCGCAGCGAACCCGGTGTAGCGTCACTCATTGGCTTGGGCTTCGCGGGCCGTCGCTGCCGGGTCGCTGGCTTTGGCGTTCGTCCCAGTTTCTGCACGAACGAAGGCTCCGCCGCAGCCGCCGATTCTTCGTCTTGTCATTTGACCGCGGCTGCCGCAGGCTGGGTTCCTCGTCCGCGGGGCGCACGGCACGCGCCGGTGCGGATGCGCGACGATCCGTGACAACGCAAGGCACACAAGTCCGCTCGAGGCAGACCGGAGACACCACCCATGGCGGTTAAGCGAGTGATGGCGATTGCGGCGCACCCGGATGACATCGAGTTCATGATGGGCGGCACGCTGGTTCTGCTGCGGCGCGCCGGCTACGAACCGCATTACCTGAACCTGGCCAGCGGTTCCTGCGGCAGCACCCGCTATTCCGCCGACCAACTGCGCGTCATCCGGCGCCGGGAAGCGCAGGCGGCCGCCAGGCGGCTCGGAGCAGTGTTCCACGCAAGCCTCCTGGACGACCTCGAGATTTTTTACGACCTTGAGACCCTGCAGCAGCTGGCTTCCGTGGTCCGCGACGTCAACCCCGCCATCCTCCTCGTGCCCTCCCCGCAGGATTACATGGAAGACCACACCAACGCCTGCCGCCTCGCAGTCTCCGCCGCGTTTGTCCGGGGCATGCGCAACTTCGCCACACGCCCCCGCCGGCCACCGGCCGCCGGCGAGGTCACCGTCTATCACGCCATGCCCCACGGCCTGCGCGACCCGCTGCGACGGCGCATCATTGCGGGCGCGTTCGTGAACACGACGTCCGTGCACGCCGTCAAGAAAGCCGCGCTGGCCGAGCACCGCAGCCAGCAGAACTGGCTCGGCGAGTCCCAACACATGAACCAATACCTTCAAACCATGGAGCATTTCTCGCTTGACCTCGGCCGGCAGTCCCGCCGCTTCCCCCACGCCGAAGGCTGGCGCCGGCACCTGCACTACGGATTCTGCGCCGAGACCGCCGACCCGATGCGCGACGCCCTGGGCCGGGATTACCTGGTCAACCCGCGCTACGAAGCTGCACTCGAATCCTCCATCTGACCCCTGCCTCCACCCCCCCTACCCCCATCCCAACCCCCCTCCGCCCATGCCACGCCGACTCAGTTCCATCGCCCCCGACTGGTGGGACTACACCACCCTCGACCCGGACCTTCTCGAAACCGTCGCGCGCCTGACCCCGCGGGACGTGGAGCGGCTGGCGCGGCCCGGGTTTCGCGTGGTGATGCACGACACGCTCGAGGAGTTTTACCTGGCCGAGGCGCTGGAATACGTCGACGCCTGGCGCCGGAGCACCGACGACAACCCGGTGGGCATCTGCGGCCCGATCGGGCCCACGGAACAACTGCCGCTCGTCGCCCGCATCGTCAACACCCTCCAACTCGACGTCCGCTCCGGCCATTTCTGGGGCATGGACGAGTGGTATCTCGACGGCCGGGAGGCGCCCACCACCCATCCGCTCTCGTTCGAGCGCGCCGACCGCGAGCTGTGCTTCGACCGGATCGCGGCCCGACTCCGCATGCCGGACGCGCACCTTCATTTTCCCAAGGCGGACACGGCGCCCTACCGGCGCAGTTGGGACGCCGGCGTGCGCTGCGCGGTGATGCAGGGTGGGCAGGGGGATGTGAAGCATTGGGCGTTCAACGACCCGCCGCCGCGCAAAGGCCGGTACAAAGACCAGCCGCCGTCCCCGGCCGAATACCGCAAACTGGCCACGCGCATCGTCAACCTCCACCCGCTGACGATCGCCCAGAACGCCCGCACCAGCGGCGGCGGCAATGTGTCGCTCGTCCCCACCCAGGCCGTCAGCGTGGGACCAATGGAAACCTGGAAGGCAGACAAGGTTTCCATCTGGCAGGCGGGCACGCACGACAACCCGTTCGGGCAGCGGCTGACCGCCTACATGATCTCGCAACGCATCCCGGACGCCGCGGTTCCCATGTCTCTCCTGGCGGATCACCCAAACGTCCAGTTCAATTATTACCGGCCCGGCCTGGGGACCTGCGACGTGAAGATGCGGTGAGGAAGGCGTCTCCCATTGTCCGTCGGGCGACATCACAAAGTGAACAGCATGAAAACATGGTTTCAAATCTGGACCCTCATGGGTGGGGTGGTGGCGGGCGGAGCGATCGCAACCGGTTCCGGCGCCGCAGCCGAGCTTCGTCTGGGCACGGCCACGGTGACGATCAATCCTTTGCCCGGCACGCCGCTGGCGGGTTACTATCATGAGCGCGGCTGCCAGGGTGTCCTGGACGATCTGCAGGCCAAAGCGGCGGTGCTGGATGACGGCGCCACGACGGTCGCCTTCGTCGGATGCGACCTCATCGGCCTGCCCGGCCCCGTGGTGGACGCCGCCCGCCGCCACATCGAGCAGGCCACGGGCATCCCGGGCGCACGTGTCATGCTCTGGGCAACCCATACCCACACCGGCCCCGTGCTGTCCCGGCAATCCGCCCGCGACGCCCAGGACGGCGGCAGTGGCGCGCTGAGCCGGCAATACACCGAGACCCTGCCCGGCCGCATCGCCGAGGCGGTCGCCGCCGCGCACGCCCGGCTGGCCCCCACGCGGGTGTCGCGCGCGCTGGGCGCCGAAGACCGTCTTGCGTTCAATCGGCGGTTCTGGATGAAGGACGGCACGGTGGGTTGGAACCCTGGCAAGCGGAATCCGAACATCATCCGGCCCGCCGGGCCGATCGATCCGCAGGTGGGCGTGGTGTGTTTCCAGTCGCCGGACAAACAACCCCAACTCACCGCCGTCAACTTCGCCATGCATCCGGACACCACGGGCGGCGCGCGGGTGTCCGCGGATTACCCGGGGGCGCTGGCGCGGTGTCTGGCGGTGTGCAAGGGGCCGGAGATGCTCACCCTGTTCGCCAACGGGCCGTGCGGCAACCTCAATCACATCAATGTCCAATGGCCCGAGCGGCAGCAAGGGCCCGGCGAAGCCAATCGCCTGGGCACCATCCTGGCCGCCGCCGTGCTCAAAGCCTCCATGAGCCTCGCACCCGTCACCAACGTCACCCTGCAGGTCCGCTCCGAGCGGGTCCCGCTGCCGCTGGCGCCGGTCACGGAAGCCGATGTGCAAGCGGCCCGGGCGGTCGTGGCGCGCGGGGCGCAGGCGACGTTCATCGAGCGGGTGCAGGCCTACAAGGCGCTCGACGTCCACGCGCGCCGGGGGCAGCCGTTCGAGGCCGAGGTGCAGGTGGTCGCCCTGGGCGGCGAGCTCGCGTGGGTCGGCCTGCCGGGGGAGATCTTTGTGGAGCTGGGCCTGAGCATCAAGGCGGCCTCGCCGTTCCCCCAGACGCACGTGCTCGGACTCGCCAACGGCAACCTGGGCTATGTGCCGAACCGCCCCGCCTACGCCGAGGGCAACTACGAGGTGGTCAGCGCCCGCTGCGGCGAAGGCTCCGGCGAAAAACTGGTCACCGCAGCCCTCCGGCTGCTGGCGGCGATGGGCGCCGACGCCGGAGCTCCCTGAAGGTGCAGAGAGCGTGTTGGTCTCAGCTTGCCCCGATGACCCCGATGTGTTGCTTTGCCTGCGGGTGGTGGCGATGTCCAGCCCCGCCGACTTTCCCCACCCCCTCGCCCGGGCACACCCGGGGGCGTGTTCCGGGGCTTGCCAAGAGGCGGTGCAGTTGCTAAATGGGCGGCGTGGTACAACAGCAGACTCTCCGCCAAAGCGCCAGCTTTTCCGGTCTCGGCTTGCACAGCGGGAACCGGGTGACCATGACGTTTCTGCCGGCGCCGCCGAACACGGGCATTCGGTTTCGGCGGGTGGATTTGAACGGGCGGCCGGAGATTGAGGCGAGCGTGGATCACGTCAGCGAGACGACGCGCTCGACGACCCTCTCGAAGGGCAACATCAAGGTGCAGACGGTGGAGCACGTGTTGGCGGCGCTGCGGGGGATGGACGTGGACAATGCGTTCGTGGAGCTGGACGCGAACGAGCCGCCGATTGGGGACGGCAGTGCGCGGCAGTATACGCGGATGATCGAGGAGGCGGGCACGGTGGTGCAGGCGGGGCCGCGCGCGCCCCACGTGGTCACCACCCCGCTGGAGTTGAGCCGGGGCGACAGCATGGTGACGGTGTTTCCGCACGACCGGCTCAAGCTGACGTGCACCAGCGCGGACAAGCAGGGGCGGTTCGTGCAGTTCTGCAGTCTCGAACTGTCGCCGGAAACCTGGAAGCGCGACTTGGCGCATGCGCGAACGTTTTGTTTCTACGACGAGATCGAGCATTTGATTCGCAACGGCCTGATCAAGGGGGGCAGCCTCGAGAACGCGGTGGTCATCCGCGACGATGCCGTGCTCACCACCGAGCCGCTGCGATACGCGGACGAGTTCGTGCGGCACAAGATGCTCGACATGGTGGGAGACTTGTCGCTCCTGGGCCGCCCGCTGGCGGCGCACGTGGTCGCGGTCAAACCGAGCCACACCCTGAACTGCGAACTGGCCCGGCTCATCCATGCCCAGATCCGCAGACCGATCCTCGCCGCCCAAAGCTTCACCCCGCCGCCGTCGCCACCCGCCCAGAAACCCGCCGCCCCGCCCGCAACCGGGCCGGCGGCCGCGCCCGCAACCGCAACCGCAACCGTTTCGACCCCCATGGACACACCCGAACCCGGCAAGGATCTGATCGAGGCCGTTCGTGACGGCGCCACGCTGGACACCATGCAGATCATGCAGATCCTGCCGCACCGCTACCCGTTCCTCATGGTGGACCGGATCACGTCGATCCAGGGCAACACGATCACGGGGATCAAGAACCTGACCATCAACGAGCCGTTTTTCCAGGGGCATTTCCCAAATCATCCCATCATGCCGGGCGTGTTGCAGCTCGAGGCGATGGCACAGGTCGCGGGCATTCTCATGCTCAAACAGGCCGACAACTACGGCAGGATCGCCTATTTCATGTCCGCCGAAAACGTCAAGTGGCGCAAGCCGGTCCGGCCCGGCGACGTGCTCCGCATCGAAATCCAAATGCTCAAGTCCCGCGGCAAGATCGGCAAGGCCAAGGGCGTGTGTTCGGTTGCGGGTGAGACCGTGAGCGAGGCGGAGGTGACGTTCATGCTGCTGTCGGCCTGACGCCATGCTCGCCATTCATCCCACCGCGATGGTGCACCCGGGCGCGCAGTTGGGGGCCGGATGCCAGGTTGGGCCGTATTGTGTGATTGGCGAGCACGTGGTGCTGGGGGAGGGCTGCCGGCTTCACTCGCACGTGGTGATCGACGGCCACACCGTGCTCGGCCGCGAGAACGAGATCTACCCCTTCGCAAGCATCGGTCTCAAGACGCAGGATCTGAAATGGAAGGGCGGCGTCACCCACACCCGGATCGGCGACCACAACACCTTCCGCGAATACGTCACCATTCACAGCGCCACGGCCGACGGCGAATCCACCGTGGTGGGCTCCCACAACCACATCCTGGCCTATGCCCACATCGCCCACAACGTCGTCCTCGGCAACCACGTCATCATGTCCAACGTCGCCACCCTCGCCGGCCACATTCACGTCGAGGATTACGCCGTGATCGGCGGCCTCGCCGCCATCCACCAGTTCTGCCGCATCGGCACCATGTCCATCATCGGCGGCTGCTCAAAGGTCGTCCAGGACGTGCCCCCCTACATGATGGCCGACGGCAACCCCGCCCGGACCCGCACCGTCAACAAAATCGGCCTCGAACGCAACGGCGTCGGCGAGGAGGCCCAAAACGCCCTCAAACAGGCTTACAAAATCCTGTTCCGCGAAAAGCTCACCATCCCCAACGCGCTGGCCCGCATCCAGACCGAACTGCCCGACCTGCCCGAAATCCGCCACCTGCTCTGGTTCGGGCGCACCAGCGAACGCGGGCTGAGCAAGTGATGCGCGCGCGCCACGACGATCATGAGCGCTCTCCAGAAACTCGAGGGTTAAGTGGCTGATGATCAGAGCCATGGAATTTCGAGTGTTGAACGCCGAACGCTCAACGTCCAACGCTCAACGCTCAACGCGACACGGCACAATTCACTGGTTGTCCATTGGCCCCGGCCATTCGATGTTGGATGTTCGGCGTTCGGCGTTCGATGTTCGTCCCAGTTTCTCACCCAGGGAAGCTCCGCCGCCGCGGCGTTTTGTCGCACCTGAACAGCCCTCACCCCCCCGCGGAGCCGCGGCACAGAATCCCCCCCGTTGCCCCTGCTGACGCTCCTTGATCGGGCCGCAGTGCGCCTGAAACGCCGGGATTCTACTGGAGTTTCTTGGCGGCGCCTTTGGTGTTTTCCCAGACCACCCTGGGGCCGTCGTAGGCGGCGGCGTATTCCTTGCCGTCCACGGAGCGCGCCTTGGCGCTCACCTGGGTTTTCGCCTTGCCGGTCCAGACCGTTTTGCCCTTGTAGATCACCGTGCTTCGGCCGTTGTGCACCTTCACGGAGATTGCAGCGACGGCGTTGCGGGCGCTTTGTTTGATCTTGCTGATGTTCTGGGCGTGCAGCGGCAGCGCAGCCAGCCCGGCTGCGCACACACACGCCAGCAGACCCCGGATGACGAACGGTTGCATGTTCATAAGTTCCAACGCATCGGCTCCGATGCCGGGCCAACCTGCGACACCCCCACGCGAAATGCAACCGGTTTTTCCAGAACGCGGCCGCGCCGTGCCTGCGGAACGGCTCTCCTTTCGGCAGCAGGGCAATCCCCCCTTGCGAGGTTGTCGGGCGAGCCGCACGTGGGTCAATGGACGCTTCGATAAACACCGTAAGCTTGCAGCCGACTCAAGCCCCGAACAGTCTGAGGCTGCGGCTCTCCAGAAACTCGAGGGTTAAGTGGCTGATGATCAGAGCCATGGAATTTCGAACGCTCAACGCTCAACGGTTAACGCTCAACGCTCAACGCTCAACGCTCAACGGTCAACGCTCAACGCTCAACGCTCAACGGTCAACGCTCAACGGTCAACGGTCAACGGTCAACGGTCAACGGTCAACGGTCAACGGTCAACGGTCAACGCTCAACGCTCAACGCTCAACGCTCAACGCTCAACGCTCAACGCTCAACGCTCAACGCTCAACGCTCAACGCTCAACGCTCA
>JAFGQR010000121.1 GCA_016935555.1 Verrucomicrobiota bacterium
CACGGCACAATTCACTGGTTGCCCATTGGCTCCGGCGCATGGCGTGCGCGTCAGCGCCATTCGATGTTGGATGTTCGGCGTTCGGCGCTCGATGTTCGTCCCAGTTTCTCACCCAGGGAAGCTCCGCCGCCGCGGCGGGGATGGGTGCTCGTCAGCGGCCGGGCAGGGGGAAGGCGACGCGGGCGGTGGTTTGGTGGCCGGGGCGGCTGACCACGGCGAACTGGCCGCCGAGCAGTTCGGTGAGGCGTTTGGCGATGACGAGTCCCAGGCCGGCGCCCTGCTGCTCGTAGGTGCGGCGGTCAAACTGCATGTGGGGGCCGATGCGGGCGATCTGTTCGGCGGTCATCCCCCGGCCCGGGTTGGTGACGCTGACCTGGAAACGGGAGCGGACAACCTCGGCGTCGACGCTGACGGGCTGGCCGGGGTCGGAGAATTTGAACGCGTTGTCGACGAGTTCCTCGATGATTTTGGAGAAGTTTTCGGAAGGCAGCACGACTTGGGCCGGCGCCACGGCGAGCTGCAAGTCCGTGTCGCGCCGGTACCGGCAGGCGATGTCGCGCGCGAGCGTGGGCAGGAGGCTCTCGACGGCGAAGGGGGGGGCGCCGGGGGGGATTGTGATGCGTTTGGATTCGCTGGCCATCAGTTCGATTTGGGAATAGACGAGGAAATTCTCGATGAGGCGGTGGAGCCGGAGGGCGGACGCGTAGATGTATCGGGCCGTGTCGAGCACTTCCTCCTTCGGCAGGGTGGCATAATCGTCGATCAGGATCTGGGCCAGGCCCATGATGCCGTTGAGCGGCGTGCGCAATTCGTGGGGCAGCGCCAGGGAGATGTTGCCCCGCAGTTCGTCGAGCTTTTTTTCCGACTGGCGCCTGACCTCAGCTTGTTTTTCGAGGCGTGCCTGAACGGCAGCCATGAGTTCGTTGTGCGTGAACGGCTTGGTCAGATAGTCGTCGGCGCCCAGCTCCATCCCCCGGCGCATGTTGATCTTGTCGGTGGCGCCGGAGAGGAAAATGAACGGGATGGTGGCGGTGGCGTCGCCCTGGCGCAGCGCCTTGAGCGTCTCGTAACCGTCCATGCCGGGCATCGTCACATCGCAGATGATCAGGTCCGGATGGTGTTCCCGTGCCATGTGAATGCCCGTGGCGCCGTCGGCCGCCGTGTGGGCCTCGATGCCGAACAGGTTCAGGTATTCGGCAATCACGGTCAAAATGTCCTGGGAATCGTCGATGACCAGGACTTTCTTGCCGGACAAATCCATGGCGGCCGGCTCCGGCGAAGAGACCGGAACATCCGGTTGCGGCAGGGGGGCCAGGGCGTCAGCACTCATGGGGCATCTCCGTCTGCAAACCTGGGACATAACGGCGTCGTGGAAAACGCCCTGTCGCCCGGATCCGCGCGCCGGAGGGTTGCTGCCCGGTGCGCGCAGTTGTCAGGGCTGAGGTCCGCCACTGAATCGGCCACTGCAATACCATTGCCGCAGGAACCAGCAGAATGAATGCCGGGAACTCGAGAATGGGGGAATCGGAGGCTGGCGATGCCGCAGTCGCGCGCCGTCTCAACCCTCGGGCGCGCCGGGCCCAAGCGGCCGCCAAAGTCGGGTTTGACCGCCGGGTCGGGCCGGGGCAAGATGCGCGCCATGAACGCCCATTCGGAGTCTGCCCGGTCCCTGACGCGCCGCGGTTTCATTCGGACGTCCGCCCTGGTTGCGGCGAGCGGGGTGGCGGCCATGCCGGGGGCGGCGGCGCCGGCGGCTTCCGACGTTGGCGGGGAAGTTCCGGGGGCGGGGCCGGGGGTGCTGCCGTGCGGGAGGATTGGCAAGGCGCGGATCAGCCGGGTGCTGCTGGGGGGCAACCTGATTTCGGGGTATTTGCATGCGCGGGATTTGAAGTATGCGGGGGCGCTGTTTCGGGCGTATGTGACGGAGGAAAAGCTGATGCAGACGCTGCGGCTGGCGGAGGAATGCGGGGTCAACACGGTGTTCGAGACGGGGGCGGAATACGTGCGGCGTTACAATCGGAGGTTCGGGGGCCGCATGCAGTTCATCCCTCACATCAAGGTGGAGGCGGGCCAGGGCGACGCGGCGTTGCGGGACCACATCCGGCAGCAGGCGGACACGGGGGCGGTGGCGTTGTATGTGTGGGGGGTTTCGGGTGACCGGCTGGTGCAGGGGGGGGCGGTGGAGCGTCTGCGCCGCGCGGTGGAGTTGGCGAAGGACACCGGCTTGCCGGTGGGCGTGGGGGGCCATTCGCTGCGGGTGCCGATGGCGTGCGAGAAGGCGCAGGTGCCATGTGATTTCTACGTGAAGACGTTTCACAGCGACGACTATCCCTCGGCGACGCCGAAGGCGCTGCGCAAGGAGTTCATATGGCTGGACGGCGGCGAGGGCTGGTATGACAACATGTGGTGCATCGATCCGGAGGAGACGGTGGCGTTCATGCGGACGGTGACGAAGCCGTGGATTGCGTTCAAGGTGCTGGCGGCGGGTGCGATTTATCCGCGGCAGGCCTTTCCGCACGCGTTCAAGAGCGGGGCGGATTTCATCGCGGTGGGGATGTTCGATTTTCAGATCAAGGAGAACTGCGAGCTGGCGGGCAAGGTGTTGCGCCTGGGCGAACCCCGCGATCGGCCTTGGTGCGCGTAGGCTCGGGGAAAAGAGCTTTACACCCGCGGTGCAGCCCCGTAGGATGCGCGGGTTTATAAATGAATAAAACGCCAGACAAGACAGATGCGAAGGCGAAGATCGTCGCCGACTTCCGCTTGCATGAGAAGGACACCGGTTCGGCGGATGTGCAGATTGCGATTCTGACTGATCGCATCAACCGGCTGACCGAGCACCTGCAAAACAACATCAAGGACCACGGCTCGCGCCGGGGCTTGCTGATGATGGTGGGCCAGCGGCGGCGGCTTTTGGATTATTTGCACAGCACGGACACCAGCCGCTACCACGCCCTCACCAAGAGGCTCAAGCTGCGCAGGTGATCCCGTGGCCTTTCGTGTGCAAGGCGCGCAGCGGTTTCCGCTCACCAGCCTCCTCGAATCCATGAGCTGCCAGGGATCTGCCTCACCAGGCGCCGCCGCGGGGCCAGCCTCCCGCCCCCACCCCCCTTTCCGTCCTGCCGCAGTGCGCGAGCGGCGGGGCGGAAACAACACTCACTCTCGCGCGCCAATCCAAGTCCCACCGGCACTGGGTAATTTCACTGAGCCGCCGCCGCGCCGCGGCTCAGTGAAGTTCCTCTGGGCCGGTGGGCACCCTGATCATGATGCCAGATAAAATCACCGCCCAAACCGGCGACAAACAAATCACCATCGAAACCGGCAAGCTGGCCAAACAGGCCGACGGGTCGGTGACCGTTCAACTCGGCGAAACCATCGTGCTGGTCGCCGCCGTGGCGGCCACCCAGCCGAGGGAAGGCCAGGATTTCTTCCCCCTCACCGTGGACTACCGCGAAAAGGCCGCCGCCGTCGGCAAGTTTCCCGGCGGCTATTTCAAACGGGAAGGCCGGCCCACGGAAAAGGAAATCCTCACCTGCCGCCTCACGGACCGGCCCATTCGCCCCCTGTTCCCCAAAGGCTGGTACAACGAGGTCCAAGTCCAAAGCATCCTGCTCAGCGCCGACGGCGAGAACGATCCGGACGTGCTGAGCATCATCGGCGCCTCCACGGCCCTCATGGTGAGCGACATTCCCTGGGACGGACCGCTCGGCGCGGTCCGGGTGGGCCGGATCGGAGGGCAATTCGTCGCCAATCCCACCCACTCCGACCGCCAGAAGAGCGATCTCGATCTCGTCTATGTCGGCAACGCCACCGACGTGGTCATGTTCGAGGGCGCGGCCAAGGAAATCAGCGAAGCCGATTTCCTGGCCGCCCTGAAGTTCGGGCACGACTGTTGCCAGCCATTGATCGACGCCCAACAGCAACTGGCCGCCAAAGTGGGCAAGCCCAAACGCCAGATCACCCTCAACATCGTGCCCGACGACATCCTCGAGGAGGCCAGGGCCCTGGCCGGCGACCGCATGATCCCCGCGCTGCTCACCCCGGGCAAACTGGCGCGCGAGGCCGCCTGCAAAGCCGTCCAAACCGACGTCGCCGCCAGGCTCACCGAAAAGCACGGCCCGGAGAAAATCACCGAGTTCGTCATGAACGACGCCTTCTACTACATCCAAAAGGAGGCCGTCCGGAGCCTGATCCTCAATGCGGGCAAGCGCCTGGACGGACGCGGCTTTGACGAGTTGCGGCCGATCTCCAGCGAGGTGGGCTTGTGCCCGCGGGCGCACGGCTCGGCGCTGTTCACCCGGGGCGAGACGCAAACGGTCACGCTGGCGACCCTGGGCACTTCGGAGGAATCCCAGGAGTTCGACGCCTACACGGGGGGCGACAAGGAAAAACAGTTCATCCTCCACTATAACTTCCCGAATTTCTCCGTGGGCGAAACCGGCCGGATTGCGGGGCCGGGCCGTCGGGAGATCGGCCACGGGGCGCTGGCGGAACGTTCGATCGAGCCGATGCTGCCGCTGGAGGGGTATCCTTACGCCATCCGTGTCACGAGCGAGGTGATGGAGTCCAACGGCTCCAGTTCCATGGCCACCGTCTGCGGCGGCAGCCTCGCGCTGATGGACGCCGGCGTGCCGCTCATCCGGCCCGTCGCCGGAATCAGCATCGGCATCTGCACGGAACACGACTCCGCGCAGAGCGTCAAACGCTACCAGCTGCTGACCGACATCATCGGATGGGAAGACGCCTTCTGCGACATGGACTGCAAGATTGCCGGCACGCTGCAGGGCATCACCGGCTTCCAACTCGACCTCAAACTGCGCGGGCTGCCCCACACCATCATGGCCGAGGCCCTCGACAAAGCCCGCGTCGCCCGCCTGCGCGTGCTCGACGAGATGGCTAAAACCCTTCCCGCGCCGCGCAAGGAGCTGAGCAAATACGCGCCGCGCATCGAAACCCTGAAGATCAACCCGGAGAAGATCGGGGCGCTGATTGGCCCCGGCGGCAAGAACATCAAGCGGATCGTGGAAGAATCCGGCTGCGAGATCAACATCGAGGACGACGGCAGCGTCAACATTTACTCCGTTTCCGTGGACGGCATGAAGATCGCCCGCGAGGCCATCCTTGGCATGACTGCAGAGGCGGAGGAGGGCAAAATCTACCGTGGCAAGGTCGTCACCATCAAGGAGTTCGGCGCCTTTATCGAGTTCCTCCCCGGCAAGGACGGCTTGTGTCACATCAGCGAATTGGCCAACTTCCGCGTCAAGAAAACCGAAGACATCGTCAAGATCGGCGACGAGGTCTGGGTCAAATGCCTCGGCGTCGACGACAAAGGCCGTGTCCGCCTCTCCCGCAAAGCCGCAATGGCCGAGCGCGACAAGGAGATGGGCGGCCGCGACGAACCGGCCGGCAAGCGCTGAGTTGATTCAAGCCGCCCAACCGGACGGCGTTCACGGCTGCCACCGGGCGCGGAGAAACAGGCTTGCGGCGTTGGGGGAACCCACGCGGAGGCGGATCTCGCCGGCCGTCGCGACATTCGTGGAGAACGGTTCCCAGGCGGTGAGGTCCGCAGACCTTTCCATCACATACACGCGCCCGTCCCTTTGCGGAAAGCGCAGGGTGACCTCCCCAATCCCAGCCCGCTCCACGGTCAGCCGCGGCGGGTGATGCGGGTCGACGGGATCGGTGTCCCCGCCGAACTCAACCGTGTCCGAAAACCCATCGCCGTCCGCGTCGCCGCCCGCGCCGAGGACGGGCAGGGTGGCCGCAAAATCCAATTCCCAGCCGTCGGGCAAGCCGTCGGCGTCGGCGTCGCACGGCGTCTCGGGCTCGTCGGCGCCGGGGGAGCCGCCGGGGCAGGCGCTGGGGAGCCAGCCGGGCTTATGATCCCAGGCGGTGTGATGGGCGCGGGGATCGGCGGCGACGAGGGAATGGCCGCGGCCGTCGGCGGCTTTGTGCCAGTCGGCTTCGAAGTCGAAGTCGAGAATGTGTTCGCCGGTGGCGTCGGCCAGGCAAAGCCGCTCGCGGTCGTTGGCAAGGTTGCCCGCGTATTGGCCGGCGACGGGCAGTGCGGCGCCGTAGCGCTCGGCGAAGGCGCGGAGGTTCTCCACCACAAGCACCGACGCGCCCGGGGCGAGCGTGGTCACGGCGCCGGTGCTGAAGCGGAACTGGACGCCTTCGACGAACTGCACGCCGGCGAGCGAGAGGGTGTGGACGGAGGACATGTTTCCCAGCTCGATGAATTCGAACTCCTGGGCGTCGTTGGTGCTGCCGTCGAGCGGCGGCGGGTTGAACATGAGTTCGGTGATCCGGAGGTGTTGCTGCTCGAGGCTGGGCGCGCCGGGGTAGGTGAGGGCGGCGTTCGTGGCGCCGGCGGCGTCCCGCAGGACGAGCGATTCGCCGCGGGCGGACAGATGGCCGCGGTAATTGCCCTGCACGAAATGGCCTTCCCCGCCGCGGGGGCTCGCCGAGCGGGCGCGGAAGGCGGCGACGTCGGGCGACAGGCAGAGGGTGCCCCCCGGCACCAGGACGGTTCCGGGGGCGAAGGCGTGGTCGACAGCGCCGAGCAGCTGCCAGCCGCTCAAGTCCACGGAGTCCGGGTGGGGGTTGGTGAGCTGGATGAACTCCTCGTCCTGGTTGCCGGAGGCGGGATTGAAGTCCATCGGCCCGAATCCGATCGGCGGTGTGTGGATCGGCGCGTCCGGCAGGAGAGCGGAGGCCGAGTTGGTGGCGGTGTAGTGGGCGGCGTTGGCGGCGAGGTGGGTGACGAACAGGTGCGTGCGGCGGCGGTCGAGGTAGGCTGCGCTCAGCGCGGCGACGGCTTCGGAGGGCGTTTGGGGAACGCCGTATTGGCCCCAGGCGGCGCGGTCGAGGTCGGCATCGGCGCCGATCCGCCGCACCCAGTCCTGGAACCGCGCTTCGAGGAGCCGCCGGTCCGGCGGGGTGCCGGGCGGCTGGAGGATCTCATCCATCACGGTGCGGAGGCGGCGGCGGAACATGGTTTGGATGCGCTCGACCGAGAGCAGGGCGTGGATGAGGCGGTTCCAGCTCCGGTTGCCGGGATAGGGTTGGGTTCCCACGAACGGGTGCGAGGGTGCGATGGGCACGTTGCGGGCGGCGCCGCCGAGGATGTAATCGTGGTCGGCCCAGAGGGTGTCGCCGAGGATGCTGTCGTCGGTCATGAAATGGCGGCCGAAGGTGAGGTCGAGGTCCCACGGCAGCATCTGCCACTCGCCAGAGCCGGGGGTATCGCGATAGAGGTAATAGTTTTTGGCCATGTTGTCGTCGTTCTGTGTGAGGACGGTGGCGGCCATGTGGGTGACCAGGGCAGGCACGTTCAGGTGATCGAAGAGGTAATGCTCGAGGGGGGTGCCGGTGAGCGAGTTGACCTGGGTCACCAGGGACACCAGGTCGGCGTTGTCCTCGAAACGGCGCGTCTTCTTCTCCACCCCGCTGCTGCCGGACGTGAAGGCGTTGAACATCTTGTAAAGGGCGCCCTCGGGATCGAGGCCCTCGCGTTCCAACAGGTCGCCGTCCGGCTGCTCGACGAACATGGCCACGGAGTGAAACGCCCCGTTCTGGTGCACCCGCAGCGGGAAGGCGACGCCCCCAGGCGCGCCCGCCCGATCGTAAGCCTCGAACGCCACCGCCACGCGGCTGTACGCCTTGTCGGTATACGTGGTGTTCAGGTTGATCTCCTCCACCCGGCCCTCGTCCGCGGCGAAGCGGAACTTGCAGCCGGGATTGAAATCGAACTTGTAGCTCTTCTTGTTCAGCGAGGCGGTGGTGCCCCCGCGAACCCGGACGAACACGTTGTCGTAAAACTCCTCCAGGTAAAACACCGAAGCCCGCGTGCCGGCCCGGGTGCCGGCGGCGGCGGGATTGGCCACGAACCAGTGGAACACCGGGAGCTGCGACACGCCCGCGGCCAGTTGCGTCACCGTGCCGGCGTATTCGGGTGTGTTCGGCGTGCCCGCGCCTTCGGGCAGGCGCGACACGGCGCCCTCGAGATCCCGGGCCTCGACGCGCCATCGGATCATCTCGCCCTCGCCCAGGCCGGCGAGCGGCACGGCGGCGGTGTGGAGGGTGTCGGCCGCCTGCAGATCCGCCCCGGTGCCGTCGTCCGTCATGGGCAGCGCCACTTCGCTTCCAAACCCGAACCGGCAGAAGAGCGTCACGCCGTCGACCGGTTGGCGCGTGGGAAGGACCCGGGCCGCGAGCACCAGGATGTCATCCAGCGGACCGTTGGCCGGCGTGCGGTTGGGAGACGGAGCGGTGGGCGCCAGGTCGCGGATGACGGGACCGAGGCGGGTCGTGCCGCTGCCATTGGGGCGGCGCGGGGTGGGCAGGGTGAAATAGACGCGCTGGGTTCCGTCCAGGGAGCTGCCGTAGGAAATGTCCGCCGGCAACGCCGGGAACATCGGCGCGAACGCGTCGGCCACACGGACGCCGTCGGGCTCGACCAGTGCCAGAAACTCGCCGCCGCCGCTCAGTTTGAAGTTGGTGTGCAGCTCGTTCGTGGCGACGCGGCGGTTTTTTTCCGAAGCGAACACGACCACGTACCCGCCCGGCTCGAGGCGCACGCCCTCGGGGAATTTCCACTTGTTCAAGTTGGTGGGGTTGTCGGTCAGATGCCAGCCTCCCAGATCCGCGGCCGTGCCGCCTCCGTTCCGCAGCTCGATCCAGTCCGAATCGTCACCGTCTTCGTCCCGCAGGGTCTGCCGGTTCAGGGCCATGAGTTCGTTGAGACGCACCTCGGCCGGTCCGGCCAGCACAAGAACGACGGTGGCGGTGTCGGTGACCGCGCCGCGGCTGACGGTGAGGGTGTAGGCGGTCGTCCGCGGGGGGGCCACGGGGGCGCTGCCCGCGCCTTCCGACGTGACCGCGCTCACGTCGCCCGGCTCGGGCGCGATGGCGATGGCATCAAACGGGGGTGTCACGGCCCACGAGAGCGTCGCGGTCCCGCCCGGGAACACCTGCGCCGGGGTGACGTCGAACGCCTCGATCAGCAACGCGGGCGCGTAGTCGACCGCGCGCACCTCGGCGCCGCCGCCGCTGGCCACGATGGCGAGATTGTCGCCCGGTTCGACCACGGCGACATCCAGGCCCGTGCGCGCCGCCAGGCCGTGCACGGTGATTTTGGCGAGGTGTTCGGCAGCCACGTTGGCCGGCGGTTCCGCGAGAAACTTCAGGAGCGCGTGGGTGCTGGTGAGGTTGACGGCCGCGTTGTTCAGGGGATTGCCACCGCCGTAGAGCGTGATCATGCCCGAGTCCCCCAGCGTCACCAGGCACTTGCTGAAATACTGGGCAAACACCTGCCCGGCACCCGACACGTCAACAAACGCCCGGTTGGCGCCGGCATCCGTGCCGTCCACGCGAATGCCCGCGCTGCCGCCTTGCGACATGCGGAGCACGGCGTCGCCCCGGACCGACAGGCTGCCCGTGCCCAGCCACAGGTGCGCCCCGGCGCCCTCCGGGCCGCCGGGGGTGCCGTTGGTGGCCAGCAGCGGCACGTTGACCTCCACCTTCGGGTCGATGGCGCCCGCCGGCGGCGCGACGCCTGTGGCCGTGTCCAGCCAGTTGGCTTCCTGGTAGAGGCTGACGCCATCCCCGGGCGGCACGCCAAGCCACACGTCGTCGGCTCCGGCAAGAGCCGCCAGACAACCGACCATCACGGCGGCGGCCGGGCGGCCCCAGGCCCGGCGCGGGGCAGTTCCGCAAGGCATGTGGTTGGACATGGTGACGGCAGACCCTCACGCATCGGGCGCCCTTTGGCAAGGGGGGAACTGTGGCCAGGGCACCGCCCCGCCGGGTGCGGGTGTGGCGCGGGCCATGGTCGGGACCCATTGTTCTTTGTCAGGGCAGTATCGTGATCAACGTTGACGAAGCGCCAACCCA
>JAFGQR010000122.1 GCA_016935555.1 Verrucomicrobiota bacterium
AAGCCACGATTTGGACGGACTGCCGGAGCAGCTCGACGAGCGAATTGTCCTCGGGCGCTTGGATGATGGCGGGAAGGTGTGCCTGGAACAGCAGCTACAGACCTCCGGTGCTCATATTCCCCGTCCGGACGAGCAGTCATCGGCATCGCCTGCGAGCCGCTCACGGGCGGCCTCTCGGACTCGCCGCTTCGCATCCACAAGAACGGAACCAACTACGGTATTCTCCTGGTTGACCCCACTGCAACCAACGCCTCCCCGTTCCGGGTCCAGACGGCCGATGGCGTGAAAGCGTGGAACAAACTGCCGTGACACGGACCAAGAACACCACGCCCATGGAGGGTAGGGCGCCGACGGTAGGGCGAGACTCCGTCGAGCCCAAACTCCCCCGCAACACGCTCCCCCAATCCGAACCGCCTAACTCCGGAGAGCCCGGAGCACGAAGATCGGAGATCGGAGATCGGAGATCGGGGAGCACGGTTCTTTGCGAAGGAAGACGCGCTCGATGAGCGGAAGTCAGGGCTCGACGGAGTCTCGCCCTACCAGGGGGGGTGGGATGCGCATGAAAAGCTGCGGTCGCGCGGCCGCGGACGCATGGGGACCATGAACGCGCTGCAGGACGGGTCAATTGAGAATTGAAAATTGAGAATTCTCAATTAAGGCGGCAGGAACCCATGCACGGTTGATGGAAACGAGAACACAGATCCGGGCACGACTAACTGGGTGAACGTGGCCACGCCGCCGCCCATGAACCCTCAGAATCTTTCGCGGCATCCCGGAATCGCATCTACGAGCCCGACGCGGCCGGTGGCAGCCTCAGGGTCGCGTCGAGAGGCGCCACGTCGGCCAGGGTTTTGGCGGTGCTGCCGCCGCTGAGGCGGAGCAATTTTTCGCCTCCGGGGCGCACCATGCGCTCGTAGCTGCCCACGGCGTCGTTGTAGGCGGCCATGGCTCGCTCGAGGCCGGAGCGGATGCGTTCGAAATGCTCGGTGAACGTTGCGACCCGACCGTAGAGTTCGCCGGCCGCCTCCGCGATTGCCCGCGCGTTTTCGGTTTGGGCGTGCTGTTGCCAGCTGACGCTCACGGAGCGGAGCAGGGCGATGAGCGACGCCGGCGTGGCCAGCATGATCCGCCGGTGCGCCGCCCACACGATCAGGTCGCGGTCGCCTTCGAGCGCCGCGCTGAACAGGGATTCGGCGGGCAGAAACAGCACCACGTAGTCCAGCGCGTTCGGGAACTGCCGCGGGTAATCCCGGTCGGCCAAAGCCTTGATGGTGCCCTTGAGTTTCCCCGCATGCGCCGCCAGCGCCTCCGCCCGCCGGACCGTGTCTGCGGCTTCCAGCGCCTCGAGGAAATCGAGTTCGGGCACTTTGGCGTCGACGAGGATCACCCGGTCGCCCGGCAGGCGCACGACCAGGTCGGGCTTGGCGTCGCCGGCCTGGAGCTGTTCGCTGAAATCGCAGTGGGCGCTCATGCCGGCGGCTTCGACGACGCGCCGCAGCGTTTCCTCGCCCCAGCGTCCGCGGGCCTGGTTGGAACTGAGCACGCGCCGCAGCTGCAGCGTTTCGCTCGAGAGGGTCTGGCTTTGCTGGGCGAGGGTTTCGAGGTGTTTCTTCACGGCTCCCAGCGCCGCGGACTGGGTGGTCTCGCTCTGGGCCAGCCGCTGCTGGTACACAGTGAGCTGCTCCTCCAGCGGCTTGACCAGCGTCCGAATGGCTTCCTGGCGCTGCGCCAAATCCCCCTTGGCCGACTCCTGGAACCTGCCGAGCGTTTCGGTCGCCAGTCTCAGGAACTCGGGATGGGTTTGCTTCAGGGCATCGGCGCTCAGGGCCTTGAACGCGTCGCGCACATCGGCCAGCGCCTTGTCCTGCGCGCGGCGCAGTTCGACCAGGGCCTGCTCGTGGGTCTGGCGCTGTTCGGTCAGCGCCGCCGTCGCCGCCGCGTGCTGCGCCTCGGCGCGGGCGTGCGCCTGGGCCAGGTCTGCCACCTGCGCCCGCAAGGCGGCCAGGTCGCTGTCGCGCCGGGCCAATTGCTGGCGCAGTTCGTCTTCGAGGCGCGTGTCGGCGGGGAGGGCGGCGCGGCGGCGCCAGCCCCACAGGTAGCCGATGAGGCCGCCGAGGGCCAGGCCGATGGCGGCGCCGATCAGAAGGTAGCTGGCCGGGGTGAGCATGGGACACGATCCTCGAGGCGCGGGGCGGCTGGCGAACCGATCAGGTTCTCGGCAACGTGCCGAGTCAAGGATTCTCCGCCGTCACGGCGCGGCGGCGCGTGCGCGGCGTCCTTGTTGTGTGGGCACCGGGACATCCATTCAGTAATGCGCGACCACTTCGATTTCGACGCGCGCGCCCCGGGGCAGGGCGGACACCTGGACAGCGGAGCGCGCCGGGGCGTCTTCGGCGAAGTAGCGGCCGTACACCTCGTTCATGACGGCGAAATCCGCCATGCTGGTCAGAAACACCGTCGCCTTGACCACGTGGCGGAACGAAAGCTCCTGGTCCTCGAGGATGATCCGGATGTTCTCAAGCACGCGCTCGGTTTGCTCGCGGATTTCTCCGGGCACCAACTGGCCCGTTTTCGGGTCCATGGGGATTTGTCCGGAGCAGAAGAGCAGGTCGCCTGCGCGGATGGCATGGTGGTAGGGGCCGACGGCGGGGGCGGCCTTGGGGGGTTTGACGATGGATTTTTGCATGGGTTGGGGAGGGGAGGGGACGCGGCCAGGCGCGGGGGATTTCCGGTTAGAGGTAGGGGTTGAGGATGGGTTTCAATTCTTTGGCGACGCGGGCGGGCCAGAGGGGTTTCGGGGTGAGGATGGCATTCTTCAGCGCCTGGTGGCACGGCCACTGGGGGTCGGCCGGGATGCGCCGGAGGGCGTCGAGGACGATGTTCTGCGCCATGGCCGCGTTGCGGTGCAGGTAATCCATCACCATCTCGATTGTCACGTGCGCCCCGTTTTCCTTCCAGCAATCGTAATCGGTGGCCATGGCCAGGGTGGCGTAGGCGATTTCGGCTTCGCGGGCGCATTTGGCTTCGCCGAGGTTGGTCATGCCGATGACGTCATACCCGGCGCGATGGTTGGCGAGGGACTCGGCGCGGGTGCTGAAGGCGGGGCCTTCCATGTTGACATACGTGCCGCCGTCGTGCGCGCGGGCGCCGCAGGCGCGGGCGCTGCGCAGGAGGATCCGGCGCAAGTTCTCGCTGATGGGGTGGGCAAAGGACACGTGGGCGACGATGCCGCGGCCGAAGAAGGTGTGTTCGGCGGATTGTTTGGTGCGATCGACGAACTGGTCGATGAGGACGATGTCGCACGGCCTGTAACGGGTTTGGAGGGAGCCGACGGCGCTGACGCTGATGATCCACGCGACGCCGAGCCGTTTGAGGGCCCAGACGTTGGCCCGGTGGTTCAGCTCGCTCGGCAGCAGCCGGTGCCCCCGTCCGTGCCGCGGCAGAAACACCACCGGACGGCCCTCAATCTCGCCCGTCAACAACTCGTCCGACGGCGCCCCAAAGGGCGTCGGCACGCCCACCCATTTCCGGCTGGCGAGCCCGGGGATTTCGTAGAGGCCGGTTCCGCCGATGATGCCGACCCGAGGCGGCGTGGTGTGTCTCACAGCCGCAACGCTGCCATACTGCACCAGAACAGCAACGGCAAAATTCGCGGGGACCGCCGTTGGGCTTGCGTCCCCCGCGCAAAACCCTTACAACGTGCCGGTTCCCTGGGGTTGCGGCGGGCGCTGGAAGCCCGTGCGCGACGCGCTCAGGCAACTCATGAAACGGAATTATGTGCGCGACGCCGACCCGTCCTGAACCCGAAGCGACGCCGGTGCTGCAGACGCTGCCCGGCGACGAGGTGCGGCAGATCCTGTGGCGTTTTGCCGGCCGCTACGATCTGGCCATGATGATTCAATCCACGCGCGCCGTGGCGCGGGGGCCGGTGGCGCGGCTGGTGGCCGAAGGGGGGCGCAACAGTCACGACTGGACGCCTGAGAAGCACGCGCTGCTGAAGGTGTTCGACGAGGCGGGCATCACGTCGGCGTTCATGGAACCGGGCGAGGGGGGCTACATCGAGGGACCGAAGAACCTCGCGCTGGCGCTGCTGGCGTTCGAGCTGTCGTGGGTCGACGCCGGCGCGGCCACGGCCAGCCTGGCGGGCAACCTCGGCCTGTCGCCGATTCACGAGCGCGGCACCGCCGAGCAGCGCGCGTATTACATGAGCCGCGCCGTGCCACCGCAGCCGGGGGAGAACCGCAGCGCGTGGCGCTATGCGTTCGCGCTCACCGAGCCTCTCCCCTTCGTGGGGGTCGAAACCGGCATGCTCTGCGGCAAGATCCGCGTGGCCGCGTGGCCGGAGGGTGGCGAGCCCCTGCTGCAGGTCGACAAGCGCGGGCGCTTCATCACCAACATGAGCTACGCCAATGTCGTCACCGCCGCGGTGGATTCCGACGACCCCCGGTTCAAGGGCAGCTGCATGATCATCCTCGAGGAAACCGACCCGGGCGTTTTCGACCGGGGTACGCCCACCAAGAAGCTCGTACACCAGCTGTCGTCCACCCACGATCCCGTCTTCAACCTCACCGTGCCCGCCAGCCGCATCATCGGCGGCTACACTGTCAAAAACGGCGTCATCGTCCCCAACTATTCCCACGGCGAAATCATCGAAGCCGTGTTCCGCCGCACCCGCGTCACGGTCGCCCTCATGACCTCCGCCAAGCTCCTGTCCGCCGTCGAACCGGTCATCCGCTACCAGCGCACGCGCTTCCGCGGAGGCGAAGGCGGCCCCGGCTCGCCCCGCTACGAAATGGGGTTGCAACAGAAGGAGGACGCGCTGCACCGGCTGATCGACGTTTGGGCGGCCGGGGAGGCTGGGGCGTCGCTTGGTTTCGAGGCGGCGCGCCTGTTCGACCGGCTCGATCCGCTCGAGAAGGTCAAGGACCGTCTCTTCGCCGAACGCAAGATCGAAGGCGGGCGCGCCCAGATGAAGGCGCTGATGGCGGCGCAGAAGGATGCGATGGACTTGGTGGCGGGGCCGGCGCGGGCCGGGGCGCAGGGCGATGCCGCTCGCCGCCAGGCGCTGCAGGAGGATCCGCTGGTGCAATACGCCATTCTGGATTGCCTGGTCAACGTGCTGTGCCCGGCGTGCAAACTGTGGAACACCGGCCACGGCGCCACGATGATGCGCGAGGCGGTCAGTCTCATGGGCGGTTATGGCATCACCGAGGATTGCCCCGGGTTCCTCGCCCAGAAATGGATGGACGCCCAGCTCGAAGCCACCTACGAGGGACCCGAAGCCGTCCAGCGCCTCCAGTTGTCCATCACCATGGTGAACGAGCTTTTCCTGGCCCAATACCGCCAGTGGATCGCCGAGATGCGGCGCCTGGCCGGCACGCGGCCCGACACCGGCGCCTGCACGCTGGCGACGGCGATGCAGATGTGGCTGTGGACGCTCCAGCATCTTCAGGCGGCCAAGGACCCCGACGGCTCCAAACTCTATCACAAAAGCCGCCAGGGCGTGACCTTCGCCCTCGCCGATGCCTTGTGCTGGCTGCTGGCCGCCCGGCAACTCATCCTCGATGTCCAGGAACTCCATGACCAGGGACCGTCCCATCCCACGCTCGCCGACGGCCTCCCCGGCACGCTCCAGTTCTACACCGACCTCTGCCACGTCCAGTCGGCACGCGCCGCCGGCGAGGTCGGACGCACGTGCGCCGAGTTGCTCTACGGCTACCGTCCCCACCCCGCATGGACCGCCGAGAGCGCCAACGCCTGCTACGACGCCGCCGAACTCGACGCCCTCGAGAGCGTCATTCCCGGCATCGCCAGCTCCGCTCGCGCCGTGTCCGACGTGACCGAACCCGGCGAAGCGCATCCGGCCAAAGCCGGCCCGTGCGCGTCGTTCGCCGGCCTGGAGGCGTTTGCCCGGCTGCGCCTCCAGCTTGACGGCTGCCTGGCCGGGGCGCGGCTGGCCAAGGATCGCGCGGCGGAGGCGCTGACGACGGTGATGATTCCGGAGGCGCTGGATTACCCGGCATGAAACCGATCCGTCGTGTCGGAATCCTGACCGCCGGCGGCGACAGTCCCGGGCTGAACGCGGCCATTCGCGCCGTGGGCAAGTCCCTGCTGAGCACGGGCATCGAGGTCATCGGGTTTCGGGACGGTTTCCAGGGGTTGATTGATTACCAGACGGTGCTTCTGGACAAGCACGCGCTGGCGGGGATTCTGACCGTTGGGGGCACTGTTCTGGGCACCAGCCGGGTCAAACCCCACCGCGTCGAGATCCGGGGCACGGTGCACAACCTGACCGGCGCGATCGTCGACAACTGCGCCCGGCGCGGTCTGGACGCCCTGGTGTGCATCGGCGGGGGCGGCACCCACAAGAACGCCCTGCACCTTGTGGAGCAGGGCCTCAAGGTGGTGACTCTCCCCAAAACCATCGACAACGACCTGGCCTTCACCGATGCGACCATCGGGTTCGACACCGCGCTGGGCATTGCCACCGAGGCCGTCGACCGCCTCCACAGCACCGCCCACAGCCACCACCGGATCGTCATCGCCGAAATCATGGGCCACCGCGCCGGCTGGCTCGCCTTGGGCGCCGGCATCGCCGGAGGCGCCGATGTCATCCTGATCCCCGAAATCCCCTACGACGTGCGCCGCGTGGCCGACGCCATCCTGCGCCGCTGCGAACACGGCACCAACTTCAGCATCGTCGCCGTCGCCGAAGGCGCCTTGTCCAATGCCGACGCGCCCGCCATCGCCACCTTGCTCCGGCGCCGCCAGCAGGCGCGCAGCCAGGCCGAGAAACTCAAGGCGAAACGCGAACTGGACAAGTTGTATGCCGCCCACGAGGGCAACACGTTGCGGCTGGCCCGCCGCCTCGAGGAACTCACTCGCCTCGAGGCGCGCGTCACCATCCTCGGCTACGTCCAGCGCGGCGGCGCGCCCTCCGCCGCCGACCGTCTGCTTGCCACCCGCCTGGGCACCGCATGCGCCCAATGCGTCCGCCGGGGCGTCTTTGGCGTCATGGTCGCCGCCCGCGGCGACACCACTCGGACGGTGCCGATCCACAAGGTGGCCGGCAGTCTCAAGACGGTCCCGCCCAATCACCCCTGGATCCAGGCCGCCCGCCGCGTGGGCACCTGCCTGGGCAACTGATTCTCGTGGCGGCGAAAACTTCTGGCCTTCGTCGGCGTAGTCGGGTTTGATCTCCCGCCGATGGACGCCTCCGACTCCGCCCCGCCGGCTCCGCTCGAACGTCAGCGCCTTGACGTCGATGTGGTGTGCGTGGGTTTCGGGCCGGCCATGGGCGGGTTTCTGGCGACTCTCGCCCGGCAGCTGCTCAAGCCCGACGGCACGCCGGCGGCCGAAAGCGCGGTCCAACCGGGGCTGCCGCCCCAGGTGATCTGCTACGAGCGCGCCGGGGACATCGGGTTTGGCGTGTCGGGGGTGGTGACGCGGGCGCGGGCGTTGCGGCGCACGTTCCCGGATATTGACACGGCGCCGATTCCCATGGCTCACCCGGTGGTGCGGGAGAAGGTGCTTTACCTGCTGGACCCCGGGGGCGCGAGCCGGCGTTCGCGGGTGCTGCTGGCGGCCGACCGGATTCTGCGCACGTTCGGCTGGGCGCTGCCGCTGGAGCACGAGGCGCTGGATTTGCCGTGGACGCCTCGCTTCCTTCACAAGTGCGGGGGCTTGGTGCTTTCGATGGGGCAGTTCATGCAATGGGTCGGCGCCCAGGTGCAAAGCGCCGGCACCGTCCAGATCTGGCCCGGCACCCCGGTCGCCCAGGCTCTCCTCGATCACGACCGCGTCGTCGGCATCCGGCTTGTCGACCAGGGTGTCGATGCCCAAGGCCACCCCGAGGCGGGGTTCATGCCGGGCATGGACATTGGCGCCGCCCTGACCGTGGTGGGAGACGGCCCCGTGGGCGCCGTGGGCCGGCAGCTCGATCAACACTTCGGCCTGCCGCCCGGCCACCACACCCGGGACTGGGCCCTGGGCATGAAATTCGTCGTGGACCTGCCCGCCGACACGCCGCTCGAGCCCGGCACGGTGCTCCACACCTTCGGCTATCCCGAGCCGGAGATTTTTGGATTCCTCTATGTGCATCCAGAGCGGGTGGCGTCGCTGGGAATTTTTGTGCCGTCGTGGTTCGACAGCCCGATGCGGACGGCCTACCGATACCTCCAGCACTGGATGCTCCATCCTTACCTGTGGCGCCATCTCAAAGGCGGCAAGCTCCGCTCGTGGGGCGCCAAAACCCTCGGCGAATCCGGCCGGCGCGGCGAACCCTTTTTGGCCGGCGACGGCTACGCCCGCATCGGCGAGGGCTCCGGCTCCACCAATGTGCTGACGGGCTCGGGTGTGGACGAGGCCTGGGCCACGGGCGCGCAGCTTGCCGAGGGCGTTTTGGAACTCCTGGCGGCCCGCAAGCCGTTCACGAAAGCCAACCTGGAAGCCGCCTACATCAGGCGTCGCCGCTCCAGCTGGGTCGAGCGGGAAGCGCGGATTGCCGAGAACTCGCGCGACGGCTTCCACGCCGGGATTGTGCGCGGGATGCTGGGGATGGCGCTGGCCGGCATGACCGGCGGCCGCTTCTCCATGAAGGGCAATCCCGTCCCGCCCCACCAGCGCATCCCCACGGTCGAAGAGTACTATCGCGGCCGAATCCCGCCCCGCGAACTCGACGCGATCCGCCGCGACTGCGAGGCCCGCGGCGTGCCGCTCCACCCTGTCCTCATGGAACGTGTCGGCTGGCCGGCCATTCCCTATGACGGCCAGCTCCTCGTCTCCCACCAGGACGCCTTGTTGCTCGGCGGCAAGGTCCAGGCACCCGCCGGTTACGCGGATCACGTCAGCTTCATCGATCCCCAACTCTGTGTCCAGTGCGGCGCCCGGCTGTGCGTCGAAGCCTGCTCCGGCCAGGCCATCGCCCCCGGGGACCACGGCGTCCCCACGTTCGACCGCGAGAAGTGTGTCCACTGCGGCGCGTGCCTTTGGAATTGCTCCCAACACCTCCCGGGCCACCCGGAACAGGCGAACATTGTTTTCCGGGCCGGCCCCGGCGGACTGCATTCCACGGAGAACTGAACGTTGTCATCGTTTGCCCATTCGCGGCTCCATCGGCTGAGAACACACCATGCACACAACCCTCGTGAACAACCCTGACCTCCCGGCGCCCCTCGAGGAATCCCTCAAGGGCGGGATTCCGTCCCGGCGCCGGAACGAAACCCGTCGCTCGCAACTCCCCACCGCATGAATCCCCGAACCCTTGTAATCGTAGGCGGCGTCGCCGGCGGCATGAGCGCCGCCGCGCGAGCCCGGCGACTGAACGAAGAGTGCGAGATCATCGTGTTCGAGCGCGGCCCCCATGTGTCCTTCGCCAACTGCGGCCTGCCTTATGTGGTCGGGGGCGAAATCGCCCATCCGCAGGACCTGGTGCTGCAAACCCCGCAATGTCTGCGGGAACGATTCAACCTCGATGTGCGGGTGCGCACCGAGGTGACCGCCATCCATCGCACCCTGCGCCAGGTCCGAGTCCGCGACCTGGAAACGGGCCGGGAGTATGACCAGCCCTACGACGATCTCGTCCTGTCCACCGGCGCCTCCCCGCTCCGTCCCGCCATTCCCGGCATCGACCAGCCCGGGCACTTCGCCGTGCGCGCCATCCCCGATATCGAGCAGATCCTCCCCTGGCTGCACCACGGCGCCACGCGCCGCGCGGTGGTTGTGGGCGGCGGCTACATCGGGCTCGAGATGGCCGAGCAACTGCACCGGCGCGGCCTGGCGGTGACCCTGGTCGAAGCCCTGCCCCAGGTGATGGCGCCCCTGGATCCCGAGATGGCCGCGTGGCTGCACCACGAGCTTCGCGCCCATGACGTGACCCTCTACCTGGACGATCCCGTGGCCGCCTTCGAGAAGCCCGCCGCCCACACCGCCGCCGACGGCGCGCCGCGAGCGTCGGTGGTGGTGCTCCGCAGCGGCCATCGGCTGCCTGCCGATGTGGTCGTGTTGGGGCTGGGTGTCAGCCCCGAAACCCGCCTGGCCCAAAGCGCCGGATTGCTCCTCGGCAAGCTGGGCGGCATCCGCGTCAACGACCGCCTCCAAACCAGCGACCCCCACATCTGGGCTGTGGGAGACGTGATCGAAGTGCGGGATGCCGTCACCGGCCAGTGGAGCCTGGTGCCCCTGGCCGGGCCGGCAAACCGTCAAGGGCGCATTGTGGCGGACAACCTGCTGGGGGGCACGTCGCGTTACGCCGGCACCTGGGGCACCGCGGTGCTGCGGCTCTTCAGCCTGACCGCCGCCTGCACCGGCGCCAACGAAAAAGCCCTGCGCCTCGCCGACCGCCCCTGCGAGGTCATCCATATGCACCCGGGATCCCACGCCGGTTATTACCCGGGTGCCCAGCCCATCGCCCTGAAAATCCTGTTCGCGCCACACTCGGGCAAGCTGCTCGGCGCCCAGGCCGTGGGCCGGGACGGCGTCGACAAACGCATCGATGTCCTCGCCACCGCCTTGAGGGCCGGCATGACCGTGCGCGACCTCGCCGAACTGGAACTGGCCTACGCGCCGCCCTTCGGCTCCGCCAAAGACCCCGTCAACCTCGCCGGCATGGCCGCCTCCAACGTCCTCGATGGCCTCGCCCAAACCGTCCAGTGGCACGAAATCTCCGCCCTCGACCTCCGCACCACCCTGCTCCTGGACGTGCGCTCCGACGAGGAACGCCAGGAAGGCGCCCTCCCCAACTCGATGCACATCCCCCTGCCGCAGTTGCGCGCCCGCGTCGGCGAACTTCCCAAGGACCGCGACCTCGTGGTCTACTGCCAGAGCGGTCAGCGCTCCTATTTCGCCTCCCGTTTCCTCCAGCAAAAGGGATTCCGCGCCCGGAACCTGACCGGATCCTATCTCACCTGGAAAACCGCTGTGATCTGAGACCGGAATCCCCGTCGCATGGCGTGCGCGTCAGCGCCATTCGACGTTGGATGTTGGGTGTTCGGCGTTCGATGTTCGTGCCAGTTTCTGAACCAGGGAAGCCCCGCCGTGGCGGCGGGTTCAATGATGTTGGCTCAAAACCGCGCAGCGGTTTTGTGGAGCGAGCCGCACGTGAGTCAATGGACCCTTGAACACCCCCGGCCTGCAACTCTCCGAACGCCCCGAAAAGTCTGACCCCGCGGCTCTCCAGAAACTCGAGGGTTAAGTGGCTGATGATCAGAGCCATGGAATTTCGAGTGTTGAACACCGAACACCGAACGCCGCTGAATGTCGGAGATCGGAGATCGGAGATGGGGGGGGACGAACACCGAACGCTCAACGCTCAACGCTCAACGCTCAACGCCCAACGCCGAAGGGCGGAGATCGGAGATGGGGGTGGACGAACGCCGAACGCCCAACGCTCAACGCTCAACGTCCAACGCCCAACGCTGAATGCTGAATGCTGAACACGATATTCAATGGCCCGCGCGCGAGCTCTTGGGCATTCGATATTCGGCGTTCG
>JAFGQR010000123.1 GCA_016935555.1 Verrucomicrobiota bacterium
CCGTAGCCGCCGCCCCCGTAGCCGCCCCCCCCGTAGCCGCCGCCGCCGCTGGTGCCGAAGCTGTAGGAGGTCACCCCCTGCAGCCCTTGGAAGAACGTGTTCGGGTCGATCCGGAAAAACCGGGTGTACAACGGCGGCGTCTCGGCTATCCGATGGGTGATGAGCACGAAGGCGTCCTCGATGGAATACTTGATGGGTCGGGAGGCGACCTTGGTGATGGCTTCCAGCGCCTCCTGCAGGGTCACGTTGTGGATTTCCGGCCGCAGATTGATTTCCGTGTCGCCCAGGCTCGGCGTTTCCCCTTCGGCAGGCAGGCCCGTCACCGGGTCGAGCGCTTCCTCGCCCCCCACCGGCTCAGCGTGGTCGCTGAGGATGAAATTGATCCCTTTCTTCTCCGGATCCCGCTTCATGGCATCGTCGCTGAGCTGCACGATCACCTCGCTGAGCGGAATCCTCTCGAACCCGATCTTGTCGATGCGGATGCGCTGGAGCTTGTCATAGATGACGGTCCGGCCCTTGCCGGTTTTGACGAAATTGGTGTGGGCATAAGGGTTGGGGATGGGCAGATCATGGCGCTGGACGTGTTGGTTCCAGGCCTGGGCGACCTCCATGATCTTGCTCTTGCTCCAGTTTTCGCGGAGGATGTTGGACTTGCGGTATTGTTTGTCCATCACCAGGTCCAGGTAGGCGATCGCGCCGCGGTTGTGCGGATCGCGCCGGGTTGCCTCCAGCAGCTTGCTTTCGGCCTCGTCGTATTTGCCGGCTTCGTAGAGCACCTTGCCATCCTGCACCAACTTCTCGACGGTGACGCGGTCCTCGATGATTTTGGGGATTTGGTCGATGGTGTCCTGGTTGGGCCGGCGGGCTTCGACAGCGAGCCAGTTGACGTAGACGTTGTTGGTGATGAGGCGGGCGGTTTTGTTGGCGGGGTCGAGCCGGATGACGGCCATGGCGTGGTTGGTGGCTTCGCGGAAGGATTCGCGGCGGTAGGCCTGGTCGGCCAGAAGGAGGCGGACCTCAATCGCTCCGCGCGCCGCCTGCTCGCGATGCGGTTCCACTCCCTGCCCGATCTGCCGCACCAGGTAGAGGCAGTCGTCGTAGGCCGCCGCCGCCCCGAAGAGCGCCCCTTCCTGCTGCAGGGCCCCGGCCTGCACCAGCTTGTTGGTCAACTCCACCCGCATCGCGTCCCGGCGAATGCTCTCGGCGATGGCTTCGTTCAGGGCGGGGTCGGGGTGTTGCGCCCGCGCGGCTCCCGCGGCCAGCGCAATCAGAACCATGGCGGAAATCGTGGCTCTCGTCATAACGGTGCTGTCTTCAAGGTCCGGTCACCGGGCATTGGGTTTACGGCTGCTTGCGCCGGACGGTGTATGTTTTGTTGTTTGAGCTGGCCGACAATACGGCTTCGTCTGCGCTGAGGGAAACGATTTTGTAATCCTCGCCGGCAAAACGCATGGTCATCTGAAGGCGCATGTTGGAAAAGGACCGGCCTTCGGGCGGGTATTTGAAGTCGGCTTCGTAGCCGTCGACGCGTTTGAAGGGCTTTCCCGGGGCGACGCTGACGGGATCGGGCTGGCTTTTGAGTTGGAGGACCAGTTCGGTGGGCTGCTTGGGATCGCCCTTGACGTCCAGCAGCGTGTAGAACTCGTTGGTCAGGCCCACCATCGCCTGCGTTCGGATCCTCGCCCGTTGCCGCGGCGTCTCCACGTTCTCGCGGGTCACCACCAGCGTGTAGCCCGAGCCCGTCACCCGGTCGTAGGCAATGATGAAATGCAGCGGGCGGGCCTCGAGAAACTCGAGCACCGGCGGGCCCACCTCCGTGCCGGTCTCGATCTTCAGCACCTGGCCGTCGCGCTGGAGTTGCCACTTGACGGGATTGAACAGGTTATGGGGCAGGGAGAAATCGAGCGACAGGGGTTTCTCGGTCAGTTTGAGGGCCGCCTCGTGGGGGGTCATGTCCAGCGGGGGCAGGGGTTTGTTGGGCGAGCGGTCGATGCCGGTCAGGTAATGGTTGATTTTCTCCACTTCCCTGCGGCGCACCTCGTTGAGAATCCACACCGTCGTCGCCAGCCCCAACAGGGCCAGCACGACAATCAGCTTTTCGTAATGCTGCCGCGCCAAGTCGAGGAGTGTCCGGAGTTGGTCCATGCGGGGCTACGGGGAGTAACGCTTGGGAACCGTCTTGGGCACCATCTTCGCCACATACAACAGGAGAGTGGCCTTGAAAGGCCTGTCCTCGAGCACATAAGCCACTTCCCCAGGCTCAGGCCCCGCCCCCCGCGGCGGCGGGGGAGGAGGCGCATACGCCCCGGGCCGCACCCCGGGCCGGGAGCCGCGCAGGGGTCGTGGAGGGGGGCCGGGACGCACGCCGGGCGGGCGGCCCGGGATGCGGACGCCCGGGGGTACGCCCGGAGGGCCGCCGGAACCCTTGGGGGGTTCCTCGTGCGAGATCGACACCAGCTTGACCGCGATGAACCTCTCCGCATTGCACAAGTTCTCTAGCGCGCGAGCCAGGTTCTCGCTGAAGGCGAAAAAGGTCACCTCGTAAGGACAAATCAGCAGGTCCAGCTTCGCGTCCAGGCTCGTGTACGGCATGCGCGGAAGCCGGTGGCAATAGGGGCTCGCGTCGGCGTCGTCAGGCGTCTTCGGCCGCTTCACGCTGACGAGGCTCGACACGCTCGCTTCGAGCAGCGGCGTGATGATCAGCCGCACTTCGGCCAGTTGCTCCGCCAGCACCGGGAAACTGCGGTCGGCGAACTTGGGTTTGTTGATTTGGGACTCGAAGGAAAAGGCGAAAAACTCGCTGGGGAGCCGGACGTTGCGGTTGCTGGCCATGAGGCGCAGGCCGGTCAGGTTGCTGTTGAGCACGGTGAGAAACTCGATCCCCTGCTGGGGGCTGTAGGGGATTTCCCCAAAAAAGCGTTGCTCCTTGTGCGCGACCTGTTCCAACTGCCTCATCAGGATCCGCGCCCGATCGATGTTGGTGTCGCTCGGCGTCGGCTTGGCCTCGACCAGCACCCTCAGCGCATCCTTTGCGTCGTCAATCTGCTTGTCCACCGCCGCGTTCCCGCTGACGCCGCTCCACAAATACCAGCCCCCGCACGCGAGCAGCAGAACACTCGCCGCCCCAAACACCGCCCAGAACAGATTGCGTCGCAGCCAGAGCATGAAGGTCAGTCGAAGTAGATGGGGCGTTTGAGCTTGAGCTGCAACTCGAAGTGGAAGACCAGTTCCTCCGGGTCCACGTTGAATTTCCCGCCCTCCAGCGTGGTCCCTGTTGCCTCCAGCCAGTTGGTCATCTTTTGCAGCGCCTTCGTCACCATGTTGGCGAATTCGGTGTTCTCCGCCGGGTTCTTCAAATTCGTGGCTTGAAACACCACCTTGAGCTTCGTCAGCTCCACCCCCACCGCAGGCCCGGGGTCGCCTGTGAGCGCCGGAACACGCCACGGCGGCCGGGGCGGCCTCGCAGGCTCGGCCGGCCTGACGCCGGGCGCGACGGGTTGGAACCCGCCGCCCGGTTCGGCCTGGGCCGATGCGGAGCCGGTTTCGGATTCGGCGCCGCTGACGATGCCGGGCGGCAGCAAGGGGGCGAGCTGATGGATCCAGAGGCCGACGGGCCTGCCGCCGAGCTCGGTTCCCATGGTTTTCTCGAGGCCATGGAGCAAGGTGCGCAGTTCGGAGAAGAACTGCGGCCAGTAGAACCGGTCCAGGAGCAAGCCGGTGAGGCGCTCCGCCTTCATCTGCACGCTCAACAGGTCGTTGTTCGCCCTCTTGAGCTGATCGGCCTTCGCGCTTAACGGCCCCGAGCGGTCCTCGATGCGGCGCAGGGCGTCCTGCTTTTGCGAGGCGACCTTGGAGAAGAACCAGCCGGCGGCGAACACGGCGAGGATGAGGCACGCGGCGGCGGCGATGAAGAAGGGTTTTTTCTTCTCGAGTTCCTGGCGTTGCTTGGAGCTCTTGGGCATGAGGTTCAGTTCGACGGGGCAATGCGCCAGGTTGCGCAGCCCCAGCCCCACCACCTCGCCCATCGTGTGCACGCCCTTGGCCAGTTCCTCGCGGTCCACGCCCTCGGCGATCTGCACGTAGCGGAACGGGTTGAAATACTCGACCAGCTCCGGCGCCAGGTTCAGTTTCTCGGAGAAGAACTGCGCGGTGTAGGGCATGATCGAGGCGCCGCCGGAGAGGTAAAGGCGTTCGGGAGTGGAGCCGCCCTGCTGGCCGCGGTAGAACTGGATGGTCTGGTTGACTTGGATGTGCAGCCGCGTCAGCACCTGCCGGGCAATCTTCGAAATGGCCGCCTGATGGGGGTTGTCGGGGTCCTCGTAGGCTCCTCCCAAGCTGACGAAGCCCTGTTCGATCTTGATCCGTTCGGCCTCCTCGGCGGAGAGTTTGGCTTCGCGGGAGAACTCCTGGGTGATGGCGTGGGCGCCGATGTTGATGCCGCGGGAGTAGACCGAGCCTTTTTCGAAGAAGAGGAGGTTGCTGGTCTTCGCGCCGATGTCCAGCAGCATGCTGCAGCCTTCGACGTCCGCGTAGTTGTAGCGGAAGGCGTTGCAAAGCGCCGCCTGCGAGATGTCCACCAGCTGGAGGCGCAACCCCGAGTTCTCCGCGATCCGCGACAAACGCTCCACCACGTCCGTCTTGATCGCCACCAGCAGCACCTCCAGCTCCCCCGTCGCGTTGGCTCCCAGGATCTGGTAGTCCCACACCACTTCCTCCAGCGGAAACGGGACATTCTGCTGCGCCTCGTACTGGATGATCTGCGTGACCTTGGAGGTGTCCACCGGGGGCAGCTTGACGAATTTCGAGAAGGTGTGAAACCCCGGGGCGCAGATGTTCAGAGCCTTTGTCCCATACGATCCCTGCGCCAGCAGGTCGTCCAGCGCCTTCTGCAGTGCCGCCTCCCTGCCAGTCTCCTGGGTCGCGTCCTGCCCCAGCGCCATGAAGGCGTAGTTCCTGAGCTGCAACCCCCCGTCCTCGGTCAGCAGAAACTCCGCAAGCTTCAGAGTCGCCGCTCCAAAATCCACCGCCAAAAATGACTTCGCATTCAGCACGTTCTCGCCCTCACCGCACCCCGACTCGCGCTCACGCGCGCAAGACCATATCCACTGCTCGGGGCTGGAGCGGGTCAGATTATCCGAAACCGCACACGGGTCAAACGAAAAAGCGGCAGCGGGATTTCGGATGCACCCGGTTAGACACCTCCGGCCGAGACTCGTTTCTTGAAATCCGCGATTGTTGCGGCCAGCCCCTCCGGCAGCCCGACCCGCGGCGCCCATTTCAGCCAGCGCCGCGCCCGGGTGATGTCCGGCTGCCGCTGTCTGGGGTCGTCCTGCGGGAGCGGCCGAAAGACCAGCCGGCTGCGGGAGCGCGTCAGCCGCCGGATCTCCTCCGCAAACTCCGCCACCGTGATCTCGTGGGGGTTGCCCAGGTTCACCGGCTGCGCGTGCGCGCTGAGCATCAGCCGGTAAATCCCCTCCACCAGGTCCGCGCAGTAACAGAAACTCCGCGTCTGACGCCCGTCCCCAAACACCGTCATCGGCCGGTGCTTCAGCGCCTGGCCGATGAACGCCGGCACCACCCGCCCGTCCTGAAGCCGCATCCGCGGCCCATACGTGTTGAAGATCCGCGCAATCCGCGTCGCCACCCCGTGCTCCTGGTGATACGCCATGGTCAGGGCCTCCGCGAACCGCTTCGACTCGTCATAGCACCCGCGCGGCCCGATCGCGTTCACGTTCCCCCAGTAATCCTCGGTCTGCGGATGCACCAGCGGATCCCCATAGACCTCCGACGTCGACGCCAGCAGAAACCGCGCCCCCTTGTGCTTGGCCAGCCCCAGCGCCTTGTGCGTCCCCAGCGACCCCACCTTCAGCGTCTGGATCGGCAGCTCCAGGTAATCGACCGGGCTGGCCGGCGACGCAAAATGCCACACGTAATCCACCGGCTCGTTCAGGAAAATAAACTCGGTCACGTCCTGCTGAATGAACCGGAACCGCCGGTGCCCCGCCAGATGCGCAATGTTGTCCACCGTCCCCGTCACGAAATTGTCGATCGCCACCACCCGGTGCCCCCGCGCCAGCAGCAGGTCCACCAGATGCGACCCCAGAAACCCCGCTCCGCCGGTCACCACCGACACCGGAAGCCGCTTCTGCCGATTCCCCACGTTGCGCTTTGTCATGCCGCCTTTTCTACACGGACCGCGTCCCCCGTTTCAACCGGCAATCCAACAATCCATTCCCGCATGGGCCCCGCGCCATTGACATCCGCGCCCGTTCCGGCCCGCCGCACGCCGCACGCCGGCTTGCGCGGGCGCTCCGTTGCCCGTTTACTGGCCGCCTTGAAACAGTTCAAAGCCATCGCCGCCCTGGCACGGAACCGCGTGATCGGACGTGGAGGGCAGCTGCCATGGCATCTGCCCGAGGACTTCAAGTGGTTCAAACAGGTCACCACCGGCCACGTGATCGTCATGGGACGAAAAACCTTCGAGTCCATCGGCCGCCCCCTCCCCCACCGCGAAACCATCGTTCTGAGCCGCTCCGGATTCCAGCACCCCGGCGTCCGCACCGTGCGCGACCTCGACGACATCCCGCTGGCCAAGGAGCCGCGCGACGTGTTCATTTGCGGGGGCGCCCAACTCTATGCCCTGGCCCTGCCCCGATGCTCCGACCTCTACCTGACCTGGCTGCCCCACGACGTCGAGGGCGACGTCCGCTTTCCCCCGTTCGAGGACCGGTTCGTGCCTGTTGACGTCCTGCGCGAAGGCGCCGACTTCCGGATCGTGCATTACCGGAACCGCTGGCTGACGGAGCCGGCTTCGGCGGCGTGAGAGCCCCTCGACTCCCGGCGCGCGCGCCTTGGTGACGCCGTGACCGCCCGCGGGTTCGGGCTGCGCGCCCGGGAAGGCGCGAAATCCCCTTGCGCTGGCAACCCCAATCCCGGAACTCTCTGGCCCGGATGTCGCAGATGCTCAAGTCCTCGGGCGCGATGGCTGCCGCCACCCTGACCAGCCGCCTGCTCGGCATGGTGCGCGTGATGGTTTACGCCAGCTTCATGGGCGTGGGCTGGGTCACCGACGCCTTCGTGCTGGCCTTCATGGTGCCCAACCTCTTCCGTCGCCTCCTCGGCGAAGGCGCCTTCACCGCCGCCTTCATTCCCGTCTTCAAGGAAAAGGAAAAAGTCGCCGGCGAGGCGGACATGTGGCATGCGGCGAACGGGGTCATCTCGGGTTTGGTCCTGGTGCTGGCGGCGGTGGTGGGTGTGGGCATGGCGGGCATCATGCTGGCGCTGGAATGGGGCGACTGGTCGGGCGTGACCCTGTTGATGCTGCGGCTGCTGCGAGTGATGTTTCCCTATTTGCTGCTGGTCTGCCTGGCGGCCGCGTTCATGGCCATGCTCAATGCCCGCGGCCATTTCTTCATCCCGGCCATGGGTTCCGCCCTGTTGAACGTGGTGATGATCGCCTCGGTCTACGGCATCGCCCCGCTCCTCGGAGAACGCCTGGATGAACGCATCTTCGGACTGGCCATCGGCGTGCTGGTGGCCGGCGCGCTGCAGGCCCTCTTCCAGTGGCCCCTGCTGCGCCGCGAAGGATTCCGCTACCGGTGGGTGGCGCCCTGGCGCAATCACACCGTCAACGTCGTCGTCCAGCGCATGGTGCCCGGCATTCTGGGCGTCGCCGCCTTTCAGCTGAACATCCTCCTCACCCAGGGCCTCGCCTTCGCCGTCGACAGGGGCATCGTTTCCGCCTTCGATTACGCCGTCCGCCTCATGGAACTGCCCCAGGGCGTCTTTGGCATTTCCCTGGCCACCTTCCTCCTGCCCACCCTGTCCGGCCTGGCGACCGACAAGGACTACGCCGGCTTCAGGGCCACCCTGCGCCAAGGCATGGGCTACCTCCTGTTCGTCAACCTCCTCGCGTCCGTCCTGCTGCTCCTCCTGGCCGAACCCATCCTCCGCCTGCTCTTCGAGCGCGGCCGTTTCGATTCCGGCGACACCCGCGCCGCCGCCTGGGCGCTGCGGTGCCTGGCCCCCAGCCTGGTCGCCTACTCCCTCGTCAACGTGCTCGCCCGCGCCTTCTACGCGCTGGGCGACACCCAGACCCCCATGCGGATCAGCGTCTTCTGCCTCGCCCTTAACGCCGTCCTCGTGTATTGCCTGATCTGGGAATTCAAACAAGGCGGCATGGGCATCGCCAACACCCTCAGCGCCTCCCTCAACGTCGGCCTGCTCCTCCACGCGCTGCGCCGCAAACTGGCGCGCCTCGGCCTCCGCACCCTGCGCCGCGAAGCCCTCGCCCTGTTCGGCGCCGCCGCCGCCGCCGGCTTGGTCGCCTGGCTCGTCTGGCTCGCCTGGAACCGCGCCGTCGGCCATGCCGGCCTGCCGCGCCGGCTTGGCGAAACCTTCCTGCCCATCACCGCCGCCACCGCCGTCTATTTCGGACTCGCCCTCCGGCTCAAAATCCCCTACGCGCGCGACCTGCTCAGCCTGCTCCCCGCCCGGCGCAAGCCGCGCCCATGAACCCGGACTTCCTTCCGTGTCGTCCGCGACATCCGCGGTCAAGACAATGGAGTTCGCCTCAGCCGGCTTCCTTGGGTTGCGGCTGTGCCGCGCTGGGCCTGTTGCGCCTTTTCTCGGCTATCCTCCTTCGGTTCCGGCGGTGCCGCGCCAGACATTTGCTGCCCCTTGGAAAAGAAAGCGGATCCGGTGGCCCCTGGGTCCGGGGCGAAAAAGTGAATTTCGTCAACCTCCGGCGGCAGGCTAGGCCGCATTTCCCACCGCCCTGTGAGAAATGCGCCCGAAGATGGCATGGAACCCGCCGCGCAGCGGCGGCATAGAATCCTTGAGTTTTCCATTTCCGGCAAAACTTGATCTGTTGAGAAAACATCTGAAAACTCAAGGATTCTAGCGGGGTCGTGGTGTCGATGCGGGCCCGTGTCGGCAAGAGCGCCGGGCGATGGGCTACCGCCCCGCGCGATTCCGCCGGCCGGCCAGTGCCAGCACGCCCGCGCCCAACAGCGCCAGCGCCCATGTGCCCGGCTCCGGCACATACAGCAACTGGGCGGGGTCCAGGGCAACATCCGAGATGCGGACCTCGTCGATAAACCCATAGGCCCGGTCGCCGTGCCCGCCGGCATACAGCCCGCGCCCGACCGACCAATTGCCCGCCGTCCAGTCGCCGCCGCTGCCCAGACCCGCGGTGAGCGCCGTGTTCGCGCTGGCGCCGGTCATGTCGGTCTGCGCCACCAGGCTGTAGCCGCCCGCGGCCGCGGTGCCCAGATAGAGCGACAACAGAGTGCCGTCGCTGACGGCCGCCATGTTATACCAAGTGCCCTGTTCCGCGTTCGGGTAGGGGAATCCGGTGATGGCTCCGGCGGCGGAAATGGCCTCGTGCCACACGCCGCTGACATCGGCGAACTTGATGGCCACGGCGTCACCCGGGATGATCTGCAGGTAGAGCGCCGCCAGGTTAAGATCAATGGCCGCCGCGCCCTGGCTGTCCCGCCCCACCAGCGTCCGGTAGCCGCCCGTTTCGGGCTTGAAGGACACCTCGATGGTGAATTGCGACGGCGTCATGGTGCGCATCACCTCCGAATCGGTGAACATGGCGGGAAACGAGCCTGAATTCTGGACGCTGTATTGGTTGGGATCGCCAGTCAACGGAACGGTGAGCGACCCCACATCGCCGCGGTAGGCGAAGCCCGCCCACCCTTCGGCCCACACCGACAGGGCATTGCCGTTGCCGCTGGCGTCCGCCACACCGGGGTAAAACACACCGTCGCCCACCCCGCCGTGCGACACGTTCGCGTCCGCCGGCCCTTCCTCGAACCGCCAATAAGCGACGGTGTCTGCGCTCGCGGAGAAAGCGCAAAAAACAAGTGAACCTGCCACGCAAAGCGCGTGGGCAGCCAGAGAAACCTTCTGATAGCACTTCATAAATGTACGATCCTGACTGTCAAGCGTGGCGTCGCCGCCACACGTTCCAGAATGAATTTTAGGGTGGATACTCTTTCGCGCATGGCAGCCTCCAAGTCAAGGAGAATCTGTCGGAATCCCCCGAGTTTCGAACGTGTTGGGGCCAGAACAAGTCTTGAACCGCGAATACCGGACACCGAACACCAAACGCTCAACGCTCAACGCTCAACGCTCAACGCTCAACGCTCAACGCTCAACGCTCAACGCTCAACGCTCAACGCTCAACGCTCA
>JAFGQR010000124.1 GCA_016935555.1 Verrucomicrobiota bacterium
TGAGCGTTGAGCGTTGAGCGTTGAGCGTTGAGCGTTGAGCGTTGAGCGTTGAGCGTTGAGCGTTGAACGTTGAACGTTGAGCGTTGAACGTTGAGCGTTGAGCGTTGAGCGTTGAGCGTTCGAAATTCCATGGCTCTGATCATCAGCCACTTAACCCTCGAGGTTCCGGAGAGCCGCGCCAGGCCCGGTCCAATCTCCGGTGCGATCCCGGAAAATCCCTGGTCCATGGGGGCGACCTTGGGTATAGTATGTGGAGGCGCGGCGCCACGGCACACGCGGCGGCGCGGCGCGGCGCGGGTGCGAGCAGCGATGAGTGCAGAAACTCAAATCGATGGCCGGTCCTGTCGGAGCCGCGGGGTTGGGACATCGGCGTGGCCATGAGCCGGTTTGTCAATCTCGAGTTCAACCACGAGTCCGAAGGCCGGACCGAGCCGGCGCGGGCAAAGGACGAGGCGTATTACCTGGCGGAGGCCCAGGGCGCATTTGAGCAGGGGCGTTTCGAATCGGCGCTGCGGGCTTACGGCAAGGTTCTCGAGCACAATCCCCAAGCGGTCGGGGCGTGGACCGGGCAGGTGCGCGCGCTGATCGAGCTGGGCGAATACCCGAAGGCGCGGCAGTGGGCGGACAAGGCGCTGGAGCGGTTTTCGGGCGACGCGGAGTTGCTTTCGGCGAAGGCGGTGGCGCTGGCGCGCGGCGGCGATCTTCAGGGGGCGCTGGCGTTTTCGGACGCGGCGGTGGAGGAGCGCGGCCAGACGCCCTACGTGTGGCTGGCACGCGGCGATGTGATGCTGGCGCGAGCGGAGCAGCGGGCGGATTACTGTTTCGACAAGGCGCTGGCGCTGGCGCCGCGCAACTGGTTTGTGGCCTGGCTGGCGGCGCGGATTCGGTACTTTTACGAGCAGTTTGCGCAGGCGTTGCGGCTTGTCCGCCAAGCCCTGGAATGGAATCCGGGGCAGAGTTCGCTCTGGCTGCTGGCCGGGTTGTGTCAGCGGGAGGTGGGACTGACCGGGGCGGCGCGCACCTCGCTGGACCAGGCGCGCCAGTTGGATCCCCGGTGTGTCGAGGCTGCCCAGGCGCTCCGCGACATGGCTGCTGCGGGTTGGAGCGCAAAACTGCGCAGCCTGTGGCGGCGCTGGATTTCGCCATGAACCATCCGCTCTTCGACAAGCTCCTTCTCAAGGCGCGCGAATGCGACGCGTCGGACCTGCACCTCATCGCCGGGGTGCCGCCCGCCTACCGTGTCAACGGCGAGATCATCCTTGCCGATCAGGATGCGCTTGCCGAACCGGAGCTGGTGGGCATCACGCGTTCCCTGCTGAGCGAGGCCCAGCAGGAGACCTTCGAGCGCGCCTGGGAACTGTCCATCTCCCTGCTGCACCCGGCGGTGGGGCGGGTTCGGGCGACCTTTTACCGCCGCAACGGCCACCCGGAGTTGAGCCTGCGGTTCTGCGGCGACCGGATTGCGACGCGCGAGGAGTTGGGGCTTCCGGCCAAGACCGACGAGCTGGCGCGCCGGGCCAACGGGCTGGTGCTGATTACGGGCCCGACGGGTTCCGGGAAGACGACGACGCTGAACTACATGGTGGACCTGATCAACAGCGAGCGCCGCTGCAAAATCGTGACCATCGAGGACCCCATCGAGTTCGTCCACACCAATCGCCGCGCCATCATCGTCCAGCAGGAGGTTCTCACCGACGTCCGCTCCTTCAACTCCGCCCTTATCCACGTGCTGCGCCAGGATCCCGATGTGATTGTCGTCGGCGAAATCCGCGACCACGAGGCGATCGCCACCGCCCTTGCCGCGGCCGAGACGGGTCACCTGGTGTTGGCCACGATGCACTCGCCGAACGTGTCCCACGCCCTCGAGCGGATCATCGGGGTTTTCGAGGGCAACGCGCAGCGGCAGATCATCCTCCAGTTGTCGAACTGCCTGCAGGGCATCATCACCCAGGACCTCCTGCCTGCGGTCGACCGCACCAAACGCATCCTCGCGTTCGAACTCCTGGTGGCCAACGGCGCCGTGCGCAACATGATCCGGGAAGGCACGCTTCATCAGCTGGAAAACGTCATCCAGATGGGGGGCAAGGAAGGCATGATGCTCATGGACAACTGCCTCTATGACCTCTACTGCAAATGCCTTATCAGTTACGACACCGCCATCAGCCGGGCCCGCCACCCCGACCGCATCAACCGCCCCCGCACGTGAACCGCCATGAGCCGCACCTACGCCATGGTCCGCGGCGCCCTGATCCTCCTGGCCTGCCTCGGCCTCGCCGGCTGGTTCCTCTGGCGCCGGCTTAAGAAAAGCCCCGAGCCCGGCCACCTGATTCTCAAGTGGGCGCTCACCCTGGGAGTGCTCACCGCCGCCGCGTTTACCATTGATTTCAAGTCCGAGGACTCCGGCCAGATCATCGGCCTCGTTCAGGCGCTCGTCTACGGCGTCATCCTCGCCACCCTCTGGGCCGGCAGCCTCGCCCGCATCTTCGCCAACCGCGTCGGCGCCCTGTTCGACGGTGACGACACCCCGATGGAACCGCAGCCGCTCTACTCCATGGCTGAAGCCAGGTGCAAGCAGGGCAAATACCGTGAAGCCATTTGGGAAATCCAGAACCAGCTGGCACGCTTCCCCGAGGACATTACCGGCCAGCTCATGATGGCCGAGATCCAAGCCAAGCACCTGGCTGACTTGCCCGGCGCCCAGCTCACCATCCAACGATTCTGTCTCCAGCCCGGACACCCTCCCGAGCAGGTCGCCGCCGCCCTCAACCTCCTCGCCGACCTGCATCTCGAATACGGACGGGACTCCGACGCGGCGCGGCAGGCCTTCGAACAGATCATGGCTCTGTTGCCCGACAGCCCGGAAGCCCAGCGGGCTGCCCAACGCATCGCCCGCCTGCCCAGCGCCCGGGAACTCGCCGCCGAGCGCGACCGCACTCCCCTTCACGTCCCCCAAGCACCGCCCGACCTGGGGCTCCGACCGGATGTTGCGGCGGCGGCGGCCGCCGGCGCCTCGCCGCAACTGCTTGCCAGCCAATATCTCCACCAGCTTGAAACGCATCCTCTGGACGCCGAGACACGCGAAAAACTCGCGGTGCTTTACGCCGACGGCTGCCAGCGCCTGGACCTTGCCTCCGACCAGCTCGAGCAACTGATCCAGCAGCCACACCAGCCGGCAAAACGAGTCGTGCAATGGCTCAACCTTCTCGCCGAGTTGCAGGTCAACCACGGCGCACCCCCGGAAACCGTCCAGCAGACCCTCCAGCGCATCATCGATTTGAATCCCGACTCCGCCTCAGCCAATCAAGCCCGCCAGCGCCTGGCCCTGCTCAAGCTCGAATACAACAAGACCGGCAAAAGCCAACCCCTCAAACTCGGCGTCTACGACAAGGACCTCGGCCTGAAACAACGCCCGCCCCGGTTCCGTTGACAAGGGCCCGTTTCAAGAAGCACGACATCCCGCGGCGGATTGCCATCTTCAAGACGCGGCACCCCCACACCATGGCCGGCCGCTGCGCCCACCCCCGCCGCCAGACGACCCGAGAAACCGCAGGCGCCGCGCCCGGCAGAAAAGCCGCCCATGGAAATTTGGCAAATGCCGTAAACCAGGACATCATTTAGGCCATGATGATGGGAAATCTCGCGCACTGGCCGAACGGGGTGCAGTGGAAGCGATCCGGCATGATGCTTCTGTTTTCATGGGCGGCCATCGCCGCGGCGGCGGACTGGCCGCAATATCGCGGCGCGGCGGGCGACGGCGTGTCGGCCGAGCCCATGGCCGCGGCATGGGCGACGAGCGATCCGGGGTTTGTGGTGTGGACCAACACCACCCTCACCAACGGATTCAGCAGCTTCGTCGCGGCCCAGGGACGCGCCTTTTCGCTGTTCTCGCGTCATGCAGGCGGTTCGATGCGGGAATGGTGCGGGGCGTTGGACGCGCGGACGGGGGTTGAGCTTTGGGCCACCGTGATTGACGGGGCGCCGTGGAACCTGAACGACATTTACAATGGCGGCTCGGGCACGCCTCCCTACCACAAGGGCGACGGTCCGCGCGGCACCCCGGCGGTTCAGGGCGACCGCGTTTTTGCGTTCTCGGGAAACGAGATGCACCTGGTCTGCATGAACGCCACCAACGGCTCGGTGATTTGGAGCAACAACCTGAACGCGGTTTACGGCGCCTCCAAGCTTTCCTGGGAAAACGCCGCGGCGCCGCGGATTGAGGGCGGCCTCATTTTTGTGAACCTCAACACCTCGTTCGACAACCGGAACCTGGCGGCCTTTCACACGGGGGATGGCACGCTGGCGTGGAGCACGCAGAACGAGCGGATGACGCACACGACGCCCGTGGTGGCGGCGATCGACGGGGTGCGGCAGGTGATCTTCGCCACTGTGACGGGGCTGGTGTCCCTGAACGTCACCAACGGGGCGTTCCTGTGGAAATTCGCGTATCCGTTCGGGTCCATCTCGACGGCCATGGGGGCGTCGCCGCTGGTGCATTCGAATCTCGTCTTTTGCACGGCGGCGTATGGCCGGGGGGCGACTGCCGCGCATGTCACCCGTGGGGGGGGGGCATGGGCGGTCACGACGAACTATTACAAGACGGGGTCGAGGAACTACCGGAGCGTGTGGATGTCGCCGGTGTGTCACGAGGGGTTTGTCTACATGCTCACGGGGGACAGCACGAGTTATCTCACCACCCCGCTGGTCTGCATCGAGCTGAGCACCGGCACCCTCCGGTGGGCAACCAACGGGTTCGGGCTGGGCGGGTTGATCCTGGTGGACACGAACCTGGTGGTGCTCACCGAGCGCGGCGACCTCGTGCGGGTGCAGCCGGATCCGCAGTCCTACAGGGAGCTGGCGCGCCACAGGGTGTTCGAGTTCGGCACGAATGCTCCCGGCAAATGCTGGAACAGCCCGGCCTACAGCGACGGCCGCCTCTACGCGCGCAGCACGCGGGCAGGGGTGTGCGTCGACGTGGGGCCGCCGCCCCCGCTGAAGTTTCTTTCCAGCCGGCTGCGGGGGGACGCGCAGCTCGAGTTGGTGGTGGGGACGGCTCGTGGCGGGCCGATCGCGGCCGAGCGCCTTTCGCGGATCGATGTGCGCGCCACGAACACGCTGGGCGCGCCCCCGGGCGCCTGGGGCCGTGTGACCAACAGCCTGGTGCTGACGACGAACGGGGTGGCTGTGATGACGAACCGGATCGACGGGGGCACGTCGCGCCAGTTTTACATCTTGAGCGAAGAACCGTGAAGGAAATGCCCATGAATGGAGTGCGGCTTCGGAAGACGGCGTCGGCTGTGAAGGCAGGGTGGGCGGAGGCCGCGGCCGGGGCGCCGGCTCCCCGGAACACCCGGTTCGCCGGTCCCGGGAGGGCGGGAGGTGCTGAGGGGTTGCGGGCGTTCACGTTGATCGAGCTGCTCGTGGTGGTCGCCATCATCGCCATCCTGGCGGGGCTCCTGTTGCCGGCGCTGGCCAATGCCAAGGAGCGCGGGCGCCGCGCCGCCTGCCTGAACAACATCCGGCAGTTCCTGCTTGCGGCGCACCTGTATGCCGACGACCACGACCAATGGCTGCCGAGCGGAGCCTCCGACAGCACCACGCCGAACGGTTTCGAGGACGATTCCGTGCCCGTGCTTTCGGGCCTGACGCGCACCCAGATGATGACCTACGCCGGCACGTATCGCGTCCTGGGTTGTCCGAACTTGTCGGCGCCGTTCAACACGGAGGAAGGCTGGTGCGAGCAGGGCTACGGGTATGTGATCGGCTACAATTACCTCGGCGGCCACCGCAACACGCCCTGGCCGGTTCTCCCCGGCGGTGAACCCTGGCACAGCCCCCAGAAAACCGCCGGCACGACCAATTGCAGCCCGACGTCGCCGCTGGTCACCGACATGAACGACTGGTCGCCCGGCTACGGCCGCACCATCGCCCCGCATGGGCGGCACGGCCCCGTCCAAGCCGGCGGCGGGGACTCCGACACCGGAGGCGTGTCCTCGATGGCGGTGGGCGCGGTGGGCGGCAACGTCGGACGGCTCGACGGTTCTGTCGAGTGGCTCACCGTCGACGAGATGAAGCTGCGGCGCGGTTCCCAGAAATGGGCTGAGGACGGCTGCTGGGCGTTGTGGTGATGGGGCGCTCCGGCGCGGCTGCGCGTCATTGCACCGAACGTTCCACCAGGGTCAGCGCCACCCCGGAACCGCATTCGGCTTGGAGAGTTTCGACGAAGGCATCGGCATAGAGGCGCGCTTGCGCGCGGGTTTCCACGCCCAATTGGGCCTCGACCAGCCGGGTGTTGGGCACAACCCGCACCGCCAGCCGCTGCGCCAGAACCGGCTTCAGCCCCGCCTTCTTTCCAATCGAATACTTGAACCGCGCCGTGTTCGCCTGCACCGCCACAAAGTCCGACTTCTCCTTCGGCGCCGCCGCCAGCCGCAGGACAACCTTCACGGGGGCGCGGGGACCCGACGGTTTGAAGACGAAGAACAGCGCGGCGGCTGCAGCGAGCGCGGCGAGGCTGTAGGCGAACTTGCGGCTCACGGTGCGGCTGGTGGATCTTCAATGCCGTCGCGGGCCGCCTTTGCCATGGCTGATGTATCTGCCGCCGGGGTGGGGTCCGGGATGCCAGTGATAGGGGCGGGCGTGTCGGGGCGCCATCCAGATTCCCGGCCTGTATGCCGGCAGAGGCGGGCTCAGAAACGGCCATGCTGGATAGACCGCCATCGGCGCGGCATACACCGGCACCGACACGGGCGCCGGCACCGCCACGACGGGGCAAGGTGGGGGCGTCGAGATGACCACCGCCGGCGGCAGCGGCAGCGGGATGCCGATGGAGACGCCGATGGAGACGCCGGCGCTTGCAGGCATGGCGAGTGCGGCGCCGAGGCCAGCCAATCCGAGGATTATCAGGCATTTCGTTTTCATGGTGAGCAGAGTGTTTGGTTTCATACTCACCCGTTGGACGAGGAAACCTTCGCAGGCTTCACGGCGATTCAAATTTCGCACATATTTGATTTTCAGTTCTTTGCGCCCCAGACCCCCGCGTTTGAATAAAATACTCCGACCGTCGTCTGACACGCGCGCGAGGCCGCCCCATTACCCGGCCACGCCCGCTTGTCTCACTCCCCAAAACAGGGATCGACTTGTCCCCGGCGGTTTCGGGCGGCGCATTCCCGCGTTGCGCGGCAGCGGGAGTGTTCTTAAGGTTCAGGGACGCTCAACCGAATGGCGCACTGCCTTTGACCCTATGAACCACGGCAAGACGAACATTGAAGATGGCACGTTCAACCGATGCGGGACCGCTTCGTGCCACGACACGTCGCGGCCCGCATCCGCGATTTCACGATCCGGGCCTTTTGCCGTGGACCGCGTCCGCGCGGTTCCGAGGGCGTTCGTGGTCGGAGCGCGGAGGGCGGGGTGCGGAGTGGGGCATTGTTTTTGGGGGCTGTGCCTGGTGGGGCTGCTGGTGTTGGGCGTGCGGGGGGTGGCGGCCGAAAACGCCGTCCGCAACGGCGGGTTCGAGTCGGGACTTGAGGGGTGGCAGGTGTGGTCGCGGGAGCCGGGTGCGATGGGGTCGGTGCTGGATGTGGGGCAGGTTCATGGCGGTCGGCGGTCGCTGCGGCTGGAGCATCGGGGTGGGGAGGATTGGAGTTTGGAACCTGGGGTGCGGCTTGGGGTTCGGGTTGGGGAGGTAATCGAGTTACGGTGCTGGGTCAAGGTTCAAGGGGGCGGTTCGGTGACCCTATGCGCCTCGACGTGGGACGCCCGGGGCAAGGTGGTGTCGTGGGCGCACGGCGGGCGAAGCGCGTCTGGAGGTTCCGGCTGGCAGGATCTGCGCACCCGGATTGTTGTGGCGGCGAAGGTCGTCGAGGTTCGGCCCCGGCTGATCGGGCACGGGCCGGCGACGATCTGGGTGGATGACTATGCGTCGGTTCGGGCTGGCAAGGTGGAGGCGATGCGCGGGGCGGGGCTGCCGGCGGTGCTGGTGCTGCGCAACGCCGCGCTGGACGTCGCCTTCGACACCACCCGCGCGACGTTGGCGGTGACCCGCCTTCCGGCGGGACGCCGGTGGACGCAGCAGCCGGTGGCGGGCGATTGGGTGGTGAGACGTGCCGAGGTGCGCGACGGCCGGGTGCGCGGGGCGCTGATGGAGGTTGGCACGGGTTTGGATGTGGACGTGACGCTGCGGCTGGACGGGGATCTTCCGGAGCTGGTGGTGGAGTTGTCGGCGCGGGGCTCGATGCCTGGGAGTCTTCGGTTCCCGCACCCGTTCACGGGCGAAGCGGGGGATGACCTGGTGGTGCCCCTGAACGAGGGGATCTCGTATCCGGTGGACGATCCAACGATCTCCCCGCTGCATCTCGTGGCCTACGGCGGGCACGGCATCTGCATGGCGTTCTTTGGGATGACCGACGGCACGAACGGGCAGATGGCGATCCTGGAGACGCCGGACGACGCGGCGATTCGGGTGGAGCGTCACGCGGGGCGGCTTGCGATTCTGCCCGAGTGGCAGCCGCAACGTGGGGAGTGGGGAGAAACGCGGCGTCTGCGGTATGTGTTTCTGGACGGCGGCGGGCATGTGGCGATGGCGAAGCGGTATCGGGCTTACGCGCAGCAGGCGGGTCGTTTCAAGACGCTCGAGGAGAAGCGCCGGCTCAACCCGGCGCTGGATTTGCTGGTCGGGGCGGTGAACGTCTGGTGCTGGGAGCGGGACGCGGTGTCCCGGGTGCGCGAGATGCAGGAGGCCGGCATCGGGCGCATCCTGTGGAGCAACCGGCAGACGCCTGAGAACCTGGAGGCGCTGAATCAACGGGGGGTGTTGACCAGCCGCTACGACATCTACCAGGACGTCATGGCGCCCACCAACTTTCCCCGCCTGCGGTGGATCCATCCTGATTGGACGACCAATGCGTGGCCGCACGACGTGATCCTCGACGCCCGGGGCCAATGGATCAAGGGGTGGCGCGTCGAAGCCCGCGACGGGGGGATGATCCCGTGCGGGGTGATCTGCGACCGGCGGGCTCTCGAGTATGCGCGGCAGCGGATTCCTCCGGAGCTGACGACGCATCCTTACCGGTGCCGGTTTATCGACACGACGACTGCCGCGCCCTGGCACGAGTGCTACCATCCTGACCACCCCATGACGCGCACCGAAAGCCGCCAATACAAAATGGCCCTGCTGCGATACGTCTCCGAAGACCTCCGGCTCGTCACTGGGTCCGAGACCGGTCACGACGCCGCGGTGCCGTATGTGCATTATTTCGAGGGCATGCTCAGCCTCGGGCCGTATCGCGTGCCTGACGCCGGCCGGCGCATGAGCCAGATCTGGACCAACGTGCCGGAACCGGTTGCGAAGTTCCAGCTTGGTCACCGCTATCGGTTGCCGCTGTGGGAACTGGTCTACCACGACTGCGTGGTGGCGCAGTGGTATTGGGGCGATTACAACAACAAGCTGCCCGCCCTCTGGGACAAGCGCGACCGGTTCAACGTGCTTTACGGCGTGCCGCCCATGTTCATGTTCGATGCGCCCCTCTGGCAGCGCCAGAAAGCCCGCTTCGTCCAAAGCTACCACGATACCTGCCCGCACGTCCGCCGCGTCGGCTACCAGGAAATGACCGACCACCGCTTTCTCACGCCTGACCGCGATGTCCAACAGACCGTGTTCGCCAACGGGGTGCGAATCACGGTGAACTTCGGTTCGAGGCCGTTCCGGATGCCCGACGGTGTCGTGCTCCAGCCCATGGACTACCGCGTCCAGCCCTGAGCGGGCACGGCCGCCGCGCCGCCGCCCGGCGCTCGCGGCGCCTGCCCCCGGCGCGGCGGCGCGTGCGGGGAACGCGTTGGGCGGACACCGCTTCGCCCCCGGGAGCCGGCGGACGCGTCAGGGTTTTTTGATCCAGAGATAATCCAGGCCGACGGTTCCCGGCTCGACGCATTCCAGGGCCAGTTCGCGCGTGCCGGCCCGGGTGTCGACCGGTTTGAAGTGGACATTCAACAGCCTGGGCTGATGCGCCGACCGCAGCCGCACCGTGTCGCCTTCAGCCGTTGGTTTCAGCAGGATGCCGTCCCAGGAAACGCGGACGGTGGCGCCGTCGGGGCGATGGACGGCCACCAGGTGCAATGCCAGGGGGCCGTCGTTGTCGACCGGCACGGCGATCTTGAGTTTCGCTCCGCGTTCGGCCTGCCAGTGCGTCACCCTGAGGCGGGTGGCCAGCCGGGAGGGGACGGTTTGGACGGTGCCGGCGGTGGCTTCGGGACGGAGTTGTTCGATCAGGTGGAACCGGGCGCCGGCGGCGCCGCCGGCGGCCACGGGAAGGCGCAGGGGCAGCGTGGGGATGCGCAGGTCGGAGGGCATCAGGCCACGGTGATCGTCGACGGTGCCGGGTCGCAGGTAGGCGTAGGCGAGGCGTGCGTAGCTCAGCGCCGGTGTGCGGTTGTGCGACCAGAGTTCCATGAACATGGCCAGGGAGCGTTCGAACGGGATGGCGTCCATGATTTGGAAACGGTGATTCGACACGTAGCCGGCCGTGTCGGGTCCGGAGTCGAGCGGCTGGCCGCAGTAGGGGTGATCGAACAGATCGGGCCGGCTCCACGAGTAGTTGAAGTAGTCCTCGGAGCCGGTTCCAAAGGTCGACGGCGTGAGTTCGCCGTCCACGAGAATCTTCTCGTCGCCTTCACCCCACCAGTTGCCGCCGGCCGTCGGTACGCCGGACGGGTTCATAATCATGGCGGCGCACCCGGCGAACACGCCTTGGCCGATGGCGACGAGACAGGGCAGGTCGATGACGCCGGCGCCGGCGAGCAGGTCGTGGTCGGCACGCCACTTGGCGCGGAAATGCAGGGATCGATCGTCCCAGGTCCAGGGTGAAAGCCGGACTGTTCCCGAGAGCCGCACCGGTCCGGCGGTGAAATTGACCAACTCCAGCCGCACCGAGTCCGCGTACGGCATGACGAACCGGCAGGTCATCGTGCCGTCCGGCGCCACGTCGAACGGCAGGCTCGAAAACGGGTTGACGCCCGGACCCGATCCGAAGAAATCGCCCACGGGCGCTTCGACCTGCGGGCGTTGCGAGCCGTCGAAGGCGATGCGCCACAGGCAGCCTCGCCACGCGGCGTCGAGTGCTTCGGCCTCCAGCCGCAGTTTCAGCTCGCGGATTGCGCCCGGGCCTTTGGCGTCGGGGGACCAGGCCCAGCTGCGGCCGGGCTCAAGGGCGCCTTCGAAAGGCACCGGCTCGCCGGCGGCTTGGGGGGCGGGCTGGGTGAGGCGTTGGGCTGCCTGGCGGAGGGGCGCCTCGAATTCGCGCAAATCCCGTTTCGGATCGAACGTGCGCACTGCGGTTCCTTCCGCATAACGCCGCACCTGCAGGTGGTAGAAATGCAGCTCGTTCAGCCTGCCTTCCCATGTGACCCACAGCCCGCGGGCAAATGGAATGGGCAGGTAATCCGCGTCCTGCTGGGTGAACGCGTCGCCGGCATCCAGCTCGAGGCCCGCCTGTTTGGCGAGCTGGCCTGAGCGTCGGGCGAGGAACTCGTAAGCCGGCCCCTGCCAGACGAGGGTGCCCTGGCGCTGCTCGGCCCCATCGGGACCGGGGTCGAGAACCACGCGCAGCAAGCCTCGCATGCCGGCGGACCAGCCGCGCACGATCGCGCCGGGACCCTTCACTGCCGCGACGAGGTAAAGGCCGGGCTGTCCGCCGCGAGGTGTCCGCAGCACCCTCATGAAGCCAGGAACCGGCTCGCGCCCGAAGCCATCGGCATTCGAGAACCAGCCGGGCGCATCGCTGGTGGTCGAACGCCGGTCGAAACTCGAGAACTGGATTGTTTGGTAGGCCGGGCTGGGCCATCGGGCGAGCCGCTCGAGGTCGGCCATTTCGCCGAGCAGGGTGCCGGTGGTGATGGCGGGTGAGCCGGGCTGGGCGGCGTGGAGGGAGGCGGCGAGCCAGGCGGAGCAGAGCATCGTGAGGGGGCGTTGCATGATGCCTCCCCATAAGCCAAATCCCGGGTCGAGGCCAGCGAAATCCGGGGCTTATCGCTTCAGGGAGAGGGCACCGAGCAGGGCGGCCAGGGCGAGATAGGCGGCGGTGAAGTGGACGGGGATGAGGCGGGCTGGGAGTTCGAGGCGCCAGGGCAGATACATGCTGCCGTCGGGCAGGGCGGAGTGGATGAGGCCGAAGGCGGTCAATGCGGCGAGGATCACCAGGTAAAGCGCAGCGCGTCGGAGCTGGCGGTCGATGAGGGTGGCGAGCAGCGCGCCCCAGAGCATGGCGGTGAGGATGAACCCGTTGCCGAGCGCCACGATGACTTGCAGCTCGGGCAGCGCGTGGCCCGGCTCGCGCAGCAGGGCGGCGAAGGTGGCGGGGGCAACCCAGGCGGGATTGGACAGTTTGATCTGCAGCAAGCGGGCGAGGGTGGGGAGATGGGCGAACGCGACGGCGGCGGCATGTCGGGGCGGGCAGGCGGTGAAGGCCTGGCCCATGATATCGAGGGCGACGAAGATGAGGATCGGGGCCAGGACGGCCCTGGGGATGAGTTCGACCATGAAACTGACGCCGCCCAGGATGCCGCCCAAGCCGATGCACAGTCCCGTCAGCCAGGTGTAACCGATGCGGCTGCCCATGGCCTTGTAGGCCGGCTGCCCAATGTAAGGCGTGGATTGCGCCACGCCGCCGCACACGCCCGCCAGGAGCGTGGCGCCCGCCTCCACCAGCAGGATGTCGCGCGTCCGGTAATTGTCTCCGGCGATGCGGGCGCTTTCGGTGACATTGATGCCGCCGACGACGGTGAGGATGCCGAAGGGCAGGGCGATGGGGAGGTAGGGGAGAGCTGTGGCGAGGCCGCCGAGGCAGCGGAGGGTGGGGGCGGGCCAACCTCCGTGGAGGTCGAGTTGTGGGGTGACGGGCTGGACGCCGAGCCAGCCCAGGTGGCCCAGCGCGTAATAGAGGCCCGTGCCCAGGACCACGGCCGTCAGCACGCCGGGGCTGTGGAACGGCAGGTGTTGGCGGGCGACCAGGGTGTAGAGCACAAGACCCAGGGCGATCACGCCGAGGAGGGGCAACCCGAAGATGTCCAGCAGGGGGAGAAACCCGATCAGGGCGAGCCCGATGCCGGCCAGGGAACCGAGGAGTCCGGCTTGGGGGACGAGGCGCTGGACCCAGCCGCCGAAGAACGAGAGGACGACCTTGAGCACGCCGATAACGACCATGAGCGCCATGCCGGCGTGCCAGGTGGCGAGGGCGGCCGATCGTTCGTCGAGGCCCTGCTGTTTGAGCGCGACGAAGCATGGTCCGAAGACGGTCAGGGCGAGGCCGAGGGTGGAGGGGGTGTCGAGGCCCAGCGGCATGGCGGTGACGCCGGCGTTGCCGGTGCGGCGCCGGAGGCGGACGGCGAGGGCGGTGTAGGCCAGGTTGCCGGCCAGCACGCCCAGGGCGGTGCCGGGGAACATCCGGGTGTAGACCAGGTCGGCGGGATACCCAAAGCCGCCGATCAGGATGGCTGCGAGGAAGGCCAGCACGGTGAGGTTGTCGAACATGAGTCCGAAGAACCCGTTGACGTCGCCGGAAACGAACCACCTGGATTTGAGCATGGGGCGCGTTACTTGAAGAACCTTGGCAGGAAGGTGGTCAGCGGCGGGAAGTAGGTGATGAGCAGCACGCCGAGCAGCAGCACCAACAGCATGGGAAAGACGGCGCGGATGACCTCGAACATGGGTTTGCCGAAGCGATAGGAGGAGAGCAGCAGATTCAGGCCGACGGGCGGCGCGAGGAAGCCGAGTTCCATGTTGGCGAGGAAGATGATGCCGAGGTGGACGGGGTCGAGGCCGAAGGCGACGCCGATGGGCACCAGCAGGGGGACGACGACGACGATGGCGGCGTAGATTTCGACGAGGCCGCCGACGGCGAGGAGGACGAGGTTAAGGCCGAGGAGAAAGAGCCATTTCGAGTGGATGGTGGAGGTGGACCATTCGACCAGGCGGCTGGGCACCTCGGTGTCGACGAGGTAGTGCGTGAAGCCCAGGGCCACCCCCAGGATCAACAGCACGCCCCCCACCAGCAGCCCGCACTCGGTCATCACCCGCGGCAGATCCCGCAGCGGGTGGAGATCCCGGTGAATCACCGTCGCCACCAGCAGCGCGTAGACGGCCGTCACCGCCGCCGCTTCGACCGTTGTGGGCACTGTGAACAGCGCGGCGATGGCCACCACCGGGATCAACAGTTCCCACTTGGCCGCCCACAGGGCCGCCCAGGCTTCGCGCGGATCGAAGTGGCGGCGTTCGGGAGACAGCTTCGGCCCCATGCGAACCCCCCACCACGCGGTCAGGATCACCAGCAGAACGCCGGGGCCGATGCCGCCCAGGAACATTTCCTTGATGGTCAGGTTGGCGTGGGCGCTGTGGTTGGCGACGATCGCGTAGAGAATCAGGGGCAGACAGGGCGGAAACAGCATGCCCAGCGAGCCGGCGCCGGTCAGCAGACCCAGCGCCGACCGTTCCGAGTAACGCGCCGCCACGAGCACCGGCATCAACACGCCGCCCAGCGCCAGAATCGTCACGCCCGACGCCCCGGTAAACGACGTGAAAAACGCGCACACCAGCGCGGTCACGATCGCCGGGCCGCCGCGAAACTGGCCGACCAGGGCTTGGAAGACGCGGACCAGGCGGCCGGAGGCGCCGCCTTCGGCGAGGAAATAGCCGGCGAGGGTGAAGATGGGGATGCTGGGGAGGGTGTCGTTGGTGGTGAGGCTGTAGTGTTTGAGCGGGACGGCGTCGATGGGCGACTCGTTGCCCCAGAACAGGATAAGCGCCGCGCCGCCCAGCGCCGTGAACACGGGTGCGCCCAGCAGGGTGGCGATGACCAGCACGCCCAGCGCCGGGATCATCATCCGCTCCGGCGGCAGCGGCGCCCACAGGGCCAGCCCCGCCATCAGCAGCGCCACCCCCAGCGCGGCCCCTCGGCCCGACCAGGTGTCCGAGCCGCGCCAGACCAGCCGAAGCGCCACCAGACCGAACCCCACCGGCAGGATGAGCTGGATGATCCACACGGGGATGCCATAGACGAGAATCTTGCCGAGCGGTTTCATCGCCAGCACATACCGAATGCTGGCCACGCAAAGAAAAAAACTCACCGCGGCGCCAAAACCGCTGCTGAACGCGTGAGCCGCCGATTTCCACCGGCCTCTAAGCAGGGTCCGCGCCGGCGACAACGCCAGAAGGCGGCTCTCGCGGGCGGCGATGGCGCCACCGAGCATCCCCACCACCAGGGTCAGGTGCTGCACAATGGCGCTCGAGCCGGAGATGCCGGTCTTGAACAGGTGCCGCAGGGCGATCTCGATGACGGGCAACGCCATCATGGCGGCGAGAGCGGTGACGATCAGGGCGTTCTCGCCCTGCAGGAGGCATTGCCGCCAGGGCGGCAGGCGCCGGACCGCTGCCGGGGCGACCTCATGGCCGGCCATGGAGGCGTCGCTCATGACCGCGGCCCTCCGGCTGCGGAGCGGTCCGTGGACCGCCGATGACCTCTGACTCGCATCCGGCCTTCATGTTTTCCGGGGTTCATTGACTTTGTCACTAACAAATGCTTGGCTGCGCCGATGCCATCGAACCGTCCTGCGTCCCCGGCGGCGCCTGCTGCGGGGACATCGCGCGCGCAGGGGTGGGGCGGGTTGTCGCCGCAGCATTGGAAATCGGGGATAGCGGCGTGGCTGGGGTGGACGTTTGACGGGTTGGACATGCACCTCTACACGCTGGTGGCGGCGCCGTTTGTCGCGGAACTGCTGGGCGGCCTGCCGACCACCAACCCCGCCGTGGGCCGTCACGCCTCGATCATCCAGGCCGCGTTCCTGGTCGGGTGGGCGCTGGGAGGCGGTTTTTTCGGGCGGATTGGCGATCGGCTCGGGCGGAGCCGGGCGCTGTGTCTGACGATTCTGACGTATGCGTTGTTTACGGGCCTGTCGTTTTTGGCGCAGGCGTGGTGGCACCTGTTGATTTTCCGGTTTTTGTCGGCGCTGGGCATTGGCGGGGAGTGGGCGGTGGGGGCATCGCTGCTGGCGGAGACGTGGCCGAAGCGGTGGCGGCCGTGGATTGCGGCGGTGTTGCAGACGGGGGTGAACGTGGGGGTGTTGCTGGCGGTGCTGGCGAATCTGGTGATGGCGCGGCAGCCGCCTCGGTATCTGTTTCTGGTGGGGGTGTTGCCGGCGCTGGTGGTGTTGTGGATTCGGCGGGCGGTGCCCGAGCCGGAGGAATGGCATGCGGCCAGGATGGAGGCGCGCGGGCGCGGGCCTGGGGTGGGGGATTTGTTTCGGGGGCGGGTATGGCGGACGACGGTGTTGGTGGTGCTGGTGTGTGCGACGTCGCTGGCGGGGCATTGGGCGTTCATGTTCTGGCATCAGCAGCATTTGCGGAACCTGCCGGAGGTGCTGGGCATGGCGGCGGCGCAGAAGAACATGCTGGCCAGCAAGGCGATGTATGTGGTGATTGTGAGTTCGATTGCGGGCAACTTTGCGGCGGCGTGGGTGGCGCGGCGGATGGGATTCCGAAGGACGATCGCGTGGATGTGCCTCGGGTATTTTGCGGCCATGACGGCCGTGTATGTCGTGCCGCGCGATCACGCGACGCTGATCTGGTGGCTGGCGGTCCCGGGCTTCTTCCAGGGGGTGTTTGCGCTGTTCACGATGTATCTGCCGCCGCTCTTTCCCACCCTGCTGCGAACGACCGGGGCCGGCTTCAGCTACAACATCGGGCGCATTGTCGCGGCGGGGGGCACCATCTTTTTCGGGCTGTTCTCCGAGGTCGGCGATTACCGGCACACGCTGCTGTATGCCGGCGTCTTGTTTTTGCCGGCGGCGCTGATCGCCTGCTTCCTGCCGGAGCCGGACCGGGCGGGCGACACCGGGGCGGCGCCGGGAGAGTGAGGGTAGCGGGGTTGGGGCTCTCCAGAAACTCGAAGGTTAAGAGGCTGATGATCAGAGCCATGGAATTTCGAGTGTTGAACACCGAACGCTCAACGCTCAACGCCCAACGCCAGACGCGACACGGCACAATTCATTGGTTGCCCATTGGCTCCGGCGCATGGCGTGCGCGTCAGCGCCATTCGATGTTGGATGTTCGGCGTTCGGCGTTCGATGTTCGTCCCAGTTTCTCACCCAAGGAAGCCCCGCCGTCACGGCGGAGATGGGCGCTCGCTACTTGCTTGCGGCGGGGCGTGCGGCGCGGAACTCCTTGAGATGGCGCTGGGCCTCGTCGTACATGTCGGCGGGCACCATGCGTTCGCGGATCTGGTCCCGGACGGCGTCGACGGCAGCACGCCATTCGGCTTCGATGGCGGGGGTGACGGGAGTTACGGTGAGGCCGCGTTTGACCATGGCGGCGACGGCGGCATCGCTTTCGGCGCGGCCGTCGGTTTTGATTTGGCGGCCGGTTTCGGCGGCGATCTGGAGGAGGGCGGTGCGGAGGTCGGCGGGGATGCGTTCCCAGGAGGATTTGCGCACGACGGTGGCGCCGACGAGAGGGGCCCAGTTCAACTCGAGCATGTAGGGGGTTTGGTCGTAGAGCTGGCCGGCGAGGGCGAAGAAGGGCGGCAAGGGGACGACGTTGATGGTATCAGACATGAGGCCTTGGGCGATGCCGGCGGTTTCGAGCGCGACGGGGTTGTAGCCGCTGGCCTTCCACAGGTCGTAGCTGCGCACATCGCCGGCCCAGGAGAACAGCTTGAATTTGCGCAAGTCGTCAGGGCGCACCATGGGTTTTTTGCTGAAGAAACGGACCCAGCCGGAGTCGCTCCAGAAGAGCACGATGTAGCCTTTGGCGAGGAGGCGTTGTTCGAGCTGCGGTTGGAGTTTGGCGCCGACGTAATCGACTTCGGTCAGGCTGCGGAACGACATGGGCATGTTCTGGAGGGCGGTGATGGCGCGCTCGATCTCCGCCAGCCCCACGGCGGTCAGCATGCCCGCATCGAGGTTGCCTGTCTGCATTAACCCCACCATGTCCGCCTCGCTGCCCTGGGTGCCGTCGGAGAACACGGTGAGCCGGACGGTGTTCTGCGACGCCTTGAGCCACTGTTCGCGCATGAACATGAGGCTTTTGTGATAGGACGTGCCGCGTGGGGCCAGGGTGCCGAGGCGCAGGGTCACGGCTTTTGGCGCTGCCGACAATTGAAAGGTGGTGGCGGTCCAGGCGATGGCCAGCGCGAGCACCAGCCGTTTGCGATCAATCCTGCGTTGCATACGTCAGCGCCCATGTTGGCCGGAAATCGGCGGGCATGTCACGTCCAAAGCGCCGGTTACTCGTTGATCCCCCAATGGGACGGGGGCCGTCGCGGATCCAGCAAACGATTCAACCCCTCCGCCACGTCGCCCTCGGGGTGGCGGGATCCGGGCGGGGCAGGCGCATTGAGCCGGGAAAGATCAGTCATCGGGTGCGGGAGAAAATCGAGCCGGGCGCGCCGGGCGAGGTCGCGGAGGTAGGCGGCGATGGGCGAGGCGCCTTCTTCCATGGAGGATCCGATCAGGGCGGCGAGGGCGCCCCAGGAGCGCTGGCGCGCGTTGCCCCAGCGTTCGCACCATTGCTGCACATGCATGGGCAGGGCCTCTCGCGGATGGGCGGACACGATGATGAGGTGGGCTTCGGCGGCGAGGCGCGTGGCGCGCAGGGAGGAACTCGGGTGCTGCAGCCTGCGGAAGCTCCACCACTCCACGTCAAATTCTATTTCGCCCCAGAACTGGTCGAGCAACCCGTCGCAAACCTCCCGAACCCGGTTATGGGTGAACACGTCCTCATAGGCCGCCACCACGGAGAACCTCTCCATCAGTTCCGTCTCTCGCGTTGCTGGAGCAGACGCTTTCATCCTGAAAAGACTCGCTGCGTGCCGCCACCGCGTGCCAACACCGAAACTGTTCACGCGGTGCGGCCATTTTGCAAGTGCGGATTGGAATTTAACGGGGGGCACTCGGGCCGCGCGCGTCCAGGGGGACATAATGGCGCTCCGGGGCGCCCACGTAGATCTGGCGCGGCCGATAGATGCGGCCTTGGGTGTCGTCGATGATTTCCTTGAAATTGGCGATCCAGCCGGGCATGCGGCCGATGGCGAAGATGACGGTAAACATTTCCTTCGGGATGCCGATGGCGCGCATGATGATGCCGCTGTAGAAGTCGACGTTCGGGTAGAGTTTGCGCTCGACGAAATAGGGGTCGGAGAGGGCGGCTTCCTCGAGGCGTTTGGCGACGTCGAGCAGGGGGTCGCGGAGTTCGAGCGAGGCGAACAGCTGGTCGCAGACTGTTTTGATGATCTTGGCGCGCGGGTCGTAATGTTTGTAGACGCGGTGGCCGAACCCCATGAGGCGCTTGCCGGAGGCCTTGGTTTTGGCGGCGGCAATGAACTTGGAGCCGTCGTCGCCGCTTTCGACGATGGTTTCGAGCATTTCGATGACGGCCTGGTTGGCGCCGCCGTGCAGGGGACCCCACAGGGCGCACACGCCGGCGGCGGCGCTGGCGAACAGGTTGGACTGGCTGGACGCGACCATGCGGACGGTCGAAGTGGAACAGTTCTGCTCGTGGTCGGCATGCAGCAGGAAAATGAGGTCCAGCGCCCGGACCACCTCCGGCTTGAGTTCGTAGTCCTGGTAGGGCTCCGAAAACATCATGTGCAGAAAGTTCGCCGTGTATTTGTAGATGGGCTTGGGATAAATGATCGGCAGGCCGCGGGATTTGCGGTAGGAGAAGGCGGCGATGGTGCGCACTTGGGAGATGAGGCGGGCGGCGTGGATGTCGAACCGTTCGCGGTTGGCGGCGCCCATGAGTCCCGGGTAGAAGCAGCTGGAGGCGTTGATCATGGCCGACAGAATCGCCATGGGGTGCGCGTTCGAGGGGAAGCCCTCGAAATGGTATTTCATGTCCTCGTGCAGGTTCTCGTTCTCGGTGAGCAGGTCCGAGAACCGCCGGATCTGGTCGCGTCGGGGCAGCTCGCCATAGATCAGCAGCCAGGCGGTTTCGATGAAGGTGGACCTTTCGGCCAGCTCCTCGATGGGATAGCCCCGATACCTCAGGATGCCGCGCTCCCCGTCAATATACGCAATCGCACTCTTGCACGACCCCGTGTTCGCATACCCCTCGTCCAGCGTGATGCACCCCGTGGCCGCCCGCAGCCTCGAGATGTCAATGCCCTGTTCCTGTTCGGAACCCACGATCACCGGCAGCTCCAGCGTGGCGCTGTTCACCTTCAGCCGCGCGACTCCGCCCGGCCGCTTTCGAGATTGGATTCTGCGTTTCAAGGTGGGGCTAATCTGCCGGGATCATGGATTTTTGGCAAGGCGCTTGCCGGGAAATCCGGGGAAAAGGCCGGACGCGCGCGGCGCCGCGGCGTCCGCCTCCTCGAGGGGGGGTCGGCGGGCCGGGCGATGCCTGGAAACGCCGTGGGGGCGGCGGGGGCGGGGGTTCAGCCGTAGCGGCGAGTCAGGCGGGCCTGGTCAAACGCCAGGCGCTGGGCGGGCGTCATGCGCTCGAAGTCCGGGCGGCCGTTGGCGAGCGTGGGCCATGTCGGCGGGCGCGGGGCCGGGGCTGCCGGGGTGCGGTCAGGGGCGGGGGGTGGGGAAGGGGGCGGTGCGGGGACGCGGACGACGGTGCGGGAGGTGGTGTCATAGCTCATGGACAAGTCGGTGAGCTGGAGGTCCTGGTCCAGGGGCAGCCGGGGCGGGATGCCCTTGGCTTGAAGCACGCCGTGGTAGGCGCGGACGGCTTCTTCGGGGGAGAGGCGCCCGTCGGTGACGAGGCGGAGCATTTCGATGAAGGCGAGCTGGTGTTCGGCGCGGTTGATTTTGCGGCCGAACAGGGCGACGCGGGCGCCGTATTTTTGGGCGTCGTGGATGAGTTTGAAGGCGTCGTAGGTGGTGCCGGCGCTGCCGCCGAGGATGCCGACGACCATGTCGGGATCGTATTGGACAAGTTCCTCCATGGCGCGGGGGCCGTGGTAGACGATTTTCAGGAAGAGGGGGCGGCCGGCTTTGGGGACGCCGGCGAGGGTGCGGACGATACTATCGTTGATGAACTCGCCGAGCTGGTGGGGGGAGATGCCGCTGTCGACATTGGGATCGAACACTTCGAGGAAGTAGCGGAACTGTTTGCGTTCGGCCTCCTCGCGGAAGGCCTTGAAGGCTTCCAGGGTGCGGCGGTCGCAATCGATGTCGTTGAGGAAGGTGACGGAGTAGAGGCCGAGGTTGGCGCCGGGGAATGCGGAGCCGTCGCGGGGGCAGGTGACGCTGCCGCACTGGATGTGGTCGATGGTGGCGGTGCGGAAGGGTTGGGCGGGCTGTTGGAGGTAGCGGCCGTGGCGGGCGGCCCAGACGTCGGTGGCGTCGTTGGCGCGCGCGGCGGGGGTCACGGGCGAGTTGCGGAAGAGCCCTTCACGGATGGTGAGCTGGTCGTTGACGGAGGCGGACATGAGCATGATGTCGACCAGGCCCTGGTGGACGACTTCGCGGATGATGTCCAGGAACTCCGGCAGGTTGCGGTAGCCAAACTCCTCGCGGGTCCAGACCTCGGGCGAGAACTGCGCCGGCCGCGCGCCGCAGGCGGACAGGTAGGTGCGCGGCCCCGTGGCGCGCACGCCAAAGGCCATGTCGGCGTCTTTGGCGTCGGCGATGATGAACGCGCGGGAGGCGGGGCTGGCTTTGACCTCGGCGAGTTTGGAATCGAGGGATTTCATTGGACGCGGGCCATGATTTGGTCGGTGATGGCCTGCACGATCTGCTCGGCGGCGGGGTCGTGACTGGCGGCGGCGGCGTGTTTGGAGGGCACGGCGCAGGTCACGCCCGGGCGCCA
>JAFGQR010000125.1 GCA_016935555.1 Verrucomicrobiota bacterium
CGGGTTGGACGCCAGGGTGTAATCGGCCGACAAATCATACGTCCGCACCGGCGGCGGCGCAGGCGGGCACTTGCCGGCAGTTCCGGCTCCGAATATCGCTTGGAGTTCCGCTGTTGCCAGCGCCCGGCCGTACACGCTCACTTCGTCGATAACCCCGTCAAAGAGCAGCGCGGCTCCCAGGCTCGAGGCCAGCGCACCGATATTCAGATCATAGGTTGTCTGGGGTGTGAACGATCCCACGCTGACTTCCCGAGCCAACGTGCCGTTGACATACAATTTCGCCACACCGCCGCCCTTGTCATACGTCAGCGCCACGTGTTGCCAAGTCCCCGCAACAATGGTGGCCGCCGGCGTGTCAATCACATGATCGGCGCCAGTCGTGTCCACCAGGCTCGCATACAAGTTGCCCGGCAATTTGCCCACGCGCAGATGCACGCCAAAACCGTTTCCGGACCAGCGGTGCCATTCCGCCACAGGACGTTCGCTCCCGACGTCATCCGGACGAATCCACGTCTCGACAGTCAACCCATCGCCCGCGCCGACATCGATGGCGCTCGAAGCTGGCACTCGCACGAAAGCGGTGCTGCCATTGAGGTCGAACCCTTGGCCCACTTTCCCGACACCAAACGCGGCACCGCCAATCAACACGGCGCTGTTTGTTCCAGCAGCGTCAGCGCTATCCCCATTTCCAGGCCACCAGCCAACCAAACTGGATGGCGCAGGCAGACACTCAAGCGGCGGCTCTTCGACCGTCAAAGTGGCGGTCTCGCTGACCGCGAAGCCGAAGTCGTTGGTGGCGATCACCGAGTAATTGCCGGCTTGGGTAAGTTGGACATTGGCCAATTCGAGCACCGACGCGGTGGCGCCAGCAATGGGCTCGCCGTTGAATAACCAGATGTAGACCGGCGGAGGCGTGCCGGTCGCTTCCACCGCAAAGCGCGCCGTGCCGCCCGCTTGAACACTCTGGGTTTGGGGGTGGTGGACGATCACGGGCGCCTGTCCAGTCCGGCACTTGCCCCAACTGCTCGCCTCATAAATCCTCCCAACCTCCGCCGCGCTCAGCGCCCGCCCATACAGCGACAACTCGTCAATCAACCCCCGAAATCCGAAATCCAGGGACGTCCCGCTGTGGTTCCCAATCGCCAAACCCGGCTCCGGCCCCTCCAGCGGCCCCAGCGGTCGCACCGGTGTGTTGGTCTGTCCCACAACCGACCCGTTCACATACAGCCGCATCTCCCCGCTGGCCCCGTCCAACGTCGCCGCCACATGCTGCCATTGCTCGTAGAGCACCGGCCCTTCCACCTCCACTGCTTCCGTCGCCGAGCAGATCCGAAATGACAGCCGCTGCGGCCCAGTCAGCCATAGGATCCACGAATCCAAGCCCGTCCGGTTGTCGCCCCGCATGAACACAATGCCGCCGTCGCCATGGATGAACACCCAGCCTTCGATCGTCAGGGACTCGGTCAACTCAAAGGCGGCCGCGTCCGCCACAATCACGCGCTGCCCAAAGGCGGCTGTGCTGAACGCGCTGCCCACGCGTCCCCCGGCAAACCCGGCGCCGTTGAGCACGCTGCCGTCGTGCCCGCCTGCCGCATCCACCGCATCCCCTTCGGCGCGCCACCAGCTGACCAACCCCGGTGGCACTGGCGCACACTGCGGCGGCGCCGCATTGGGCAGGTAATAGCTGTTCTGGGCGCTCATCTCCGAATACCTGGACCCGCCGAACAGCAGCATGCCTTCGCCCGTCCAAAGACCCGCGTCAGGCCGCCAGAAAAACCGCGCGGCCGGGGCATTGACCTGCGTCATGGGCGTCCACGCATCGGATGCAGGATCGTAGCGCGCGCCGGTGTCGAGCCATCCGGACGGAAATGGATCGCAGCCGCCCCACACCAGCATTTCCGAGCCGGTCCAGACCGCCGCATGATACGCTCGCTTGCCCGGCGCCATATTGGTCGCCAGGACCGACCAAGAGTCGGTTTGGGGATCGTAACTGCCGCCGCTGTTCAGGTACGCGTCCAGCGGCAGCTGGCGCCCGCCCCAGACCAGCATGCGCATGCCGGTCCAGACGGCAGTGTGGCCCGTGCGCGACTCGGGGGCGTCCTCGGTGGTCATGGGCGTCCAAGTGTCGGTGACCGGGTTGTAGCGAGCACCGTCGTTGTAGGTGGTCCAGACCTTGGTTTGCGGATCGTAAAGCACGCCCCCCCAAACAATCATCTCCGTGCCGGTCCAGATCGCCGTGGGCTCGACGCGGGCGGACGGCGCGTTGGCGGCTGCCATCGGGGTCCAGGTGTCGGTGGCCGGATCATACCGGGCGCCGTCGGCGTGGGCGCCGTAGTTGTTGGCCATGCCGCCCCACACCAGCAGCTCGCTGCCGGTCCAAACCGCGGCCATCTGCGAGCGCGGCGCCGGGGCGCCCTCGGCCGACATCGGACGCCACGTGTCGGTGGCGGGGTCATAGCGCCCACCGGTGTCGAAGTGGTTGAGCCAATCGAAATGCGCGCGCCCGCCCCAAACCAGCATTTCGGTGCCGGTCCACACGGCGGCATGCATCCAGCGGCCCGAGGGCGCATTGGTCAGCGAGGTGGGCAGCCAGGAATCCGTGGCCGGCGTGTACCGGCCGCCGCTGTTCAGAAATGTCCCCTCGCCGCCGCCGCCCCAGGCGATCATCTCGGTGCCGGTCCACACGACGGTGTGGGACGTGCGGGCGCTGATGCCCGATGCCCGCTGTTGCCACTGGTCAGCTTGCGCGGGGATGGCGACAACAAGCCCCGCCGCCAGCATCACGCCCGCTGAAAGAACGCGGGAGTGACAAGGGAAAAAACCGGCCCGCTGGATTCCATATCGAGCGCAGAACATAAAAAATCTCCTGATGGTGACACTAACCCGTACATTGAAGGCATAAGTCCGTAAGGTCAAGCCATTTTCGATGCGGTGGCAGCCATTTTCGCGGGGGGCACCTATCGCGCCCATCAACCCGGTAGGGCGGGTGAAGCCGCAGGGCATGAGCCCGGCGCATGGCATGCGGCGCGGCAGCCGCCTCCCCCCCCCCATGCGCATCCCGTCAACCCCGGTAGGGCGAGACTCCGTCGAGCCCTGACTTTCTTCTCCTGGCATGCCGGTTCGCCCCGGCACCGCGCCGAGGCGGTCAGTCACGAGCGATGCCGATGAAGGGAAGTATGGGCTCGACGGAGTCTCGCCCTACCGACGGCGTGTGCGCGGGCCGAACGCCGAACGCCCGAGAGCTCGCGCACGCGCCATTCGACCTGCCGCGCCGTAGCGGCGTCAGCCGCGAAGGCGGGTGTTGGGTGTTGGACGTTGGATGTTCGCGGCCGGTTCATGGCCGAATTGAAAATTGGAAATAAAGAATTGAAAATTCTCAATTGAAGTGGCAGCAACACGGGCGCGGTTCATGGAAGGAGACCCGAAGGCCATTGCGCATTCCGCATGTCGGACGCCGCGCCCGCCCTCCGCACGCGGAGCTGCTTCGAATGCCGGCGCGCGCCGGCGCGTCCATAGGCTTAAGTGTTCGTGACCACGAAGCCATGCCTCATGACACGACCCATGTCGCCGCCGGCGCCGGCCCGACCGGTGCCCGGGGCCGGATTCCATCCTGATCGTTTCCATGCCATGATTCTCCCACCTGTTTCCATCAGCCGGCGCGCGTTTTTGCGCCGGGCTTCGGCCGCCCTGGCCACCGCGTCCACCGTGTCGATCGTGCCCGGCGCCGTCCTGGGTCTGCGCGGGGCGCCCTCGCCCAACAGCAAACTCAACATCGCCTGCATTGGGGTCGGGGGCCGCGGCGGGGCGAACCTCTCCGGGGTGAGCCGGGAAAACATCGTGGCGCTGTGCGATGTCGACGAGGCGCGGGCCGGGGCCGCATTTGACCGGTTCGACAAGGCCAGACGCTTCCGCGATTTCCGCCGGCTGTTCGACGCGATGGAACGCGAGATCGACGCGGTGACGGTGTCGACGCCGGACCACACGCACGCCGCGGCGGTGCTCCGCGCCATTGAACAGGGCAAACACGTGTATTGCGAGAAGCCCCTGGCCCACTCGATGGATGAAGTCCACCGCATCCGCCAGGCCGCGCGCGCCAAACACGTCATCACCCAGCTCGGCAACCAGGGGCACTCGTTCGATTCCATCCGCGTCTTCGTCGAGTGGGTCCAGGCCGGCCTGATCGGTCGCGTCAGGGAAATCCACGCGCGCTGCGGCAGCGTCTATTCGCACATCGCCCAGCTCGACCAGGTCAGACAACCCCAGCCCGTTCCCCCGTCGCTGGACTGGGACCTCTGGCTGGGGCCGGCGGCGTATCGCGACTATCACTCCGCCTATGTGCCCGGCAAATGGCGCGGCTGGACCCCGTTCGGCTGCGGGGTTATTGGCGACTGGGTCTGCCACGTCGTCGATCCCGTCTTCTGGGCGCTCGACCTCGGCAGCCCCATCCATGTCGAAGCCGACACCGGCGATTACGACCCCGCACGCCACGCCGACACCTTCCCCGAAGCCAGCCGCATCCGTTACACCTTCCCCGCCCGCGGCAATCGCCCCGCCCTCACCCTCACCTGGTACGACGGCGCCAACGAACTGCCCCGCCCGGACGAATTGCCCGCGGGCCAGGCAATGCCCAAGACGGGCGCCCTGGTCGTCGGCGACCATGGCAAGATCACCTACGGCTCCCACGGCGCCTCAAACCCACGGCTGCTTCCGGCGGACAAAATGGCCGCCGCCCCCAACAAGCCGCAGCGCCTGGCCAAGTCGCCCGGACACCACCAGGAATGGATCGACGCCTGCAAGACCGGAAAACCCGCCGGATCCAACTTCGATTACGGCGCCGCCCTGACGGAAATCGCCCTGCTGGGGATCATCGCCATGCGCTTCAAAAATCGAAGGCTCGAATGGGACGCCTCCAGCCGCCGCTTCACGAACTGCCCCGAAGCCGACGCCTATTTGCGTCCCCAATACCGGCCCGGCTGGGGCCTGTGAGCGTGGGCAGGGAACACCTCCGAACATCGGACGTGAATCGGGGCCATGAACCGGAGCGGCAGACACGTCGGCGCGCCGGCCCCGCGACTCCGACGCCACGCCGTTTCGAAGGTAGGGACGCGTTCCACCGCGTCCCATTTGTCTCCTTGGCGGCGACGAGCGTCGGGACGTCGGTCGA
>JAFGQR010000126.1 GCA_016935555.1 Verrucomicrobiota bacterium
CGAATTCCCGCTCCGCGCAGGCGTCAACGTGCCGCTATGCCCGGTCGGTCCGTTGCACTCCCGGCCCGGATCCGGGCCCTCCGCCGATGACGCTGGGATTGCAGACCTCACCGCTTTCGCCGCCCTGAATTCTTGCCGTAACAAACACGAAGCATCGGCACGCCTTTTGTTACGATTGAGTTCCGGGGTCAAAAAAGAGTCGCAAGGCGGCCCGGCAACGTTCACGCAATGCGTTTCTGTTTGATGCTCAGGAACTTCTCCGGGCGACAGTTGACCGCGTGGATGAATCCGAAGCGGCTGTCCTTTCCGACCGGCACGCCAGTGCGCGGGCCATGCCGCTGAAAATCACCGCGTGGACCGGGTAGAGTAGATACCAATAGAGCAGCCCGGCCAACCCGCGCGGGGCGAAGAATGCGGTTTGTGAGAGGCGCGACGTGCGCGCGTCCACGGGCTCGACCTGGAACTCCAGCCACGCCCGGCCGGGCACCTTCATTTCCGCCCGCAACCGCAACAGCCGGTCGGGTTCCACGGCCTCGACCCGCCAGAAGTCCACCGCGTCACCCGCGCGGACATCCTGTGGGTCACGCCGTCCGCGCCGCAGGCCCACACCGCCCAGCAGGCGATCCAAGCATCCACGCAGCACCCACGCCCAGTTCATGCAGAGCCAGCCGGTTTCGCCGCCCAACCGCGTGAAGGCGCCATAGACGACCGCTGCAGAAGCGCGCACGAGCCGCTGACGGCGCTCCAGGATGATGCCTTCCTGCGTCGCCAACACCACCGGCGCGACGTCCCCCTGGCTGCTCGCCAGGGCGTCACTCCAGGCCGTTTCGACCCGGCCGGTTTCGAGATTGGCGAGCGCCAGGCGCACGGCGGTGCCGTAGTCGAGTGGGGTGATGTTCGGGAACAGCTCGCGCGCCAGGTTGTCGCGCACCACGACGTCGTTGCGCAGGCCCTGAATGAGGGGACTCGCAATCGCCGCCGGCACCGGGGTGACCAGGTGCACCCAGTAGGAGGAAAGCCGCGGGGTTAACACCGGCACCGGCACGAGCCAGCGCCGCAAACCGCGGGCCTTTGCGTAACCGCGAAGCAGATCCCCGTAAGTGAGCACATCCGCGCCGCCAATCTCAATGATCCGCCCCGTGCTCTCGGGCGTGTCGAGCGCCGCCACGAGGTAGTCGAGCACGTTGCCGATGGCGATGGGTTGGACACGCGTGTAGAGCCAGCGCGGGCAAATCATGACCGGCAAACGCTCGGTCAGGTAACGGATGATTTCGAAAGAGAGGCTGCCCGAGCCGACAATGACCGGCGCGCGGAACTCGGTCACCGGCACGGACGCCTCGCGCAGCACCGCGCCGGTCTCCTGGCGCGACCGCAGATGCTCGGACAGTGCGGTGTCGGGATCGCCCAAGCCCCCGAGGTAGAGGATGCGCCGCACGCCGGCCTGTTTCGCCGCGCCCGCGAAATTGCGCGCGGCCAGGACGTCGCGTTGCTCGAAGTCATGTCCCCCCGCCATGCTGTGGACCAGGTAGAACGCAGCCTCCACGCCCTGCATTGCGCCTGGCAGCGTTTCCGCCCGCAGACAATCACCCGCAGAAACTTCCACTTGGCCCAGCCAGGACCGGCCTTCAAGCCGGGCCGGGTCGCGCGCCAGGCAGCGCACCCGGAAGCCGGACTCCAACAGGCGCGGCACCAATCGCCCGCCAATGTAGCCGGTGGCGCCGGTGACGAGAACGGTTTGGAGTGTCGATTTCATGCGACCTCATTTCGGTCGTGCGGGGGCTTTCGCTGATTCAGAGCTTGGTCTTGATCCCGCAGGCGCGTGCCAAGCACCAGCCACGAAGAGTTTCAACCAATCCGAAGACGCCCGCAGCTTGCCGTTCGAGAGCCGCGCCATCTGGCCGATGTGATGCCCCGCTCGGGTGACGTCCCGCAACAAGGTCAACCGCTCGATGTGGTGCTGGGAGTGGAGACGGTGGTTGCGCGGGGTGTGTGCGGGTCTGCTCGCGGTTGCCGGTCTCACGGGTTGTTCAGCTTCAGACTTTCCCCCTTGCTCAGCGAGCCGGACCTTGTGGAAGTGCAGACTGTTGAAGAGCAGGGTGAGCTTCCGCCAGTCAGCAGTGGCCGGCAGGTTGAACTGGCGCGGCGCAATGTCGCGGTCGCCAGCCAGCGTGAGCATCTGAAAGCCGCTCGCCGGCTCCAGACTTTCGGTCTTCACCCACACGCTCACGCGGTAACAACGATGCGGTTGGACGCGCACCTCCTGGTTGACGCGTCCGTGGCCGTGCGGATTGGCGGTGAAGTTTTCGAGGCGCATGGCCGCCCGGCCACCGTGTTTGACCTGGGTGTCGGCGAAGCGGATCTCGCCGGGTTGATCGTGAAAGCCAAATCCCGGAAAACGGTTTCCGGTGAACTCCTCGAAGTCACCGTTCACCAGACGCACGGAGGCGTCCGGCTCGAACCGCGCCGCGTCGCCGTGCACGACGAAGGGCGCGTTCACGACCGGCAGGCCCTCGGCCAGATTCTGGTCGCGGCTCAGGATACCGCCGCCGTAGCCGATGGAGAAGATGGCCGGGATCAATTCAATGTGGTGGCGCTCACAGGCCTGCTGAACCGCTTCCAGCCGGCGGAAATAGTCCGCGCCCTGCTGACTGAGCGTGTCGAGACCGAGGGAAGCGACGGCGCCATTGATCCCGTGTTGCGCCGCCCTCTCAAGCAGCCCGGTGATCTCCGTCACGTCACTGTCCCTTCCCAGCCCCCAGCCGAAGACCCAGACGAAGCGGCCGGCGTATGCGGCGCGCAGCCCCGGGGCGAACGTGGTCGCCCACAAGAGCAGCAGTTCCCCCGCCACGATCCGGCTTCGACGCCGAAGACGGGCTGCGGTGAATGTTGGTGGTTTCATATTCCAGCCAGTGTGCCAGCGCTGCCGACAGGAGCAAGGGTGGAGCGATACGAACCCCCGTGCATCCTGAAGTTGGCGGCGAGCCTCCACCTGAGGCGGGCGGGCAATACCGTTACCCGCGCATCGGGAATGCAGCCAACGAACCCGGTCGGCGACCGCCCTCGCCCCCAACGTGGCGTTCACACAATCCGCCCCTCAGGGTCACAAATCATTTTCAGGACTTGACCAGGGGGAGCCCGCCAGGCTGCGCTTCCTGTTTCTGGTCGGATTGAATTCGGGCCAATTTTTGTTTTCCTGGGCGGTGAATGATGCTACGAGGGGGCATGCAACACGCCATGTCCCGTCGGAGCTTCGTGAAAACGTCCTGTTCGATGGCCGCCGGCTTGGGGTGGGGTCCGCGGGGAGCGCTGGCGATCGAGCCTTTTCCGCGCGGCCCGGCGGCGCGTTTGCGACTGAGCCTGGCCGCCTATTCTTTTCGGCGGTATTTCGGGGGTTCGAATCCCGGGGGGCGGGCCTTGGACCTGTTTCAGTTCATCGATTTTTGTGCCGAGCACGGGTGTGACGGCACCGAGTTGACCAGCTACTATTTCCCCAAGGGGTTCGATGATGCCTACCTGGTCCGGTTGCGCCGGCACGCGTTTTTGCGGGGCCTGGCGGTCAGCGGGACGGCGGTGGGCAACACGTTCACGATGCCGCCCGGTCCCGAGCGGGACCGGCAGATCGCGTCGGTGCGCGAGTGGATTGACCATGCGGCGGTGCTGGGGGCGCCGCACATCCGGATTTTTGCCGGCAATGTGCCCAAGGGCGGGAGTCTGGAGGAGGCGAAGCGGCAGTGCATTGGGGCGATTGAGGAATGCGCCGCGCATGCGGCGCGGCGGGGCATTTTTCTGGGCGTGGAGAACCACGGTGGCATTGTGGCCGAGGCGGCGGACCTGCTGGACATTGTTCGCGCCGTGAAGAGTCCGTGGGTGGGGATCAATTTGGACACGGGGAATTTTCATTCTGCCGATCCGTATGCGGACCTGGCCGCGTGCGCTCCGTATGCGGTCAATGTGCAGGTGAAGGTGGAGGTCCGCCGGAAGGGGGCATCGAAATCCGAAGAAGCGGATTTGGCGCGTCTGGTCGGGATTTTGCGCGAGGCGCGCTACCAGGGTTATGTGGCGCTCGAGTATGAGGCGGCGGAGGACCCGTGGAAGGCCGTTCCCGAGTGGCTGCGCCGGATGCAGGCGGCCTTTGCGGTTTAACAAAACCTGCATTTCTCACAGGGCGATGAGAAATGCGGGTTAAGGCGGCAGCGGATGGGGGGGGCTGCCGGGAAGAGCGCGGGTTGTTATTTCTTCCCGGGCTTGGGCTTGTGGAGCGGAGCGGCGAGGGCGGGTCCGTTGTCTGGGGGCATGGACTGGTGCCAGGCGAGCAGGGTGCGGGTAAGGCGGGCGAGGACGTCGGGGTGGTTGGGGGCGAGGTTGGTGGATTCGGCGGGGTCGGCGGACAGGTTATAGAGTTCGGGCCGGGTGCCGTCGTATTCGCAGAGCAACTTCCAGTTGCCGTGGCGCATGGAGAGGTCGGGGAGGGGGCCTGCGCCGTAAGCGATGTCGCGGTCGGGGGGGCGGCGCCAGAAGACGGGGGCGGCGCGGGAGGCGGTGGATTTGCCGAGCAGGACGGGGGCGACGTTTTGCCCGTCGAAGGTCACGTGGGGAGGGGTGGCAACGCCGGCGATGGCGAGGAGGGAGGGGGGCAGGTCGAAGGCGGCGAAGACGGAGGTTGGGTTCAGGGTGCCGGTCTTGTCGGGGTGGATGAGTCCCGGGGCCCAGGCGACGAGAGGCGAGCGGGTGCCGCCCTCGTAGAGGGTGGCTTTGGTGCCGCGGAAGTGCCCCGGGGAGCCGGCGCCGGCATCGGGGCCGTTATCGGAGCAGACGAGGATGAGGGTATTCTGGCGCAGGGCGGGGGTGTTGCGGATGTGGTCAAAGAGGCGTCCGAACTGCCGGTCCATTGCTTCAAGCACGGAGAGGTAGAGGCGGCGTCTGCTGCCATCGCCCCAGGATGCGACGGGGGGCCAGTAGGGGGCGTGGACGTCGTCGGGCCAGAGGTTCACGTAAAACGGTTTTCCGGCGGCTGCGGCGCGATTGATGAAGGGGATGGCGGCGTTGACGAAGCCGGCGGTGATTTCGGAGCGTTGCATCCAGATCACGGGGCCGCCGAGACGTTCGGCATCGGTCCAGATGCGGCCGGGTTGCGCGTCACCGGGTTTCATGGTGAGCGGGAGCAGTTTGGCGCCCATGCCTTCGAAGTTGGTGAGGGTTTCGTCGAACCCGTAATCCGCGATGGGGGGAGCGTCGTCCACGTCGCGTTGGCCGCCGAGGTGCCATTTGCCGAAGTGGCCGGTGGCGTAGCCGTTTTGGTGGAGGATGCGCGCGAGGGTGGGGGCTTGGGGATCGAGCCACTGGGCCATGCCGCGGCGATCGTTGGCGGCGCGGTTGTTGAGGAAGGACGTGATGCGCCAGCGGTGGGGATACTGGCCGGTGGTGAGGGCGCAGCGGGAGGGCGAGCAGATGGGGGCATTGACGTAGAACTGGGAGAAGCGGATGCCTTCGGCGGCGAGGCGATCCACATGGGGTGTCTTGGCGTCTTTGTTGCCGAAGCATGAGAAGTCGCCCCAGCCCATGTCGTCGATAAGGATCATGACGAAGTTTGGCCGCGGCGGCGCGGCGCGGGTGATCCATGGAAGGCAGAGGAGGCATGGGAGCAGCAGCCGGAGGAGGGTTGGGGGATGGTGCATCGAGGTGGGGTCGGGTTGATGGCGAGGCATGAGGCGGGATTACTCGTAACTCCACTTCATAACCCAGGGATCGCCGGTGGCGATTTGGGCGGCTTTGAGGCGCTGTTTCATGGTTTCGAGTTGTGTCGCAAACGCGGGGTGGGCGGCGAGGTTTTTGGACTCTGAGGGGTCTGCTTCGAGGTCGTAGAGTTCAAATCGGGGGCGTTGGATGTAGGAGCCGACGGTGCGCCGGCCGTAGGGGGCGTCGAGTCCCTTTTGGTACTGCGCCCGCCAGGTCGAGGCGGCCCACAGGTCGGAGGCGAACGGGTAGGGCAGCGGTGCGGCGATGTTCCAGATGAGTTTGAACCGGCGGTCGCGCAGGGCGCGCATGGGGTAATACATCTGGATTTCGTGGAAGGTGTGGGAGGCCATGACTTCGTCCCAGCCGTGGCCGTGTTCCTTGCCGAGCAGGCGGAGCCAGGAACGCCCGTGGTAGCGGGCGAACTTGGGGCCTGGGTTTTCGGCATGACCGACGGCGGGCACGGGCAGGAGGGTGGCGGGGGCGCGTCGGGCGGCGTCGTAGCCTCCGGCGGCATCCAGGAGGGATGGGGCAAGGTCGGCGTGAGAAATCAGGGCATCGTTGGCGATGCCGCCTTTGACGCCGGGCATTTTGACGACGAAGGGGACGTGGAGGCCGGCTTCGTAGACGGTTGTTTTGGCGCCGGGGAAGGCCATGCCGTGGTCGGCGGTGAAGACGATGAGCGTATGGTCGTATTGCCGGGCGGCTTTGAGGGCGGCGACGAGTGCGCCGAGGGCTTTGTCGGTGCGGGTGCAGCTCTGGTAATATTGGGCGAGCTCGCGGCGGCACTCGGGCGTATCGGGGAGGAAGGCGGGCACGGGCAGGGTTGCGGGGTTGTAGGGAACTTCGGCGGTGCCTGGGTAGGAGCGCTCCGGGGGCGGGTTGCCGAAGCGGTTGGGTTTGAGCGTCTCGGGGGCGTTTTCGACGGTTTCGCCGCTGCGGTGCGGGTCGTGGGTCCAGAAGCAGAGGAAGAACGGTTGCTCGGACGGTTCCTCGAAAAGCGGCGCGCACGCTTGCACCCACGACGGAGTGTTGCGCCCGTGCCCGCTTTTGAGCCAGCGGTCGAAGGAGTAGACGGTTTCCGGGGCGACGTGGAGTTTGCCGACATGGGCGGTGCGGTAGCCGAGGGATTTCAATTGGCGGGGCAGGCTGAGGGCTGCGCAGGCTGCGAAGGTCTCGAACTTATGGTAGTCGTGGGCGTGTCCGTATTGGCCGTTGGCATGGTTGTGCAAGCCGGTCAGCAGCACCGAGCGGCTGGCCGAGCACGACGCCGTGGTCGCAAACGCGCGTGTGAACCGTGTGCCCTCGGCGGCGAGCCGGTCGAGGTGCGGCGTTTGGATCACTGGCGACCCGTAGCAGCCGGCGATGGGGCTTTCGTCGTCGGTGACGAACAACACAATGTTCGGCTTGGGTGCGGCGGGGGTTTGGGTGCAACCGAGCGCAAGGAGCGCGGCGAGGATTCCGGGGAGTTTCATGGGGGGGGGGGATGCGTTGTGCTCAGGGGCGTTTCTGATTGTCCTTGCGGGGGCGTGACTTCCGGTTGTCGGGGGGCGGCGTCAGGCCGTCGTCGGGCTGGTTCCAGAGGCGCCACGGGTCGTGCAGCCGGCGCATTTCGGCCAGGAGCAGGGATTGCATTTCCGCGAGTTTGCCGGCGTGGCGCGGGTCGGTGGCGAGGTTGGTCTGGTGGGGGGCGGGTGTTGCGCCGGTGAGGCGGGCAAGTTCGGGGGCGTGGTGTTGGGGGAGGAATTCTTCCGGGTTGTCCTTGAGGTTGAACAACTGGGTTTCGCGCACGGCTCCGTGCAGCACGTCGTATTGGATGAGTTTCCAGTCGCCGCGTTTGACGGATCTGATGCCGGGCTTGGTGCCGCCGCTGTAGGCGCCGTAGAGGACGTCGCGCACGGTTTGCCGGTGGCCGGCGAGGACGGGTTTGAAGCTGGTGCCTTCGTTGGTGTCCGGGGGGGGGATGCCGGCGAGGTCGCAGAGCGTGGCGAGCAGGTCGAGCAGGTAGACATTGCCTTCGACGCGGCTGCGGGGCCGGATGCCGGGGCCTTTGGCGATGAGGGGGACGCGCCATGTATGCTGGTAGAGGTTTTGTTTGCCTTGCAAGCCGTGCCGGCCGATGGCGATGCCGTGGTCGGCGGTGTAGAAGACGCAGGTGTTATCCAGTTCGCCCATGGCTTCGAGCCGGGCGAGGACGCGGCCGATGTGGGCGTCGATGTTCTCGCTGCAGGCAAACTCGCGTCCGAGTTCGTTGCGGATGGTGTGTTCGTCGCGCCGTTTCCACACGCCGCTGACGGCGACCTCGTCGCGCAGGCCGGGGTGGCCGTGGGAAAACGGGTGTGCGGGCAGGTAGTTTAACGGGAGGGCGGGTTGTTTCGGGTGCGCCGGCGGCGGCGAATGCGGGTTGGCATGATTGACGGCACCGTATTTCGCCAGCAAGGCGGGGGTGCCATCGCGCGTGTCGTGCGGATGGGAGAAGCCGAAGTACAGGAGGAACGGCCGGCGGTCCTTGGCGGCTTCGCGTTGGCGGAGGAAATCCAGCGCGCGGTCGCCGTGCCAGCCGCTGCCGCTTTCGTGGGTGCCGCCGCGCCGGGTGGCGTCGTGGCGGACGGCGAACAGCCGGTTGGCGGCCTCGTAGCTATTGCCCTGCTTGCAGGTGCGCATGGTTGCGTAGCCGGCGCGGTTGAAAACGGCGGGCATCGTCTGGTGCTCCAGGTTCGGCGGGCAGCGCCCGTTTTGGGTCGCGAGTGGCGCGATGGGCAGGTGCCAGAGGGTGCGTCCGCTCATGATCATGTGGCGCGAGGGCGTGCAGACGGCGCCGCTGAACGACCCCATGTGGTAGGCGCCGTCGAAGACCATCCCCTCCTGCGCGAGCCGGTCGAGGTGCGGTGTTTCGAGCGTCGATCGCGGGTTGTAGAGTTTCAGGTCGAACGGCGACTGGTCGTCGACGACGATCACGAGGAGGTTCGGGCGTTTGGCCTCTGTCGCCGGCAGCAAGCCGCCGGCGACCATGAGCAATGCGAGAAGAAGCGGGGCGGGTTTCATCTTTGGGCACGGTGTCGCCCGGCCGGCGCCCCGCCGGGACGCGCGGCCACGGGGCGCCGTGGGGCCCACGGCTGGCGGCTGCGAGCGCGTCCCGGGGGTTGCATGGTGGCATCCGCGGTTCATGGCGTCGGGTTCAGGCAAATCGACACACCGATGGTGCTCCTTTCGGGCGCGGCCGACAACCTCGGAATGCGCCGCGTTGGCCGGCGTGGCGCGTTGCCGATGTGCGGGGCTGGAGCGATGGCGAGAGCGGCTTGGAGTTGACGGCGCGTCTCGCCGCACGAAGCTGCTGCGCCGCAGTCGGGTTCAAACGCTCGAGAATCCAAAGAAACGAGCGGTTTTCCAAACTTTTGATCCCTAGGCAAACGCATCCTCTTGGGGGCAGAATGAGATGCATCGCACGAGTCTGAGAGGCACGGATGCTTTGCGCGGGTATTGGGGGTGCGGGGAGCGTGGGGAAGACGGCCGTGCGGAGTTGGCAGCAGACATCAGACAGGACCGATCTTCCATCGAACGTCACTTCTTTTCGGGCACAGGATTCCGTCAGGCTGCCGGCGAGCGACTGCCGCGCGGGAGGCGGTGTGCAAGCTGCCCTTAAGGGTTGACGGTGTGCGGCGCGAGCGTTGTGAAGAGCGGCGCGCTGAGCGTTTGTGGCGGGCTTCGTGGGATCTGGGATGAAAGTTGACCTAAAGACATTCGGACGCCGTTGTGGATTGGCGCTGCGCCGGGGGAGGGCGGCGTGGGCGGGAATGGGGGTGGCGGCGATCGGGGCGGTGGTGCTGTGGGCGGGCTGTCGGGATCCGGAGCCGGGGGCGACGGCGGCGGTTCCTGCCGGAGCGGTTGCTGTGGTGGGGCGGCAGATCATCACGGGGGAGCGTTTTCAGGCCGAACTGGACCGGCGCGCGCGGATGGCCTCGGGACGGGTGTTGGGGGCGGGCGACAAGCGGGCGGTGTTGGAGGAGATGATCCGTTGGGAGGTGCTTTACGAGAGGGCGCTGGAGGCGGGTTACGATCGGGATCCTCAGATTGTGGCGGGGGTCAAGCGCATGATTGCAGGCAAGTTTCAGGAGGATCAGCGGGCGAAAGACGGGCCGGCGCCGGCCACGGCGGGGGAGATTGCAGATTTTCACCGGAACAACCCGCAGCGGTTCGGCACGCCGGAGCGGGTTCGGGCGGCCTTGATTCAGATCGAGGTGGCGCGGACGGCGGCGCCTGCGAGGCGTGCCGAGGCGGCGGCTCGGGCGGAGGCGGTGTTGGCGGCGGCGCGGACGAATGCGTCACCGGGGGGCGGTTTTGGGGCATTGGCGCAACGGCATTCGGCGCATCAGGCCAGCCGTTATCGCGGGGGCGACATTGGGTGGCTGGCGGCTGGGGAAGCCGATTCGGCGTGGCCCTCGGCGGTCAGGGAAGCGGTTTTCAAGCTTGGGCAGCCGGGCGATTTGAGTCCGGTCATTGAGGCGCCTGGGGGCTTCTATGTGATGAAGCTTCTCGAGAGACAACCCGCCAGGGTGCGTCCGCTGGAGGAGGTCAGGGATGGGGTGGCGTATTGGGTGGCGCGGCAGAAGGAGCAGGAGTGGGAGGAGGCGATGCACGCGTCGCTGAAGCAGGGGTTGGACATCCGGATCAACGGCGCGCTGTTGGAATCCCTAGCGGTGCCGACCCGCGAACTGCGTCCGCCGGGTGTGCCTGGGGGTGCTGCCGTTCGGGTGCGGGGTGGTGGGGGGACGCTGGAGGGTTCTGGCGGAGTTGGAGGGTCGGAGCAATGAATTCTTTCATGACCATGAAAACGCATGCACACGCCAACCGTTGGTGGAGCGCGGCGCCGGAGCCGCTCGAGCACACTTCGAATGTCGGATGCCGGATGCCGGATCGTTCGGCATGGGGCATTGGGGATTGGGCATGGGGCGGGCTCAGGGGAGGCCTCGACCTGCTTTGGCACGCGCATCGCACCCATGAATCCGGCAGGGGAAGACTCCGTCGAGCCCATACTTTTTGGGGTCGGCACCGTCCATCCTTGGCCGCCCCGGCGCTGCGGCGTGGCGAACGCGCTTGCCAAGCGATGAAGTTAGGGCTCGACGGAGTCTCGCCCTGCCTTCGGCCTGTGGAGGCACGTTTCCTGGCAAGTTCAGGCGCTTTTCAAGCGCACAAGGGGCCCCAAAAGCCGGGCGTGGTGGCGTTCGGGTTGGGGGTGTTATTTCTGGCCGCCTTGTGCACCGTCTCGGTCGCTGCGCCACAGGTCACGCAGAGCATTGGGTTGCGGGCGGGGTGGAATGCGATTTGGGTGGAGGTGGAGCCGGCGACCAAGGCGATCGAGGCGGTGTTTGCGCCTGTGCCGGAGGTGGAGGCGGTGTGGGCGTATTTTGAGAAGGGGTCGACGGCGGATTTCATTCAGAACGTGAACGAGCTGCCCTGGAACGATCCGCGGTGGCGCCGTTATTTCCCGACGCCCAATCCGAAGGCGGTGCTGAACAATCTGCACACGATCGACGCCAACCGGGCGTATTTGGTGAAGACCACAAACGCGGCAACGCTGGTGTTGACCGGCCGCCCGTCGGTGCGCTCGCGCGGGTGGGTGCCGGACGCGTTTAATCTGCGGGGGTTCCCGGTGGATCCGGACCGGCGGCCGTCCTTCGAGGTGTTTTTTGCTCCGTCGGCGGCGCATGCGGGCCAGGCGATATATCGTTTGAACGTGGGGGGCATGTGGGAGGCGACGGCGGGGGGCAGCCTGATGGACTCGGGGGAGGCGTATTGGGTGTACAGCCAGGGGGCATCCGACTACACGGCGCCGCTGGATCTGCGGTTGGAGGGTGGGGACGGGCTGGATTACGGGGAGGTGTTGAACGAGCAAACGATCGAGCTGCGCAATCACTCGGCGAACGACGTTGTGGTGGGGATGGCGGATTATGCCGGGAACGCCCCGGCACAGGGGACCATGCCGCTGGCGTATCATGATCTGCGCGCGCCGGCGGGTTCGAACTGGGTGCGGTTCGAGTCGCCGCATGCGGAGATGGTGCCGGCGGGGAGCAAGGTCACCCGTCGTCTGGCCATTCGGCGCAGCGCCATGACCGGGGATCACTACGAGGCGGTGCTGTATGTGGCTGACGGGGCGGGGACGCGGTATCTTTGCGGGTTGAGTGCGGCGAAGCGGGCGGGGGCGGCCGGGGGTGGGGAGGGGGCCACGGGGTTGTGGGTGGGGCATGCGGTGATCAACGGGGTGAGCGATGCCCGGGCGGATGGGGCCGGGAATGGCGGCGCCGGGGTGACGCCGACGCTGGCGACGAATGGGAACGGCTCCGAGTTCAAGCTTCGCCTTGTGTTGCACGTGGAGACGAATGGGGTGACCCGTCTGCTCAAGCAGGTGATTCAACTGTGGCAGGACGGCGCGTATGCGATCAACCCCACGAATGGCCTGCGGCAGGTGGACACGAACCATCCGGGGCGGTTTGTGCTGGTGACGGACGACGCGCGGATTGCCGATTTCACGGGCGGAGTGTTGCGGGACGGCGAGCCGGTGGGACGGCGGATCAGCTGCGCGGGACTGGATTTTCCCGACGAACCGGGCCAGCCCGCCAACACGCGGCGGATGTCGGGCGCGTTTGGGTTGGGGGGGCGGCTGACGACCCAATTCATCCTGCCGTATGATTTTCCGACCCATCCGTTCACGCATCGCCGGCATCCTGACCACGACAACCTGGGGGCGGACTTGGCGACGGTCGTGGCGGAGGCGCCGGACATCACGCGCACGATGGAGCTGGAGTTCCTGTCCCAAGCGCCGCCGGGGCAGTCGGTGGCGGATTACGGCTACGACGTCATCGCGGGGACGTACCGGGAAGTGTTGCGAGGGCTGCACCAGCGCGATCTCGTCGTGACGGGAACGTTTCGGTTGAACCGCATCTCGGGTGCCGGGGAATTGAATCCGGCGAAACTCGATTTGTGAGGTGGGGTGGCTGATTTGAACTGACCGAGGACCTTGTTATGAACCGAAATCATTCTGCGGCGGGCCGTGGTTGCGCGCGTCGCGTCGGCCCGTGTCCAGTGCGGCGCGGGGGCGTGGGGATTGCCGGCGGTGCAAGGTCATGTTGCGCGGCGCTTAAGGACCTGAGCCGAGGCACACGGTGGCGCTTGAGCGCCGTAAAGGGCGTCATGCTGGGGCTCATGCTCGGCGCCGTCTCGGCGCCGTCGGCGCTGGGCTGGTGGGATGTCATTCGCGTCCGGGGCTCGATCATTGACCTGAACGGCGCAGGGATCTATGACGTGACGGTTTCCCTCAAGGCGCATTCGAAGACTTGGTCGTCCAGGACGGACGCGACGGGCAAGTTCATCGACCTGCCCTGGTGGCTTGTTCTTTGGCATGACCAATACACGGTGACGGTGGACACCTACACGAATTATTACCACCGGTTGGACAGCACTCTTCTAGAGATGGATACCGACCTTCACCAGAAGATCAAGGTCCTCGAAGGCCCCATCCTGGGACGCGTCATGGTGGGCTCGAAGGGTCTGGCGGGCGTGCGCGTGACCGACAGCGTGTTTGGACGGGTGGCGTATACCGACAACGACGGGAAATACGTGCTGACCAACCTCAGCGCCCCGACGGTGGTCAGCCTTTCGCATCCCGGGTCGGGCTTCACGTTCAACCCGAACTCGCGGCCGGCCTGCCCGGGTCACGTGCACGCCGATTTCGCGACGGTCACGGGGCCGATCGGGGGGCGGGTGACGCTGTTGGACGAGCCAATGCCTGGGGTGACCGTGCAGTATTATCGGCCGGGCGACAGGGATGGCGCGCCGACCCGGCAGGTGACGACCGATGTCAGCGGCTGGTTCCGGGTGCCCGATTTGAGCGCGACGATCACGTACAAGGTTCGGCCCGTGCTGGCTGGCTTTGGGTTCACGCCTTATGAAGAGCCGGGCAAGATGATCGGCACCACCAACCTGCAGTTCCGTGTCAGCTCCGGCCCCATCCGCGGTTTCGTCAGAAACCGCAATGTCGGGCTTGAGAACGTGACGGTCGTCGCGCGATCGGCGGACACGGGCTCCGCATACGAGGCGGTGAGCAGTGCGGCGGCCGAGGCGCGCGGCTGGTTTGCGTTTGCCGACCTGCCGGTGGGGCTGTATGAGCTGGTGCCCCAGCCGGTGGCGGGCTTGCTGCTGCCGACGGTGTGGGCATCGGTGGGGACGAACCTGGTGTCGATCGACGCCGGATTCCAGATCGCGGGCCGGGTCACGGCCGAAGACAACGCCTCCATCGGGGTGGCCTCGGTGGTGATTGAAGCGTGGACCAACCATCTCGGCACGCCGACATGCGCCGCGCGAACGGTCACGGCGGCCAACGGTCATTATTCGTTGTCGGGGCTGGAGGCGGGGCTGGAGTATACAGTGACAGCGACCCAGCCGGGGTTGGAACTGCCGGAATCCCCGCTCACCGTCCGCCTGGACACGCCGCGTTTGGAGCAGAACTTCACGGCGCGTTCCCTGATCCAGGGTCGGGTCACCTGGGCGGGAGGCGGTCTTGCGGGCGTGACGGTCACGGCCGCCGACGCGGAAGGCGCGGTGGCCGGAACGGCGACGACCGACGCGGCCGGGGCCTACCGGCTGGCAGTGGCGTATGGAACTCCGCGGCTGACGGTGACGCCCAGGCTGGCGGGGTTCGAGTTCAGTCCCGCCTCGCTGTCGGCGCGTCCGGGGCCGACGGCGGTCGATGTCGATTTCCACGGCCTGGGCGGGATCCACGGGCGGATCAGCTACCTGGACGGGACGGGGGCGGCCGGCGTGCGGGTGACGGCCGCGGTGGCGACGAACACCAGCCTGACCGATAGCACGACCACCGATGCCCGGGGCGATTACCGTTTCCTGAGCAGCGCCGCGGGCCTGCTGATTCTCGAACCCCAACGGGTGGGCTACGCCTTCGCCCCCGCGACGATGGAGACGAACACCGGCGCCATGGACGCGGACTTCAGGGTCACGCAATCGCCGCCGACGATTTCCCCGATCAACGATCAATACCTCGCGCGGGATGTCGGCACGCCCGAACTGGCGTTCACGGTGGGGGACCGGGAGCAGGCCGCCGGGGACCTCGAGGTGACCGCCGCGTCGTCGAACACGAATCTGGTGTGGACCAATGTGGTGTTCAGCCTGCCCCCGCACGGCGCGCATCGGACGGTGCGGATCACGCCGGTGGCCGGGCAATCGGGCACGGCGGCGGTGACGCTGACGGTGGACGACGGGCACGGGGGTCTGACGTCGATGGAATTCATGGTGAACGTGGACGTGCTGCCGGTCTATGCGGTGGTGGTGAACACGACGGGTGAGGGGTTGGTGCCCACGCTGACCAACAGCCTGCCCTCGCGTCCGGGGTGGATTGTTCACGATGTCGACACCAACCGCTGGGGCGCCGTCGGCGATGCGGGCGGCTACGCATTCCTCTACCGCGACGGCCGCGCGTATGACTTGAACGACGTGATCCCGGCGGATTCGGTCTGGACGCTGACCAACGCCTACAAGATCAGCGAGGCGGGGGAGATATTCGGCGAGGGCATTTGGGGATCGGGCACAAACAGAATCTCCGAGTTCTTCCACTTGATTCCGGCCGTGGTCGCCGGCACCGCCGTCCCGCAACCGGCGACGGCCGTGGCGCGCCTCGGCGGTCCGGAGATCACCATCCTCGAGAACCGGTATCATTACGAGGGCACCAATTTCTTCCTGTGGAGCGAAGGGGACCAGAAACTGTTCGCCCTGGCGGGGGGGATTGCGGCGGAGATCTCCTGGCCGACGAGCGTGGTGCTCACGGATCCCGGGCGGACGAACCAGGCGGTGCGCACGGAATGGCCGCAGGCGCCCCAGGTGCACGTGGTGGGGGCGCCGGTGGAACTGGAGCCGCCGGAGGTGCCCGGGTTCCCCTACGGGTTTTTCGCGGTGCCCTTCACCAGCGCCGGCGTCGTCAACGTCGATGCCGCCAGCGGCATCTTCAACGCCCCGCGCCGCGGCTATTCCGTGCTTCAGTATTACGTGACGGGTGGCGCCCCGCTGGATCCGCAGCGCCAGCGGGTGTATCTGCGGGTGGTCAAAAGCCTCGAATGGAAGGACCCGCCCTTCGACACCGAAAAGAACCCGACCCCGTGCGCCATCGGCCAGGCGATCACCCCCGTGAACCGCCCCTCGCGCGCCGTCGTGTCCCACTTCGCAAACACGAACCTGTTCGAAATCGCCGCCAAAGTCCCGGGCGCGCGCCTGGACGGCGTCCGCGTGGAGTTCCGCCGCGTGCCGTCGGCGGCGGGTCCGACGGCGGCTTACGACGTGGCTCAGCGGGAACTCGTTCTTGAGACGGGCACGAACGCCCTGCCGCTGTCGCTGGTGCTGGACGCGGTGAACGCGCTGAGCCACTGCCCTTACCAGGCCGAGCCGCCTTCCTCCGGGCTGGCCGGCGGCATGGTGCCCTCGAACAACCTGCTTTACTTCGACGGCGCGGCGGCGTGCGCGACCGTGCCGCACCGCGCCGCGTTCAACGCGAACCTGTTCACCCTCAGCCTCTGGATCAACACCACCCAAACCAAGGGCGATGTCGCCCTCGTCAGCAAGCTGGCGTATTCCCCCACCACCAACGGCTACCAGATTTCCCTGCGCAACGGCGAAGCGCGCGCGCGTTATTACGCCGGCGATGGGACCAACCGGCTGGTGGGGACGGACGGCTGGGGGCTGAACGGCGGTTGGGTGGCCGATGGGCGCTGGCATCACCTGGCCCTGGTCGTCCGGCAGAATCCGTGTTTGTTCTACGTCGACGGCCTCGAGGCCGACCGCGGCAACTGGCCGGGAAGCTACGGGCCGCACATTGCCTGCACGAACGGGGAGCCGCTGACGCTGGGATCCCTGGGGGGGACAAGCCAGTTCTACGAGGGGGCGCTCGACGAGGCGGCGATGTGGAGCACGGACCTGAGTCGCAGCCAGATCGTGAGCAGCATGACCAACCCGGCGGCGGTGATGCCCGGGAGCCTGGCGGGCTACTGGGCGATGAACGAAGGCAGCGGTTGGGTGCTCCACGATGCAGCCCCCGTCCCCACGGACGGCACGCTCAGCCACGAGCCCGTCTGGATGGTGGCGGCGCCGGCAATCACGGCCGATGGCCTCCAGCAGCAGGACGACTACCCCGGCCGGTCCGGGTTCGTCCTGTTCGAGAACGCGCTTTACGACGGGGTCGGCCCGGATCGGGCGTATGACCGGACGACGCGCCGCGGGCTGATCCTGCCGGTGAACCGGGTGGAGGCGAAGGTGCGCGAGTTGGTGGGTGACCAGACCAACAAGCTGGTGGTGGTGTGGCACCGCCGCGACGCGATCGGGATTGCCTGGCCCGACCTGCCGGTTCTCTACGACCCCCAATGGCCGGCCGGGACGGAGTCGATTGTCATTGCGTGGCAGAACGACGCGCCGGTCCAGGACCCCGCCCTCTGTCGGAACCTGCGCATCTATCACCAGCCCGACTTGCGCCTGCCAGGGTTCAACCCGAACGAGGAACATGCGGCGATCGTCGAGGGCAAGGTCACGGCGCTGCGCGACGACCTGAACCGCCCGCCGCCGGACGGCCTGGGCCTTTCGCAGCCCTACGTTCTGATGAAATACCAGGACGCGTTCACGGGCGAATGGCGCATGAAGGTGTTTGCCGTCATCCACCAGACGCCGGAGCATCCCTTCCTCTATCCCCAGCAGGCCGCCCGGGAAATCCAGCCGCCGTTCCCGCTGAACCTGCTGAGCCTGTGCGCGCAGACCACGAACTGGAGCGGCCCGCTCTGGCGCGATTGCAACGGCAAGATCTACGCCTACGCCGCCGGGCCGGGCCTTTCCCGGACCCAAGCGGTGATCCGCTATTATTACCCGTTGCAGCCGGGGTTTTATTACGACCTGAACGGCGATGGGGCGGAGGACGCGCCGGTGGGCGCGTGCGTGCCGTGGCTGTGCCAATGGTCCCTGAACAAGGCCGACCCGATCGACGTGACCTACGACATCCGCTGGCCCGATTCGATTCCCACCCTCCAGATCGGCTCCACGCTGGTCACGGCCCGGGACGGCCTGCCCGAAATTCACGGCCAGGCCCGGGCCGAGGTGCTCTTCGAAGGGGTGAACCCGGTCTACACCGTGAATGGCGCCCGGGATGTTCCGGCGGGTTACGCCACCAATTCCGGCGTGCGGCTCTACGATCCGCTGAGCGAACGGACCGTGGACGCGCCGCGCAACGTGCCGCTGCCGTCGGGGGTCGAAACCCGAATGGAGGCGGCGAGCGGGCGCAAGCTGTTTGCGGCCCTGCCGTATCACCTGCGCTGCCGGTTCCTGTATGACGAGCTGGGCCGGAAGCTGATTTTCCGCGGCTGCACGATCTACAAGGACCAGCCGCCCCAGGACCCCCTGCTGCTGCCCAATGTGCTCACCATGGCGGAGAAGGAAACCATCCGCACCAACCTCTTCACGGGCGTCTCGGAATGGCAGGACAAACTCGACGAGTTGTACGTCGTCACCCGCAACCCGAACGCCATTGACATCGACGGCCAGCGCGGACGGGACCGGGGATTGTATGTGGGACTGACCACGGAATACGTCCTGCGGGGGTCTGCGGGTCTGGAGCGGCTGGTGACCAATGCGTATCCGGCCTTTGCGGCCGGCGCGGGCCTGACGGTGGTGGCCACCAACATTGTCACCGAACCCCTGGGGGACGGTCCCAAGGCGCTGACCGCCGCGCTGCCGCTGACCGAAGCCGCCGCGGCGCTGCTGCACGTGGCCGGCCCCAACCGGGCCATCGGGTTCCACGCCCCCAATGCCGCGTTCGAACGGACGAATGTGACCGGCCTGGGCGCCGGCGACGCCGCGCACACGGTCGAGGCGTGGGTGCGTGTGGAAGCCCGCCCGGTGGGCACCGCCCAAGCGCTGCTGCTGGCGCTGGGCGACGAAAACGGCAGCCCGCACCGCTGGTGGATCGACCGGTATGGACGCGTGTCGTTCGGCGTCGACGCGGCGAGCAACGTGACGGTGTCGCTGCCCGCCCAGCAGTGGATTCACCTGGCCACCAGCTACGACGGCCCCCAGGGCACCTACCACCTCCACATCAATGGCGTGCCCGCCGCGCATTCCACCCGCCTGCGCTTCGATCTCCAGGGCATCCCCTTGTCCCTCGCCAAACCCGACGGCCCTTATGCCGACACCTTCCAGGGCGCCGTGACCGAGATCCGGATTTGGAACCGGGCCCGGTCGGCTGAGGAGATTCAACGCGATAGTCACCTCGCGCTGCGCGGCAATGAGACGGGCCTGATCGCGTATTGGCGGGCGGACGAGGGTTCGGGCACGACGGTGGCCGACGCCAGCGGGTACGGGAACACCGCCCGGTTGACGAGCGCCGCCTGGGAGCAGACCGGCACCCCGCTGGTCCGGCAGGCCAACGGCTACGTCACGCTGGCCTTCAACAACGATCCCGCCCTTCCCGGCCTGCCGGTCACCCTGACCGTGATCCGGGTGGACCCCGCGAACGGCATCTACGCCGGCGATCTGCGGCTCATCGCCTCGGACAACATCTTCGACGAGCGGCTCACCTTCCGCCACAGCGCCGACTTCGGGTTCACACCGGAGGCATTCGAATTCCAATGGTATTACCATCCCGGCGGCGAAACCAACCCGATCCCGAACACCGAATCCCAGGTGCAAAGCTACGGGTGGCTGGCCGGCCCGCGCGGCCCGAGCCGCAACGCAATCACCCTCGGCCAGGGCGGCGAGGCCGGCGTGCTGGTGATCTCCGACAACCGCTGGATCATGCGGTATCGGCCGCTGCCGGACAGCCCGCTGGCGGGGGTCCTGGGGACGAACTGGAGCCCGTGGGCCGGCGCGCCCAACAAGACGCCCAAGGAAGCCATGCTGGCCGAGGGCTGGATCAAGCGCGTCACCCAGGCGCTCAATCCGTTCGACGCGCGCACCGACGATTTCCGCAACTCCGAGGTGAACACGTTCGCCAGCCTGCTGGTCTCGGCCGGCCGCCGCTACGAAGGCGACATCGCGTTCAACCCGGACGCCGACAACGTCAACAAGGTGGGGCTCATCGAAGCCTACCAGACCGTGCTCAACCGGGGGCGCAACCTGAGCATTGACGCCGAAATCGAATCCGCCCCGGCGAACGAGGCGCTGTTGCACGCGAGCGGCAAGATTGCGGACTTGTACACGATGCTGGGCAACGAGGCTTATGCCGACGCCGAAGACCCGACCATCGGTTTCACCACGCCCGACGGCCAGGTCGGCACGCTGGCGCCCTCCCTCTTCGCCTTCCAGAACCAGCTGGACTCATTGCTCGAAGAGGAGCTGGCCCTGCTCCGCGGACTGGACCAGAACCTCGGCCGGCCCGCTTACAACCGCTTGCCGTGGAATTTCACGCACGGCGACGGCCAGGTGGCGTATCAGCAGATCTATGACATCGTCGACACCCAAACCCGCGACCCGGTGACGGGCGGGATGGTGTTGCCGGACGGGTTCATCGACGTGAACGACGCGGCGACGTTATACCCGCAGGGTCATGGCGACGCCTGGGGCCATTACCTGACCGCGATCAAAACCTATTACACCCTGCTCCGAGCCACCAATTTCCAGTGGCAACCCCGCACCGAACACGTCCTCCTTGCGGGCGTCCCGGTGGAAGTGGACTACGAGGACGAACGCCGGTTCGCCGCCATCGCCGCCGCCAAGGCCAAGACCGGCGCCGAAATCGTCAACCTCACCTACCGCCGACATTACGTGGACGATCCGGCCGGCCAGTGGCAAGGCTACAAAGACACCGACAGCGACCGGGCATGGGGGGTGGACGAGTGGGGCCGCCGCGCGGGGCAGGGCGCCTATTTCGACTGGGTGGTCGCCAACGCGATCCTGCCCGCCGAAGACACGGCGCACACGGGGATCGAGAAGATCGACCGCGCTACTGTGCCGGAACTCAGCGGCATCGCCTCGGAATATGAGTCCATCCAGTCGCAACTCGACCAGGCGGACGTGGGCCTCAACCCGGTGGGCTTGGCGAAGGGCGCAGTGCCGTTCGACATCGACCCGGCGTTCATCGCGAGTTCGTTGTTTGGCGCGTCCCACTTCGAGCAGATCTATCAGCGGGCGCTGAAGGCCATGAACAACGCCGTCACCGTCTTCAACCATGCCAACGACCTGACCAAGAACCTCCGCCGCACCCAGGACAGCAGCACGGATTTCGCCCGGAACGTCGAAAGCCAGGAACGCGATTACCAAAACCGGCTCATCACCATCTTTGGCTACCCCTATTCGGGCGACATCGGCCCGGGCAAACTGTATGCCTCCGGCTATGACGGCCCGGACTTGATCTACTACAACTACGTGGACGAAACCGAACTGACCGGCAAGTCCGTTGCGGGCCCCGCCGACACCATCACGGTCCTCATGCGCATGGTCGAAGCCCAAATCGCCCAAATCCCCGAGCGCAGCCTCCCCGGATCGATCCTCGTGCCGGTGACCTATCCTCTCTCCGATTCGGTCTGGCGCTTCACCGTGTCGCCCGGCAGCCGCGGCACCCGCCGCGCCGGAGGCGAACTCCAAACCAAAGTGTCGGACATTCTCCAGTCGCACGCCAATTACGAGCAAGCCCTGCACGAGTATCAAAACACGCTGGCCGACATCCAGCGCAAGGCCGGCCTCCTGCAGGCCCAATACAACGTCGGCGCCGAAAAGGTGAGCATCCTGCGCGACCGGCAAACCCGGCTCGAGACGCTCAACGACAACATCCAGCGGTATAACAACACGGAGAAATGGCTGCGCTGCGGCGGCGACGCCTTGTGGCACTTCGCAGAGACGCCCCTCGAAACGATCCAAGAGGCGGCCACGAGCGAAGGCTTCGGCGCCGATGCGGTCTCCAAGACGCCGTTCGCGGTGGCGTCCACCATCATTTGGGCCGTGTCGGAGGTGCTCCAGGGGGTCGCGACGGGCTTCGAAACGACGAAGGACGCGGAGATTCTCAAGAAGGAGGAGATGATCTCCAGCAAGGACATTGACCTGCAAATCGCCGACAACCGCTACGAGGTCCAGCAGCTGGGCGCCGAACTCGAAGCCCGGATTCGCGACGAGGTGCCCCAGCGGATCGCCCTGTTCGGCTTGCGCGAGAAGCTGCTCCAGGAACTCGGCAACTACGAAGCCAAACTCGCCGAAGGCCTCCGCCTGCTCGACGAACGCGATGCCTTCCGCCGGAGCGTCGCCGGCCAGGTCTCCGAAAACCGTTACCGCGACCTGGCGTTCCGCGTCTTCCGCAACGACGCCATCCAGAAATACCGGGCGCAGTTCGATCTGGCGGCCAGGTATGTGTATTTGGCGGCGACGGCTTACGATTATGAGACCACCATGCTGGGCAACCAGACAGGCGCCGGCCGGCAATTCCTGACGGACATCGTCCGGCAACGGGCGCTGGGCGAATGGGTGAACGACCAGCCGGTCGTCGGCCGGCATGGCTTGGCCGATTCCCTGGGCCGCCTGGCCGCCAACTGGGCCATTCTCAAAACCCAGCTCGGCATCAACAACCCGGAACACGAGGACGGTTTTTTCTCGCTGCGCAGCGAGTTGTTCCGCACCCGGCCTGAGGGATTCACCAATGCCGTCAACCTGCCCTCCGACCGCGACTGGGCGCTGGTGCTGCGCGACCATGGGGTGCCCAATCTCTGGGACATCCCCGAGTTTCGCCGCTATTGCCGCCCCTTCGCCCCCGAATCGGCCGGACCGCAGCCGGGCCTGGTGATTCCGTTCGCCACCACCGTCAACTTCGGCTTGAATGTCTTCGGTTGGCCCCTGGGACCCAGCGACGGCGCCTACGATTCGTCCCGGTTCGCCACCAAAATCCGCTCCACGAGCATCCTGTTCCCGGACTACCCCGCCGCCCTGTCGCGCACGCCCCGCATCTATCTCGTGCCCGTCGGCACCGACATCCTGCGCGCCGCCTCCGGCACCGACACCACCGCCACCCGTGAATTCAAAGTCGTCGACCAGAAAATCCCCGTGCCGTTCCCAATCGGCTATACCGACGTCAACAACCCCGCTTACCTGCCGGAACGCGACAGCCTGAGCGGATCGTTCATCGACATCCGCCGCTACTCCAGCTTCCACGCGTTCCCGGGCGACGCTGCGGCGTTCGATCCTGACAACGACGCCCTCACCGAAAGCCGCCTCGTGGGCCGCTCCGTCTGGAACACTCGCTGGCTGCTCATCATCCCCGGAGGCACCTTCCTCTTCGACCCCCACGAAGGACTCGAAACCTTCGTCGCCTCGATCTCCGATATCACCCTCTACTTCCGCACCTACTCCTATTCGGGCAACTGAGCCCGGCTTGTTCTTGATTCCAGATCCCAGATTTCAAACTTCAAACACTCACGGGCTATGACAACAAATTCTCCGGACATTGAATGCCAGATGCCGGCCGCCGGATCACCGTGCCATCCTCCGTCCTCCATCCTCCGTCCCCCGTCCCCGGTCCTCTGTCTTCTGTCTTCCGCCCTCTGTCTTCTGTCTTCCGCCCGGGCGCAGATTCCCGAGCCGGACAACGTGGTGTATGGGCGGATTGCGATGGGCACCAACGTCGTCACGGCCCGGGACACCCGCGTGGTGGTCGAAGTCCGGCCTTTGGGCGACACGAATGCCGTGTCCACCCAGGTGCTGGCCAGCTACCGCATGGGCCAGGACCCGGGCCTGGGAGACCATTACGCGGTCGGCATCCCGTTCTGGTCGCCGCTCCACAGCTTCGATCCGTCGCCCGCCGGCAGCAACCTGGCCCTCGTGGTCAAGGAGACGGAGGTCGTTGGCCAGCAGACCAACCATTACGTGCGGTATCACGCGACCTGGGTGATGCTCGAGCGCGGTCATGTCGCCCAAATCGATTTCGGCACCATCCCTGTCGACACCGGGTTCGACGCGTGGCTGGCGCTCTACGGCCTGGCCGACGGGGGCGCAGACCCCGACGCCGACGGGTATTCGAACCTTGATGAATACGAGGCCGGCACCCATCCCCAGGACCCCAACAGCCGCTTCACCCTCGCCATGGCCCGGGGAACCGACAACGTCGAAATCTCCTTCCTCGTCCTCCGCGCGGAGGGCGCGGCGTATGCCGGCAAGACGCGCCACTACACGCTGCAGGCTTCGCCGTCGCTCCAGCCCGCCGCCTGGACGGACCTCGAGTCCTTCGCCGCCTTGGCCGGGGGCACGCACACGTGCCTCCTTGCCGCCACCAACGCGCACCCGGTCTTTTACCGGGGCAGGGTCGAATTGCGCGAGCCTTGACCCACCGGCCACGATGGAGACCCCTTGCCATGACTATGAAACTGAACGGTGATTCTGTCCGGACCGTCCGGACCGCCTCGGGAGCCGCCCTCACGCACCGGCTTGCCGCCTTCGGGGCGGCCGTCCTCGCGGTGTCGGGATGGAGCGCGGCGCCGGCGTTTGACGGAGCGAGCGGCCGTGGGGACTCCCTTGGCGGCGTGACCGTGAACACCACCGAAAATGGGCTGGCGCCCGTGGTGGTCACACGGCCCGCCACCCTCGTCACCCACACCTCCGCCGTCCTCAACGCGCGGGTCACCCCCGATAGCGCGCCCGCCGCGAGCTGGTTCGAATGGGGCATCGGTTCCACCGCGCTGCAGTTCAACGGCGTCGACGACGCCGTCGCGTTTTCCACCCATTTCAACACCTACCCGCTCAGCGTGACCGCCTGGCTCAAGGCCGCCTCCGCCGGAACCAGCGGCGGCATCGTCAACAAATACGTCAGCGCCTCCGGCAACGGCTGGAACCTGCGCCTGGACGGGGGACGGCTCTACGCCTGGTATTTCCGGGACCTGACCAACTACGTTTGGGACACGGGACGGGGGCTGGACGGCGGGATGGTGGACGATGGGCGGTGGCATCATGCCGCCTTCACCGTGGGAGCCGCCGGCGGCAAACTCTACGTCGACGGCCAGCTGATGTCCTCCATGGACTGGACCGGCTCCCCGGGCCCGCCCACCACGGACGACGCGCTTCGCCTGGGTGTTTACGACGTCGACTTTTTCGCCGGGCACCTCGACGAGGTGACGGTGTGGCAGGCCGAATTGAGCGCCGAAGCGATCGGCCAACTGATGACGGCCCCCCCCGGCCCTGCCCACCCGCAATATGCCAGCCTGCTGGCGTACTGGCCCCTGGACGGGGATCTCGTCGATGCCCGCGGCCTCCAGGCGCCCGGCACGCCCGTCCATGACCCCGTTTGGGTGCCCCGGCTGATCCTGGATCGCACCACGCCTCCGCGCATCGCCGCCGGCACAAACCGAGTTCTGAACCTCGACGGTGTGGACGATTATGTGGACGTGCCGGACGGCGCCTGGTTCACCGGCGATTTCACCGTCGAAACATGGCTCTACGCGCGCCGCCGCGACTATTACTCGCGCGTGATCGATTTCGGCAACGGACCGGGGGCAGACAACGTCATCGTCGGCCTCAGTCAGGAGTTCGATGGCAAACCGTTCCTGCAGATCATGGCGGACGGGCAAGCGCGTGTGGCCGCGCCGTACCCGGTTCCGACGAACCAATGGGTGCACCTGGCGGCCACCCTCCAGGACAACACGGGCACCGTCTATGTCAATGGCGTGCCCGTGGCGGCCGGCACGCTGGTGCGCCCCGACCCGCTGGTCATCCGGACCAACAATTATGTCGGACGCAGCCTTTGGGGCGGCGACGGCTACGCCGATGCCCTCTGCGACGACCTGCGTGTGTGGAACGTCGCCCGCACGCCCGCGCAGATCCGGCAGTTCATGTCCGAACCGGTGGACCCCGCCGACCCGCAACTCCTCCTGAACTACCGCTTCGATGAAGCCTCAGGCGCGACCGTCCTCGATTCCCGGTCGACGGCGCCCCAGGACGGCACGCTCGTCAACGGCGCCGCGCGCCTCGCGTCCGTCCCGGTCTCGGCGCAGCTCTCGAATCTCGTGGCGGGCACCGTGTATTATGGCCGCGGCGCTTCGGGAAGCGCCCAGGGCGTCGGCGTCGGCCTGGCGGAGCCATTCGCCACCCTGGCGCCGGGCAGTGGTACGGCTGTCGAGTTCGACGGGGTCAGCCAATGCGCGGCGGGCGTCGTGCCCGGCCTGCCGGTGGGCGATTCGCCTTATACGCTCGAAGCCTGGATCAAGCCGGACCGGATGGGCGACTGCGGGGTGGTGGGGTGGGGCAATTACGGGGTGAGCAATGAAGTGAACGCCGTTCGGCTCGGCGCGGCCGGGTTGCGCCATTACTGGTGGGGAAACGATCTCGATGCTGAGACGGCTCCGCTCACAGGCGCCTGGCACCACGTCGCCGCCAGTTTCGACGGCGCCGTCCGCAGCCTGCACCTCGATGGCGTCATGGTCGCCTTTGACCAGCCCGCCGGCCATCAAGTCCCCTCCTTCACCAATTTCTCCATCGGCAAAACATACGGCGACGAATACTTCGATGGCCTCCTCGATGAAGTCCGCATCTGGAACGTCGGGCGCACACCGGAGGAAATCAGCCGGGACAGGAATGTGCGGCTGACGGGGCTTGAACCGGGCCTGGTGGCCTGCTACCGGATGGACGAGGGTGCGGGCGGGGTGTTGCTGGATGCCACTCCGAACGCCCACCACGCCCTGCTGCTGAATGAGCCGCAGCACGTTCCCTCCACCGCCCCGATCGGACGCCCCCATCCCGTCACGCTCGAGGCCGCCTTCGCCAGCCACACCCGCGTCGTCCTCCACGGCCGTGTCAGAATCGGTGCACACCCCAATTTCTTCTGGTTCGAATGGGGCACGACCCCCCGCTACGAGTCGGCCACACCCAAGGGCTTCGTAATGGGCGGGTCTGCGGACGTGCACGTGAGCCGCGACTTGCCCGGGCTGAGCCCGGGGGTGACGTATCATTACCGCCTCGTCGCCTCCAACAGCCTCGGCGTCGCCTACGGTGCCGACGCCAGGTTCATGATCTGGCCCGTGTCCAACCTGGACGACGCCGGGCCGGGTTCGCTGCGGCAGGCCATTCTCGACGCCGCCTCGGGGGCCACCCTGGTGGTGACAAATCACGGCACCCTCACGCTGACGAGCGGGCCTTTGTCGATCGTCAACAAAACCCTGGCCCTGGTGGGACCCGGCGCCACCAACCTCGCCATCAGCGGCAACCTCAGCAGCTGCGTGTTCCATATCGGCGAAGCCGACGCCAGCATCTCCAGCCTGACCATCCGGGACGGCCAGAGCGCCCCTGGCGCCCCTGGCACGGGCGGCGCCGGCCAGTCCGGAGGCGGCATTGCCATCTTCGCCGGCGCGTTGACCTTGAACGACTGCGTGGTGACCCAAAACCGCACCGGCAACGGCGGCGCCGGGCGCACGGGCGGCGCCGGGGGCGCCGGCGGGGACGGCGGTGGCATCTACAATAACGCTTGGGGCATGCTCACGTTGAACCGCTGCACGATCAGCGGCAACACCTGCGGGAACGGCGGCAACGGAGGGACGGGCGCCACCGGGAGCGACGGCGGCGTCTTTTATTACGGCGGTCGTGGCGGCAACGGGGGCATGGGCGGCGCCGGCGGCCATGGTGGCGGCGTCTACAGTGCCGGCGTGCTCCGCGTGAAGGACTGCACGTTCGACGGCAACGCCAACGGCCTGGGCGGCAACGGCGGCCTGGGCGGACGAGGAGGCGATGGCTACGGTGGAGGCCACGGCGGCACAGGGGGCGCGGGGGGAATCGGCGGGCAAGGAGGCGGCATTTACGCCCTGGGTCAAGCCACGCTGCAGCACTGCACCCTCAGCGGGAACCACAATGGATTCGGCGGCTCCGGAGGTGCTGGCGGCTATGGCGGCAACGGATGGGCCGCCTCCGACGGAAGCCGCGGCCTGCCGGGCGTTGGAGGTGCCGGGGGAAGTGGCGGCGGCCTTTGCAATCTGGGCGGGGCGAGCCTGGCCGGTTGCACCCTGGCCATGAACACCACAGGCGGGGGCGGTGCCGGCTACGCCAATGGCGCCGTCGGTCGTGGCGGGGGCATCTACAACCAAGGCGGCTCCCAGGCCGTCGACGTGGTCAATACCGTCGCCGCCCTGAACACCAGGCCGGGCGACATCCCCGACGATGTCTATAACAGCTTCGCCTCCCGCGGCCATAACCTCATCGGCACGTCCGAAGGCAGCGTGGGATTCGACAGCGCCTTGGGGGACCTGCTCGACGTGGGGCCTCAATTGGGTCCGCTGGCCGACAACGGCGGCCCCACCTTGACCCACGCGCTCCTGCCGGACAGCCCGGCCATCAACACCGGCGATGCCAAGATCACGGCATACCTCACCACCGACCAGCGCGGCTTCGCGCGCCTCGTCTGTGACCGGGTCGACATCGGGGCGGTCGAGTTCGAGGGCTGCCCGAGGATCACCGCCACCACCCTGCCCCCAGGTACCGGCGGACCCCACACAGCCACCCTGCAAGCCACCGTGAACCCCCACTGGTCCGCGGCAACCGCCTGGTTCGAATGGGGGCGCGACACCGACTACGGCTCCGCCACGCTGGCCACCAACCTGCCCGACCTGGGAAGCACCCTCGGGATGTCCTATGTCCTCACCGGCCTCAGTCCCGGCTTCACCTACCATTACCGCATCGTGGCCACCAACCGCACCTGCCGCGCCGAAGGCACCGACCAGAGCTTCCACTGGGAGTTCGTGGTCGTGACCAACCTGGCCGACAGCGGCCCGGAGACGCTCCGGCAGGCGGTGAGCGATGTCGCATGGGGCGCCACCCTCACCCTGGCCGCCACCGGCACCGTCAGCCTGACCGGCGGGGAATTGGTTCTTGACAGGAACATCGTCCTGGAAGGTCCCGGAGCGACGAACCTGGCCCTCAGCGGCAACCACACCAGCCGGGTGCTGCGCGTGGCGTCCCCAGTCCAAGCGACGATTTCCGGCCTCACCATTCGCGACGGCCAGGGCACCAACGGCGCCGGCGGAGGCGGCATGGTCCTGGGCCCCGGGTTCCCGGGAGAACCCGGCGGCGGCGTCTACAACGCGGGGACGCTCACCCTCATCCAATGCGCCATCACCGGGAACGCCTCCGGAAAAGGCGGCCCGGGCGCGTCCTTTGTGTACGGATTCGCCGGCGGCGACGGGGGTGCCGGCGGCGGTGTTTACAACACAGGTGTGTTGACCTTGGACCGGTGTGTGGTCAGCGGCAACTCGACCGGCGATGGCGGCGATGGTGGCCGCGGCGGCGAAGCGGATGGCAACGGCGGCGCCGGCGGCGCCGGCGGTGCCGGCGGCGGCATCTGCAATGCCGGCACGCTGACGCTGGCGACCACGACGTTGAGCGGGAACATCACAGGCCACGGCGGCCAGGGCGGCGAGGGCGAAAACCTGGGCGGCAACGGCGGCGCCGGTGGCGCCGGCGGCGGATTGCACAACACGGGCGACGTTGTCATGCGCCATGCCACCCTGGCGGAAAACTCGACAGGCCCGGGTGGCAGTGGAGGTTTTGGTGGCAGTGCCTTTGGACTCGCAGGCCCCCATGGGGCGGGCGGCGGATTATGCCATGAAGGCAGCCAACCGTCCGCGCAGGCCGCCAACACCATCATCGCCCGCAACTGGGGCAGCACCGAGGCCCCGGATGCCTCCGGCACCATGCTCTCGCTCGGCCACAACCTGGTCCGCACCAATGGCACCACAGGCTTCGGCACCCTCGGCGACATCGTCAATGTGAATCCCCGCCTCGGTCCGCTGGCCGACAACGGCGGCCCCACCTGGACCCACGCGCTCCTGCCCGGCAGCCCGGCCATCAACGCCGGCAACCCCACCGACGCCCCTGCCACCGACCAGCGCGGCTTGCCACGCATTGTCTGCGGCGCCATGGACATCGGCGCCGTCGAATTCCAGACCATCAGTGCACCCGATGCCGAAACCCTGCCCGCCATCGTGTTGGGCATCAACTCGGCAACGCTCGCGGCCAAGGTCAACCCCAACGGGCTCGACACAACCGCCTGGTTCGAGTGGGGCACTACCCCGAATTATGGCAGCCTGACCCCGATGACCAACCTGGGGCGCGACACCGAGGACGTCGATCTCAACGTCGACATCGGCGGGTTGACACCCGGCGCCACGCGCCACTACCGGGTCGTCGCCACCAATTGCGCCGGCCCAACCCACGGACTGGACATGGTGTTCGTGACGCAGGTGTTCAACGATGCCCATGCAGGCCTGCCCGGCCTCTGGCAAAGCGCTGCCGCCTGGGGCGATTACGACCAGGACGGCGCCCCCGATCTGCTCCTGACCGGCACGACCAACAACGGCGACCTCGAAGCCATCACCCGCCTCTACCACAACTCCCAAGGCTCCTTCGCCCCCGTCTCCCCCTTCTCCCCCGAACCGCCCCAGGTCGCCAACGGAGCCGTGGCCTGGGCCGATTATGACCGGGACGGCGACCCGGACTTCATCCTGACAGGCCACGCCGGAGCGGGACGCGTCTGCCGCGTCTATCGCAACGAGGATCACGGCGCCAGCTTCACGGACATCCACGCAGACCTCCCCGGTGTCGACCTGAGCACGGTGGCCTGGGAAGACTTCGACCTCGACACTTACCCCGACATCCTGATCGCCGGCCGCTCCGACCCCGTCAGCATCGCCTGGCTCTATCGAAATGAAACCAACGGCGCCTTCAGCCGCCATATCCATGCCACCCTCCCCGGTGTCGAACGAGGCGCCGTCGCCTGGGCCGACTACGACCAGGATCGCGCTCCCGACATCCTGCTCACCGGATACGCCGACGAGGGACGCATCACGCGCCTCTATCGCAATGATACGAACTCGAATGCCTTCGTCGACATCCCCACCCCCCTGCCAGGTGTGGAAGACAGCACGGTCGCCTGGGGCGACTACAACCAGGACGGCTACCCGGACATCCTGCTCGCCGGCAAAGCCGACACCGGCATCCTCACGGCCCTCTACCGCAACGAGCACGGCGCCGGTTTCACCGAAATCGCCGCCGGCCTGCCGGGCGTCGTCTACGGCTCCGCCGCCTGGGGCGACTACGACCGCGATGGCGACCTCGACATCCTGCTGGCCGGCACGACCGATTACAGTTGCACCGAGATCATCGCCCGCATCTACCGCAACGACGGCCAGGACGTCTTCACGGATATTCATACCGGACTCACAGGCGTCCACTCCGGCGCCGCCGCCTGGGCCGATTTCGACCGCGATGGCGACCTCGACCTCATGCTCACCGGCAACGCCGGCTTTGGCCATTACGTCGCCCTGGTTTACCGGAACAACCTGCCCCCACCCGCCCCGCCGACAATCCAACGCATCACCCTCCAGCCCGGCGCCGCGATCCTGATCCAATGCACCGGCGCCCCCGGCACGCCCTGCACACTTCAGACTTCCGCCAACCTGCTCGACTGGAACGATCACACCAGCCTCGTCATTGGCCAGAACGGAGCCGCCCAAACCCAGATCGGCATCAATCCCCACACCCGCGCCGCCTTCTACCGGCTCCAGTCCCCCTGAACCGCGCCCCGACACGCCGAGGGTAGGGCGAGACTCCGTCGAGCCCAAACCCATAACGCCGTTCAACCGCGGATGCCCTGAATCGATGCAAAAGATCCATTGTGCACCCCCTCCTGCCGGGCGTATAAACGACCAGACTGAAGTGAACGAACGTATGATCATGAAAACAAAATCCCTCCTCACCCTCGCGGCCGCCTGCGTGACCCTCACCCTCGCCGCCGGATGTGGCAAGACCGACGCCGACATGCAAGCCCAGCAGGCCGCCGAAGCCGCCAAAGCCGAAGCCGCCAAAGCGGTTGCAGAGAAAGCCGCTGCCGAAAAAGCGGCTGCGGAAAAGCTGGCCGTCGAGAAGGCCGCCGCCGAGAAGGCTGCCGCCGAGAAGGCTGCCGCCGAGAAGGCTGCCGCCGAGAAGGCTGCCGCCGAGAAGGCTGCCGCCGAGAAG
>JAFGQR010000127.1 GCA_016935555.1 Verrucomicrobiota bacterium
AACCAACGTCCAACAACCAACGTCCAACCAACATGACCGCCCATCGTCCTGCTCTATGAACCCCATTCCCATACCATCGTCTTCCCCCCTCCGCGCACTCACCACCGCTTCGCTCCTGCTCGCCATGGCCGGAGGCGTCGCGCCGGCAGCCCGGGCCGAGGTGCGCCTGCCCCACGTGTTCGGCGACCACATGGTCCTGCAGCAGCAACAGCCCATCACCGTGTGGGGCTGGGCCCAGCCGGGCGAAACCGTCACGGTGCGGTTTCTTGACGCCAGCCGCCAGGCCGCTGCCAACGACCGCGGGGAATGGAGAACGGTTCTTGGTCCCGTCCAAGCCGGCGGACCGCACACGCTGACCGTGAGCGGTTCCAGCACGGTCACATGCCGCGACGTGTGGGTGGGCGAAGTCTGGTTGTGCTCGGGGCAGTCCAACATGGAAATGGGCATCGCCGCCTGCAAGGACGCCCCGCAGGAGATCGCCGCCGCCGATTACCCCCGCCTTCGCCTGCTCAAGGTCGCCAAGAAATGGGCGCCGGTGCCGCAGCACGACTTCGAGGGGACGTGGAAGGTCTGCTCGCCCAAGTCGGTGGCCGAGGGCGGCTGGGGTGGATTCTCCGCGTCGGCGTATTATTTCGGACGCGAGCTTCACCGCGAGCTTGGGGTGGCGGTGGGTCTGATTGATTCCAGCTGGGGCGGCACCGTGATCCAGACATGGACGCCGCCGGAGGGGTTCGCCGCGGTGCCGGCGCTGGCAATGGATTACGCGCGCGTCCAGCTCGCCGATCCGCGCACCGACGCTCATCAGCAGCGCCTGCAGCGGACCCTGGATGAAACCGGGCAGTGGCTCGAGGCTGCGCGAAAAGCGCAGGCGGACCGCGCGCTGGTCCCGCCCATGCCCACCTACCCGGCCGAACTGCTGCCGCCGCGCGACGTGCAACACGCGACCGCCCTCTACAACGGGATGATCCATCCGCTTTGTCCTTTCGCCCTGCGCGGGGCCATTTGGTACCAGGGCGAGTCCAATCTCGGCGAGGGTCCGCTCTACACGGAGCGCATGAAGGCTCTCGTCGGCGGCTGGCGCCGGCTTTGGGGGCTGGGCGATTTCCCGTTCTACTTTGTCCAGGTCGCCCCCTACAACTACGGCGGCAACCCGGAAACCGAAGCCGTTTTCTGGGAAGCGCAGGCGGCCGCTGCGCGGTTCATTCCCCACACCGGCATGGTGGTGATCAACGACATCGGGAATCTCCGGGACATTCACCCGAACAACAAACAGGACGTCGGCAAACGCCTCGCCCTTTGGGCCCTTGCCAAGGATTACGCCCGCTCCCGCGTGGTCTATTGCGGCCCCACCTTCAAGGCCATGACGCTCGAAGACGGCCGGATCCGCCTGGCGTTTGATCACGTGGGCGGCGGTTTGGCCAGCCGCGACGGCAAGCCCCTGAGCTGGTTCGAGGTGATCGACGCCGACGAAGGCGGCTTCGTCAAAGCCAACGCCCAAATCGAGGGCGCGACTGTGACGGTTTGGGCGCCGGAAGTGAAGCGGCCGGTGGCGGTGCGTTTCGCGTGGCACATGCTCGCCGAGCCAAACCTCATGAACGCCGAAGGCCTGCCCGCCGGCGCGTTCCGCGCCGGAACCGTTCCCAAGCGGGATTCTCTGGTCATCCACGTTCCTGAGGCCAAACACTACCAGTTGGTTTACGACCTTGACCTCGCCAAGCTCGGCAACCCGATCGCCTACACGACGGACCACCACCGCACCCTCGCGAAGCGCTTCGATCGGATTGCCTATTTCCTGGAACTCGAGCGCGGTGGCGACACCGCGTTCGTTTACGTCTCCATGGACGCCTTCACGGACGACCCGGGCAAGATCGGGGTGCCGACCGCCGCCTCCGGGGCGCACTTCCAGTGCGACGTGGCGAATCTCAATGTCCATTCGAATGTCAAGGGCATCGTGACCGGCACCGGCCTCCAAGGGGGCAACATCGAGTTCTGGCCCAACAATTACGGGGCCGACAACGCTGCCAAGGTGCCCAACGCCTCGTCGCGCGCGTATGATTTCGGCGATCAACCCGTCCAGCCCACCGCCGGCCACGGTTCGATGCAGGTCCACAACCACCACGCCAAACAAACGCTCTTCGCCCTCAACAACTGGCAGGCCGGTCCCAAGGCCGACTTGGGCATCGGCAACCAGCCGGCCCAGCAACCCGACTGGACCTTTGCCGCCAACGCCGCCTCCTACCCCGCCAAACGGCTGCGCGTCCTCGTCAGGTGCCCGTAGCCGCCAGCACGCGCTGCCTGCCGGGCGGCGGGTCGATACGCCCCGGGGCCCGTGAACCGATGCGCGTCGTCCTCGGGCCCGTCCGCGGGCGGCTGCGGGCGTCGCGCCTGCCGCCGAGACGCTCGCGTGCCGCGCACGGTCGCGTTCGGCGGTGCCGTCCGTGGTCAATGCGGCTTGCCACGGCGGGCACAGCTTCTAGCATGCGTGGCGTGTCCGAGGTTATCGCGCAAATCGACACGGCGATCCGGCGGCGGAAATTGCTCCGTGCGGGCGAGCGGGTTCTGGTGGCGGTGTCGGGCGGGCTGGACTCGATGGTGCTGCTGCACGCCCTGCATCAGCTCAGCCGCCGGCATGGCTGGGCCCTGACCGTCGCCCATGTCAACCACCGGTTGCGCGGCCGAAGCAGCGCGGCCGACGAACGCCTGGTCCGGGCCACCGCGCGCCATCTGCGTTTGCCGTGCGTGGTCGGGCGCGCGGATGTGGCGTCGCGCGCGCGGCGCGAGGGGCTTTCTCTCGAGGTGGCGGCCCGGCAGGTGCGACACGAGCTTTTGGCGCGGGCAGCCCGGGCGCGGCGGATTGGGACGGTGGCGTTGGCGCACCAGGCGGATGACCAGGCCGAACTGTTTTTGCTGCGGTTGTTGCGCGGCGCCGGCAGCGACGGGCTCGCCGGCATGAAATGGTGCCACCCGTCCCCGGCCGACCGCCGCGTCCGGCTGGTGCGTCCGCTGCTGCATCTGACGCGGGAGGCGCTTCGCGAGTTCGCGTGCGAGCGGGGCATTGTGTATCGGGAGGATGCCAGCAACGCCTCGATGGCGCACGCGCGCAACCGGGTGCGTCACGAGCTGGTGCCTTGGCTGACCCGGCATTACCAGCCGGCGCTCGGCCGGGTGCTGCGGCGGCAGGCGGAGTTGCTGGGCGACGAAGCCGAGTATCTGAACGGCTGCGCGGAGGCTTGGTTGCGGCAACCGCGCGGCGCGCCTTTTGACCGGCTGCCGGTGGCGTTGCAGCGCCGCGTTCTCCAACGGCAGCTGATCCGGCTCGGCGTGGAGCCGGAGTTCGACCTGGTGGAAACGCTCCGCGAGCGTCCCGGAACGACGCTTCAGGTGCAACCCCGCCGCCATCTTTGGCGTGACCCCGGGGGACGGCTTCAGACGCGGGTTGCACGCGCCGCCGGCTTTCAGCCGGGCGCACTGGCGCTCGAGGTGAGGGCGCGGCCTGCGCGGGCCGAGTTCAGCGGCGTGCGGTTTGACTGGGCGACGCCGCGCCTTGCCGGGTCGGACCGTCCCTCATCGCGAGCGGGCACGGAATGGTTTGATGCGGACCGGGTGGGGGACAGGATTTGGCTGCGTCACTGGCGGCCCGGCGACCGGTTTCAGCCGATCGGGATGCCGTCGGCGGTGAAGCTTCAAGACCTTTTCACCAACGCCAGGGTTCCCCGCGACGACCGGCGGCGCCGGATCGTGGCCACCACCGCGGACGGTGCGATCTGGTGGGTTGAGGGCCTTCGCATCGCCGAAGGCTTCAAGCTGCGTCCGGACACGCGCCGCCGCCTGCGCTGGCGTTGGCGGCGGCGCCGGTAACGGGGCGCGGCACGTTCTTCCGGCAACGGGGTCTGCCCATGCCGCCCGCGGGGCGGAGGCGCCGTGGGATTTCCAAGGTTGCCTACATCCGAGGGCGCTGCCGGAAACATTTTCCTCGAAACCGCCTTGGGAAAGCTGAAATACCGCGTATCGGCCGTGGATGGGGTGCTGGCATATCGACTGCTTGAAGGCGTGGACTGAGCGATGATCAGCGCGTTGTTTCATCATCCAAACGACGCGGCAGCGAACCGACGGTGGGAAGGCATGGCGCTGCGGCCCGAGGCGATGTTCGCGCCTCCGTGGGGGACTGCGCCGTGGCAACGCCCTCCCGAGAACCGTCCGCAACCCCGTCGGGGCCGCGCCCGGTCCGGCCCGCCGGCAGCGGCCCGCCGGAGGCCTGACGCGTCCCGGCCGCTGCTGCATTCCAGGTCCGCCGGCCGGCCGGGTAATCCGCCATGAAAACGTTCCAATCGTCTCTGGAAGGATTGCGCGTCTTGCGCGAACGCCAGGAACAGGACGCATTGCACGCCTACGGCGAGGCTCTTCAGACGCAGGAACAAGCCCGATGCAAACTCGAAGCCGTCCAGTCGGAGTGGGTCGAATGCTGGTCGGATCTCCGGCGGCGCCTCGCGGCCAAGATCGCCGGCGCCGAATTGCAGCGCCTCAAGGTTTATGGGCAAACCCTCGACCGCCACCGCCGCGCTGCGGAACACGCGCTCGAAGCCGCCCGCCAGCACGCCAGGCTCGCCTTCACACGCCTGCTGTGCGCCCGGCAGGCCCGCACCGTGGTCGCCAAGGCCATCGCCGCCCGGAAACACCCCCACCCGCATCACCGCCCACGGCACGCCCCGCGCGCCCCGGACGAACTCGCCCGCCGGCGCGACTCCCTCTTCACCCTAGTGCACACCACCCGCCGACCCCTCTGGAACTAATGCAAAACACGGACGATGCAGCCCGCTTCGGGCTTGAGCCGGAGCAAACATTGCCGGTCGCGGCAAGGCTGTGGCCTGCCCCGGCAGAACACGCCGATCCCGCATCGCCGCCGGCCTCCACCCCCGCGTCGACGCCCGGGGAGTCGCCGCCCGACGGCCAGCGCTACGGACCGGTGCAAATCTCCGAAGGCCTGTATTTGGCGGAGCTGTGGAAACCGGCAGAGACGGTTCCACCGCCCGAAGGCGGCCGCCCGGCCCGCCGCAGCGCGCCCCGCCCGCGGTCCCGGACAACAGCCGTTGGAAAGGACGGGCGCCACCGTGCCTTGTGACCACCGAAGGGATCATCGTGTGGCTCGCCTCGCGGACCGGATCGGATGCAACCGGGTTCGCCTCCGGCGACGTCATCGTCCTCGAACCTTGCTTCGACGCCAGCGTCCCGCGGATCCCCGGCAAAGCCGCCTGATGGCGGCCCCGTCCGCATGCGCTTTCGACTTCCAACTTCGAGCCTCCACCGCCGAACCGGCACCCGGCCCCTGGCCAATCGGTTCCGCCTTCGGCGGTGGACCTCGAAGTTTGGAAGTCGCGGCTGTTTCCGGGTTCGCCTGTGGATTGAGTTGACGTTGGCTTGGTGGACCTCCGCCGCGAGCGGTCTTGCGGCTCAGAGCACCAACCTGCTGTCGGCAGACCTCGACCTGCCTGGCGCCAGTTTGTCGCTGTTGCGGGTCACGGGGGCGCTGGTTCTGGTGGTGGCGATCTTCGTTTTGAGCCTCTGGGCTTACCGTCGCTGGCAGCACCTCACCCCCTCCCGGGGGCGTCGCCCCGGTTGAGTTGCCCCGGGGATGAGTATCTTCAATGGACCAAACCGTCTGCTAAGCGGAACCGTCTGGCGCGCGCGCCAAGCCGAGGTTCTGCAGAATGCGCGAGGTCGCGTGCGCCTTGTTGAGCGTGTAGAAATGCAGGCCGGGAACCCCCTGCCGCAGTAGATCTTCGCACTGCCGGGTGGCATATTCGATCCCGAATTCCGCGGTGGCCTCGTCGTGGTTGCCCAGTTGTTCGAGTTTCTGAGCCAGGGGCGCGGGGATCCGGGCCCCACACAAGGTGGTGAACTTCCGGATTTGGGAGGCGCTGAGGATGGAGATGAGTCCGGGCACGATGGGCACGCTGACGCCGAGGTGCCGGGTGAGGTGATCGCGGAAGGCGTAGAAATCGGCGTTCTCGAAGAAGAGCTGCGTGATCACAAAGTCGGCGCCCTGGTCCACTTTCTCCTTGAGATGCTGCCAGTCGGCGTGTTTGCCCGCCCCGCAGTCGATATGCCCTTCGGGAAAACCCGCCACCCCCACCGAGAAGCCGTCCATGCGGCGGATGAATTCCACCAGCTCGCCCGCATACTCGAAGCCGCCCTCCGCCTTGCGGAAAGGCCCCTCGCCGCCGGGCGGATCGCCGCGCAGGGCAAGGATGTTGCGGATGCCGCGTTCTCTGGCGTCGCGCAGAACGTCGGCAATCTGCGCGCGGGTGGTGCTCACGCACGTCAGGTGCGCCATGGCCGGCAGCTTGTGCTGCTCTTGAATCCGCTGCACAAGATCCAGCGTCTTCTCCCGCGTGCTGCCCCCGGCGCCGTAGGTCACCGAACAATAATCCAACGGGTGCACGCAGAGCGCCGGCACCGTCTTGGCCAGAAGATTCCGGTCGCCTTCGGGCGTCTTCGGGGTGAAGAACTCGACCGACAGCACCGGCTGCCCGCACGCTTGCTTGGCCGCGTAGATGTCCCGGATGAACCGCACCGGCAGGATTATTGGCAAATCCGCCGCCAAATCAACCCCGGCCCGCCGCGGCCGCAGAACAGTGCTTGAGGAGCGCGTGAGGACGCGACCCCTTTGCGGCCATTCTTGATCCTCCTTGAGCAGGACAAGACGACAAAAAGACTGCGACAAGAGGTCGCGACAGCAGATTGGGGCTGCGCCTGCAGGGCGTGGCCCGATCCCAGCCACACAACCCGACGAGAAGGCGGAAAAGCATCCGCATCAACCCTGCTTTCAGACACTTAGGTTGGATTCAATACCGTTGGAGCCTTGGCACACTACTGCACCATTCGCCATGCGTTTCTCGGCAAATGTCGTCCAGAATCCCCTCCCTCCGTTTGAAAGCCGCCCGGGAGCAATGGAGAAATACGGCGTCTCGTGTTGTGAGCATGACTCGAAAATTCAAATCTCGGAACTGCTGATTTCATGTCCAAATCTCGTAATGCGCCGGAAGTAATTGTGGAAGCGGATGCATGTGAAAGTCGGCCCCATGATCCTTGTGATGCCAAATGGCCACGAAGCCGATCCGGACGCCATCCTTCGTGTCAACAAACGCTTCGCCGGAAGGATGAGTGGAGATTGACCCATGTCGGCTGATTCAAATCGCCGGTTCGATGATGCAACTGCTGCGCAGCAGCGGATTGGATCGCTAAGCTTGAGCAGCAAAGGGGGGATTCATTGTCGCATGCACGGCGCGGCGAGAGGGTTGCGTCCTCCCCGCACCGGCCGCTTTGGGGCGAGCCAGTGGCCCAAGGCGCCCTTCTTCAGCAGTGCAAGCTGGCGCCTGCGATTTGGCAGGGTCGCTTGTGCCAGCTTTTTGGGCCTGGCTCTGGCAGCCCGGGCCGCGGGGATCTTCGACATCCGGATTCCGCACGAGTTCAACCGCGTGGTGGACACCAATATTGCCGCCCTTGCGACCAACGCGTATGTCAACTATTGGCTGGAAGGGCCGGTGTGGGTGCCCGGAGATCCGGGGTATCTCATCTTCAGTTCCATAAACTTCAATTACGCCAACTCAAACAACCGGCTTAAGAAACTCGTGTTACCGAATGCCGTCAGCGATTTCCTCGTGCCTCCCGCCTACACGGTCTACAATGGCAACATCCTCGATGGGCAGGAGCGCCTCATTTCCTGCCAGTCAGGCACCGCGGGTTTGCGGGTGGTGATGATTACCAACGGTGTCGTCACCCCCCTGGTTTCCACTTGCGCCGGTTTGAAGTTCTATTCTCCGAACGATGTTGCGGTTAAATCCGATGGGACCCTTTGGTTCAGCGATCCGGGCTTCAACGGCAACACCGCGACTCCGCCGCAGCCCGGGTACCAGTACGGGCACTATGTTTATCGGTTCGATCCCACCGATGGCAACGCCACCTGCACGCCCGTGGTCACGAACAGCAGCATCTACCGCCCCAACGGACTTTGCTTCTCGCCCGACGAAGACCGCCTGTACCTTGCGGACTACGACGCCCGTGCGATCCGCGTCTACGCTTTGTCCTCCAGCAATACTCTCTCCGGCGGCTCGGTCTTCGCCACCCTCGGCAACGGCAACCCGGACGGTATCCGGTGCGACACAGACGGGCGCGTCTATTCCAGCTCAAGTAACGGCATCTGGATCTACCTGCCAGACGGCCGGTTGATCGGCCGCATTATTACGGCCAGGACTGTGGCGAACCTCTGTTTCGGCGGAGCCGATTGGCGCACACTCTTTATTACGGCGCAACCGAATGTCCTTTCGATTCAACTCCGGGTGGCGGGTGCGGTCTCGCGGAAGACGCTGCAGGTTTCTTCCATCGGAAATTCAGGCGTGAGGGTGGCGTGGCCTTGGCCATCCACAGGCTTTCAATTACAGGCCAGCACAAACCTGGGAACTGGAACCTGGACCCCGGTCCCGGATACTCCTTCCGTCTCCAATGGCCGCAACCTGATTGAGTTCGACGCGACCAACGCGCCGGCGTTTTTTCGGTTGCAAATGCGGCCCCCTTGAGCGATGGGACCAACTCGCAAAGAACCTCTTAAATCACCCCAGCCCAACAAGTCCATGAATCATCCGCATCGCATCAATCGCCGGACCTTCATCAAAGAGTCAGTAGCCACCGGGGTGGGCGTCGTCACGGAACTCCAGGGTGCGACCCTGGGCGGGATTGCGCGGGCGGCCTGCGCCCCAAACAGCATCACAGCGACGGTCGGCATTACCAAGGGACCGGACCGCGCCGACAATGCCTTCCGCTCACTTCAGTTGTTCAAGAAGCAGATCGCCGCGGCGATCGGGAACAAGCGCGTGGTCATCAAGGTCAATTTTGTGGCCAATCAAACCTGGGCCTACACGCGCATGCAGCACACCGAGGGCATCCTGGAGTTTCTGAAGTCGATCGGCAAGCGCGACGTGGTCGTTGCCGAATCGGCGGCCACGGGCAACACGATGGACGGGTATGACTTTGCGGGTTATTGGCCCCTCACCAAGCGGTATCCGGTCAGGTTCATGGACCTCAACCAGGAAGGATTCGTTCACGGCCACATTTGGTTGTACGGCAGCACGAGCAATAACACGCAGCGGAGGATTCGCCTCTGCAAAATGTATTTGAATCCAAACCATTTCATCATCTCCGCGACACCCATCAAGACGCACAACACGGTCCTGGTAACGATGGCCGGGAAGAATATCGGGATGAGCGCGCCCATGATTGACATCGGCTATAACTTCAACCAAGGCGGGGCGCCGAGTGAGGTTGCCGGGGCGGCGATTCGCGAGAAGTGGTGGATGCACGGTTACGCGGGCGGCTCGTCCTATCCCCCGGGCGACTTTCAGGCACTGAACGACAACGTGTATCGGATGATGGCCATCTATGGCATCCGCCCGCACTTGGCCGTCCTCGACGGCTACCAGGGGACCGAACGCAATGGTCCGCACGCCGGCAGCGGCATCGCCGTCCCCCAGGAGCTGGCCGTGGCGTCGCTGGATTGGCTGGCCGCGGATCGCATGGGGCTGACATTGATGGGTTCGAATGTCAATGTGACGCTCAACCATACATTGGATGGTTACCCCATGCCCTATCCGGCTGTCTTGAACTACTGCTGGCAGGCCGGTGCCGGCGAATGGGACGACCGGAGAATCCAAGTCATCGGCGACCTCGGCGAAATGAGAGGCGACGCGCTCGTGGGGAATGCAAGCGTCTACGACTACCGGCCCAACGACAATCAGAGTGCGCAACTCAACATGCGCACGACGCCGCGCGAAGGAACGCTTATCAACTCGATCACCTAATGAGTCGGCTGACGTCACGATGCATTCGGGCCAACGCCCTTCGAACTGATTATGAAGCTGAACCTGCTCCTTTATAACCGGGTGCAAAGCATCCTGTTCGCGGCCAGCCTGGGGCTGGCCCTTCTTCCCTCCAGCCAGGGAGCGTTCCCGGCCCCGCAGTGGATGCAAGGCGGGCACGCCGCCAGGATCACCGCCGTGGCATGTTCGCCCGACGGCACCATGATTGCCTCCGCGAGCGAGGACGGCACCGTCAAGCTGTGGTCTGCCAACGGAACCCTCTTAAGGACCCTGATGGCCCAAACGAATGTTCTCACCGCCGTTGCCTGGTCGCCCGACGGCTCAAAAATCGCCGTCGGGACCTACACCGGCGGCAGCATCCGGGTTGGCTGGAGCACCTACACGGGTTTGGGGTTGACTTACCTCTGGCAGGCGCCGAGCGGGTGGACCGCCGGCGACGTCAGCCTGGTGCGCGTGACCACCAACCAGTTCGGCAAGGTCACCGCCCTGGCTTTCTCCACCGATAGCACCCGGCTGGCTTCGGGCTGCGCCGCCGGCAGCAATGTCGTCCACTCAGTCGCCACCGGGTCCGTGATCGCCTCCCGGCCGGCCTACAACACCTCGGCGCGGCCGGCCGCGGTGATGAGCGTTGCCTTTTCCTCCTCGGGCATGATGGCGTCCGGAGGCGAAGACGCCTCGATTCGGGTCTACAGCTCGTCCTGGAACCTGCTTTGGAATTCGATCAATACTGGCGATGCGCATACGACCAATGTGACCGCAGTGGCCTTCTCGCCGGACGGAGCGTTGCTCGCCTCCGCCAGCTTGGATCAAACCGTGAAAATCTGGTCCACCAGTAGTTGGACACTGCAGCAAACGCTCACCGGGCACAGCGACGGCGTCACCTCGCTTGCCTTCAATCCCGACGGACAGAGAATCGTTTCGGGTTGCGTGGATGGTACGGTCAAGGTGTGGAATCGGTCGACCGGCGCCTGTCTGGTGACCATCCCCGCGCATGCGCTCCCGGTGACGGCATTGGTATTCTCGACCGACGGCGCCCGCGTCGTTTCGGCCAGTGAAGACAACACCGTCCGCATCTGGTCGGCGGCTGACGGGGCCGCCGTTGGCACGCTGGGCGGCCAGAATGCCTGTATTGGCGCCGTAGCCATCTCGCCCGATGGAATCCTGTGCGCCAGCGCCGGCGGCAATCAGAGCATTGAGGTGCGCCATGCGCGCGACGGCTCCATCGTGCGGAGGCTGCCCGGAAACACGAATTACGTGAGCAGCATAGCCTTTTCGCCCGACAGCATGACCCTGGCGTCAGGCGGAGGTCCGTTGGATCCCACCATCAGGCTGTGGCGGATGAGCGACGGGGAGTTGCTGCGAACGATTGCCGCCACGACAAACGGAGTGATGGCGCTGGCGTGGTCGCCGGATGGCGCGACGCTCGCCTCGGGTGGCGACTCGGTCGAGCAGACCCTCCAATTGTGGGATGCTGCGGACGGGACCCTGCGGCGAATGCTCCCAGGGCATACGAACGGGGTGACGGTGCTGGCGTTTTCGCCCGGTGGCGATGTCCTGGCCTCCGGTGGACGCCGTTTTGACCACGCGGTCAAGGTGTGGGCCGTGACGAATGGCGCCCTCCTCAACACCTTAACCGGCCATGCCAATAACATCGAAGCCGTGGCCTTTGCGCCCGGGGGCCACTTGCTCGCCTCCGGCAGCAGCGGGGTAAACAGCCTGAAAGTCTGGCAACTCTCGGACAGTTCTTCCCGCAACTTTGGGACGGGCACCGACCCCGTTTCCGCCGTGGCCTTTTCGCCGGATGGAACCACGCTTGTCTCGGCCGACCGGGACAGCATTAAGTTCTGGGATGTTGTCAGCGGCGCTTTGCGTGAGGCCGTCACTCAAAGCGCCTATCGCGTCACAACCTTTGCTTTCTCACCCAATGGCAACCTGTTTCTTTATGGCCGCGAGGATTCAACAGTCCTGTTATCCTCCAACCTTTACGGGGCGCTGGGCCAACCGGCCCTGGCTTTTGTCAACCTCACCTCCCCCTCTTCGGCCAGTGGGGCGGGATTCTCTGCGTCCGTCCAGCCCTGGACCCATTACATTATTCAATCTTCGACCAATTTGGCCGGCTGGACCTATCTGATGCAGGCTGCCAGTGGTAGCAACACCTTGTCAATTTCTGGCCTTCCGGTCACCAACGACCCCGCCGTCTTCCTGCGGGCCGTTACGCCGCCATAGCTTGGCGCGATCGACCATGAACTGATCCCTGCAGAGTTCCATGATCCGCCCCAACGCCCGGTCGAACTCAGCCGCGTGGCGCGTGCGCAAACCGCGCTCGCGGCTCAGGTCACAGATCGCGTTGCCAGCGCAGCTGGCCAGCGCGGCCATACCGGCTTGAAGAGAATGCCGGCGGGAGATGGGGCGTTGCATAGGAGTGGCTTGGAGGCGGATCTGCTGCGGTGTCCCCAGTGTGGGGCCGAACTCAACAGGTTAAGGGTCCGCGCTCTGTTTTTAGACGCAGCTGGCCGCAGGCGGCGTCGACGTCGCTGCCTTTCTCGCGGCGCAGGGTGGCCTGGACACCATGATCGAGGAGGGCGGCGTGAAAGGCTTCGAGGTCGGCCTCGGCGGGGCGGGTCCAGGTGAGGTCTTCGACGGGGTTGTACGGGATGAGGTTGACTTTGGCCTTGAGTCGGTGCGCGATATCGGCAAGAGGGGCGGTTTGGGCGGGGCTGTCGTTGACGCCGGCGATCAGGACGTATTCGAGCGTGATCATGCGCCCTTTGAATTTCAGGTAATCGTCGCAGGCCGCCAGCAGCTCCCGGAGCGGGTATTTGCGGTTCACGGGCATGAGCCGGTCGCGGACGGCATCGGTCGCCCCGTGCAGGCTGACGGCCAGGCGATATTGGGCGGGTTCGCGGGCGAGCCGCCGGATTTGGGGGGCGAGGCCGCTGGTGGAGATGGTGATTTTGCGTGCGCCGATGCCGGCGCCCCAGGGGGCGTTGATGATGGCGAGGGCCTTGAGGAGAGGGTCGTAGTTGGCAAGGGGTTCCCCCATCCCCATGACGACGATATTGTCCACAGACCGGATGTTGCGCGGAACGGAGCGCAGTCGCGGGACGGGGTGTGGGGATTCGGCGGTGCGGGCTTCGGCCTGGGCCTGGGCGATGGACGATCGATACCATCGTTCAACCGCTAGCACCTGCTCGACGATCTCCTCGACCTCCAGGTTGCGGCGGAAACCGTTCAGGCCGCTCGCACAGAACGCGCAGCCGTAGGCGCAGCCCACTTGCGTGGACAAGCACAGGGTCTGACGGTCGCTGGGGTCGCCGTAGAGGGCTCGGTTTGCCGGGATCAACACGCTTTCGATCAAGTGGCCGTCAGGCAGCCGCCACAGGAATTTCCGAGTGCCGTCCTCGGCGGCCTGCTGGCGCACCCACTCCAGCACGTGCAGGGTCCATTCCTCCTTCATCCGTTGGCGCAACTTGAGGGGAAGGTTGGTCATGACATCCCAGGACTCGGCCCGGTTCGCATACAGCCAGTTGAGCACCTGGCCGACGCGATAGGGTTCGTGGCCCCAGTCCTTCATGCGGCCGGCGAGTTCGTCCCGCGTCCATGCTCGAATGTCGCCACTCACACCCCCAATGTAGCGCTGTCCCTCCTTGAAACCAAGTCGAAGCGTCCGGGGCTGCAGACCCTGGGGGGCGCGGCATTCATGCGCCTTCAGGGTCCCGCGATTCGGCGATCGGGCGATCCCAACGCCAGGCCGCAAATGATTTGCCCCGGAACAGCGCGCGCCTTAGTGTCGGAGCCGTGTCGGTTCAACTCACAGTCCTGGGCAGCGGCTCCAGCGGCAATTGCGCCTACCTGGAAACGGCGGAGTGCCGCTTGTTGATCGATGCCGGATTGAGCGGGCGACAGATTCGCCAGCGGCTGCTGGGCCTGGGGCGGGCGCCGGAGACCCTGACGGGCATTCTGATCACGCATGAACACACCGATCACACCCAGGCGCTGGGCGTGCTGGCGGCCAAGCTCGGCATCCCCGTCTACTGCAACCGCCTGACCGGCGAGGCCATCGCCGCCCAGTTCCCAGGCCGGCTGAATTTCCGCCTTTTCAGCACGGGCAGCGAGTTCGAGGTGGGCGACGTGCGCGTGGAGACCTTCTCCGTCCCGCATGATGCACACGATCCGGTGGGGTTCGTCATCCGCACGGTCGCGGGTGCGGTGGGATTTCTGACCGATCTCGGCCACGCAACCAAGCTGGTGATCGAACGCGCGCGGGCGGCGAACATCCTGGTGCTCGAAGCCAATCACGACCTGCACCTGCTGCAGGCCGACACCCGCCGCCCGTGGAGCACAAAGCAACGCATCCTTAGCCGCCATGGCCACCTGTCCAATCACGCCGCCGCCGAGGCCGCCGGGCAGATCGCCTCCGGCCGCCTTCGGCAACTGATCCTGGCCCATCTGAGCGCCGACTGCAACCGGCCCGAGCTGGCCCGCGACGCCGCCTGCCAGGCGCTGCACCGCGCCGGGGCCTCGCACGTGTGCGTGACCACCGCCGCCCAGCACGTGCTGGGTCCCACCGTGGCGCTCACCCGCCCTCACGCGCCCCCAAACGAATCCACGCCCTCCCGGGAAACGCCCCCCGCGGGCCAGACGCCGTCCCAGCCGGCGCCCGCCGCACTCTGCTGAGCATGGACTACGAAGCCGTCATCGGGCTGGAAACCCACGTCCAGCTCAAAACCCGATCCAAGATGTGGTGCGGATGCGCCAACGTGTTCGGCGCGCCTCCGAACACCCACGTCTGCCCCGTCTGTCTCGGCCTGCCCGGCGTGCTGCCGGTGGCCAACGACGAGGCGCTGCGCCTGACGGTGCTGACGGGGCTGCTGTTGCACGCCCGCATCGAGCCGTTCGCCAAGTTCGACCGGAAGAATTATTTCTACCCGGACATGCCCAAGAACTACCAGATCACCCAATACGACCGGCCTTCCACCACCGGCGGCCATGTCGAGTTCGAATTCGAAGGCGGGATCCGCCGCGTCCGCCTCACCCGGGCCCATCTCGAGGAGGATGTTGGGAAGAGCTTTCATTTCGACCGGCACAGCGGCGTCGATTTCAACCGCGCCGGCGTGCCGCTGCTGGAGATCGTATCCGAACCCGAACTGGCCAGCGCCGCGATGGCCTATGCCTACCTGAACGCGCTGAAGGACATTCTGGTCCACGGCGGCATCAGCGACTGCGACATGGAGAAGGGCATGGTCCGGTGCGATGTGAACGTGAGCGTGCGCCCCCGGGGAGCCCCCACGCTCGGCGCCAAGATCGAGATCAAGAACATGAACAGCTTCAGCGGCGTCCGCAAAGCGCTCGACTACGAAATCGCCCGCCAGACCGACGCCCTCCGCCGCGGCCGCACCCTCCAGCAGAGCACCCGCCGCTGGGACGACGCCGCCGGCATCACCGAGGAGATGCGCACCAAGGAGGACGCGCACGATTACCGCTATTTCCCCGACCCCGACCTCATGCCGTTCGCTCCGGACGAGACGTGGCTGGCCGAGGTGCGGCGGCGCTCCGTGGAATTGCCCCTCGAACGCAAACAGCGCTTCATGCGCGATTACCAGCTGCCGGCTTGCGATGCCCAGGCGTTCGTCGCTGATGTGCCCCTCGGCGATTACTTCGAGGCCGTGGCACGCTCCTCGCGTCATCCCAAGGCGGTCGCCAATTGGATCATCAACAACCTGCGCGCCCAAATGGCCGAAACCGGCGTCGGGTTGCATGAACTCAAGTTCACCCCCGCCGCCATCCCGGAACTGGTCGAATTGGTCGAGCGCGGCCGGATCAACAGCAAGACGGCCCAGGACGTGTTTGTGGAGATGTTCGCCACGGGGGCGGCGCCGGAGGCGATCGTGGCGCGGCGCGGCCTGGCCCAGGTCAGCGACGCCGGCGCCCTCGAAGCCTTCTGCGACCAGGTCATCGCCGCCCACCCCAAATCCGCCGCCGACTTCCGGGCCGGCAAGGCCGCCGCGCTCAATTTCCTCAAAGGCCAGGTGATGAAGCTCAGCCGGGGCAAGGCGAACCCCGCCCTGGCCGGCGAGATTCTCGAACGCAAGCTGCGCCAGCACCCTTGACGCGCCGAACGTCCCGCGAGCCGGTCAAACCCGCGGCAAGGGCCGGGTTCGGGGGGGTCCGTGCCTCGAACGGCCCGTGTGGAACTGGGTGGCTGGCCCCGTTGAGGTCTTGAATTGTTTTGACACGCCTGGGTGGGGGCGTTTGAATGGATCACTTTCCCGGACACGGTGGGCGTGTTCGGAGGCGACCTTGAACCAAACGTTTGATGCTTATGCGACACAGCGATTTCTTCCTGATGATGTCCGGCGCCCTGGCGGCGGCGGCACTGAGTCTCCACGCCCAAGCTCCCCTTCCTGAGGACTGCAAGACCGGCGGATTTGCCATTGGCTGCCAGGCCTACACGTTCAACCAATTCTCGGCGTTCGAGGCGATTGAGAAGACCGCGAAAGCGGGCGGCAAGGTGATTGAGTTTTACCCGGGCCAGAAGCTCAGCCCGCAGGAGCCCAACCTGAAGGTCGATCACAACGCGTCGGCCGACGTGATCGCCAAGCTCAAAGCCAAACTCGCCCAGCACAACCTCAGGGCCGTCAACTACGGCGTCGTCGGCATCTCACGCAACGAGGCGGAGGCGCGCAAGGTGTTCGAGTTCGCCCGGACCATGGGGATGCGGGCGGTGACCACGGAGTCGGCTGATGCGATCAACACGCTCGAGAAGCTGGCCAGGGAATACGACATCGCGGTGGGCTTCCACAATCATCCGGGCCGGATGAGCAATCCCGGCTACAAGATCTGGAACCCGCTGTATGTGGCGGGCTTGCTCGAGGGCCGCGACGCCCGCCTCGGCGCCGCCGCCGACACGGGACACTGGCTGCGGTCGAATCTGAACCCGCTGGAATGTTTGCGGATCCTGAAGGGGCGCATTGTGAGTTCGCACCTCAAGGATTTGAACCGGATGGGGGAGGGGGCGCACGACGTGCCGTATGGGAAGGGTGTGGCCAATGTCAAAGCCATCCTCGACGAACTCAAGGCGCAGGGGTTTCAGGGCAACATCTCGATCGAATACGAATACAACTGGGAGAACAACGTGCCGGAAGTGACGGAGTGCATTGATTTCGTGCGGAACTACGGCTCGAAGTGAGGCTGGTTTCCTGGAACGTCAACGGCCTGCGCGCCATCCTGCGCCGCAATTTCCTGGACTACCTCGCCGGGGATCGGCCCGACGTGCTGTGCCTCCAGGAAACCCGCGCGGGTCCGGACGAGGTGGAGCAGCTGTGGCCGGCCGCCTACACCACCTACTGGAATCCCGCCCGCAAAAAGGGCTACGCCGGCACCGCCCTGTTCACCAAACGCCGCCCCCTCAGCGTCCGCCCCGGGCTCGGCCTTCCCGCCCATGACGCCGAAGGCCGGGTGCTGACGGCGGAGTTCGAGGAGTTTTACGTGGTGAACGTTTATGTGCCCAACGCGCAGCGGGGGTTGACGCGGCTGAAGTATCGGCAGCAATGGGACGCCGAGTTCCTGCGGTTCCTGAAGAGGCTCGAGCGGCGGAAGCCGGTGGTTTTTTGCGGCGATCTGAATGTGGCTCACACCGAGCTGGACTTAGCCAGCCCCAAAGCCAACGTGCATAACCACGGCTTCACCCCCGAGGAACGCGCCGGCTTCGATGCCTTCATGCGGAAAGGATTCGTGGACACGTTCCGCGAGTTCGAGAAGGGCGGCGGCCATTACACGTGGTGGAGCCAGATGCCAGGCGTGCGCGCCCGCAATATTGGGTGGCGGATTGACTACGTCCTCGTCTCCAAAGCGCTGCGCCCGCGCCTGAAGCGCGCGTTCATCCGCAGCGACGTCTTCGGGTCCGATCACTGTCCGGTGGGCATCGAACTGGCGGATTGACGGTCAGCCAAGTGCCAGGCGCCGAGGGCTCTCGTCCGGGTCAGCCCGCGTGATTCCGCCACTCCACGAATCAACCCATCGAGCCGAGCACACCCGGGCGAACCCGTGGTTGCGGTTTGCGGCTTCGATGACGTGGCGCGGCGCCGTGGTCGAGCATGGGCTGTCAAAAGCCATGGCGAAGGCCCATGTGGGCGGTCACTCGGGTGCTGGGTTGGGAGGGCGGCAGTGGGTGAGGCTGAGGAGGGCGAAGGCGGTGCCGTAGGGTTGGTGATAATCGTAGAGGGGAAAGTCCCACCACGAGCCGTCGGTTTCCTGCAGGGGAAGGAGGGTGGCGGCGAGCCGGTCGCGGTAGGGGGCGGCGCGGGCGGGTTCGAGTTGGTCGATGCAGAGGGCGGCGTAGTAGTGGCCGTAGTAGAAGAAATAGCCGGCGACTTGGAACCAGGACTCGTGGGGCACGGGCCGTTTGCGGCCGAAGGACAGCCACTCGTTGCGTGCGAACAGCCGGTCCAGCCAGCTGGTCAGCACGTCGGGGGTGACGCTGGCATCGCCCCAGACGCGCAAGGCGAGATTGCAGGCTTGGGAGCGGCCGAGGCTGCCGGCGGGCCGGTTGATTTCGCGCATGGGACGCCATTTGAGGTATTCGCCGTAGAGATAGGTGTTGTCGGGCTTGCGCTGCCGTTGGATCGAGTCCAGCGCGCGTCGGAGCATGTCGTCGGGGATGGGGACGCCGGCGGTCTTGGCCTCGTGGAAGGCCAGGAGCACGGTGGCGGAGACGAAGCTGAGGGTCCAACTGGACGGCCGTTGGGCGCCGACGGCGAAATCGTAATAGCCCCAGCCGCCGTCGACGGACTCGTAGCGGCGCAACATGTCGATCTGGGCGAGCATGAGGTTGTGGAGTTGTTGTTGGCGGTGGGTGTTGGTGTGGCTTGCGGCTTCGCGGTGCATGGCGGCGAGGGCCTGGATGCCGTAGGCGTGGCCCCACACGTTGTAGATGGCCGTCGCGTCGGCGCGCCGCAGCTTCGGCAGGTTCTCCAACAACCAGGTTTCTCCGCGCTGCAACGCCTGGCGGGCGGCCGCCTCGCGGCGGGCTGCGCCGGTGGCCAGCAGGGATTCCACGCAGAGCGCCGTCACCGCGTTGCGGAACGCGTGGTGGGCGCCCGGCACGGGGGCGAAGATATTGAGGTTTTTTGTGCGCCGGGGCGAGCCCCAGGAGCCGTCCTTGTTCTGGTGCTGCAGGAGAAACGCGATCCCTTTGGTTATCGCCGCCTCCCGCGCCTCAGGCGTGGGCGCCGCCGGTTTTGGCGGTTCAGTGGCCGGGACCGGGGCTGCGCCGCCGGCAAGCGCCCATGCGGCCGCGCATCCACACAGCAGCCATCCGCGCTGGAACGGCGCGCCTGAAGCGACCCGTGGTCGGCGCGGCGGCGGCGCGCACGGCCGCAACGGGCTTGGGATCGCAGCGGGTCGGAAAGCAGGGGCGCGGCAGGAGGCGGCGCGCCGGGTCGATGATGGCCAGGGCCGCATGGGCGGGTTACTCCGGTTTTCGGGTGAGGATGACGTCGCCTTCCTTGACACCCTCGAGGAGTTCGATCCGCTTGTCGTCGGCCTCGCCGACCTTGACGAACCGCCTGGTCGGGGGGCCGTCCTTGGCCGCCACGTAAATCACCCGTTTGCCGGCGTCCTCGAACACGGCCTCTTTGGGCGCCAGCAAACGGCCACCCGCGCCCGAGTGTTCCAGGGTGAGCTTGCAGCTCATGCCGGGACAAAGCCGCACCGACTCGTCCGGCGTCAGGACCAGGATCGCGTCGAAACCGCCCGCGGGCAGCGGCACGCTCCCCAGGGTGTCGACCCGGGCCTCGAGCTGCTTGCCGGGTGCGGAGACGGGCGTGGCGAATCCCTTGAGGCCGGGTTTGACTTTGTAGAGGTCGGTTTCAGCGACGGCGGCGCGCAACTGCAGGCGGCCGGGGTTGACGACGGTCATGGCCACTTCCCGGGGCGCCAGTTTGCCGCCGGGAACGAGTTTTTTGGCGACTGCGGCGCCGGTGGTCCATTTGCCGAACTCGCAGTCGCCGTAATAGACCACGCCGTCGAAGGGTGCCCGGGCGCGAAGCCCTTTGAGGTCCTGCTTGAGTTTGGCCAGTTTTTCCGCTGCGGTTTTGTGGTCGGTTTTGAGCTTGGCGACATCGAGCCGCTTCTTGGCGAGCGCCTTGGGGAGGGTGGCTTCAGCCAGTTGAAGCGCGTATTCATGGTCGCGTTTTGCGGCGAGCAACCCTTCGCGCTCGCGCAGGATGGTTCGGTTCAGGGCAAGGTCCGCTCCCAGCCGGGCGGTTTCGAGGCTGTATTCGGCGGCTTCGACGGTGTATTTCTGCCGTTTCAGGACGATCTCCTCCGTTTCCTCGGTGATGTCGTCGGCTTCATACATTTTTTGCAGTTGTTCCAGTTCCTCCTTGGCGCCCTCGAGCCGTTGCTCCGCGCTCTTCACCCCATAGCGCGTCGCCTTCTCGCGCTGGTCGCGGCCGGTCTTTTCAAAATGCTCGAAGTCTTCGGCGGCAATGCGTTGGGCGCGCCGTGCGGCTTCGAGTTTGGCGGGGGTGGTTTGTTCCAGGTTGTCGAGTTCGGCTTCGGCCAGTTCGAGGCCGAGGGCGGCGGCTGGTTGCTGGGTTTCGAGTTCCTGGATCTGTTTCTCGAGCTTGTCCGTCTCCAGCCGGATCAGCACCTGTCCCTTGGTGACCGCCTTGCCATGCGGCAGCGCCTCGACCACCGTCAGATCAGTCCACACCTCCGGCTCGAACTTGACCGCCGCCATCTCCACCGCCTCCACCAGGGCGGTCAGCTCCGTCTTGAAACTCAACGCGCCGGATTGGACGCGCACCGTCGGGGGCAGCTCCGGTTTCTTGTCGGGCTGCGCCGGCGGGGCCTTCTCTGCCGCAAACGCGGCGCCTGCCGTTCCCATCCACAGGACTCCCATGATTAGGCATTGAAGACACGTTTTCATAATCGTTCGATAAAGCCTGTCGCGATTCGATTGCGGCGCGGATGCTAGCGGTTTCGGAGCGAAACTCGACAAAAATCTTGCGGGCAAAAACCTGGCGTGGAGCGTCTTCTTGACGAATGCGGCGGGATTGGGCATAGCTAGAGGTGTCAACTCGGCGGAGCTGCTTTCGGCAGAACCTGAAGTGGCGCCGGGTGCCGCCGCACCGGAGTGCCCAAGTGTCCTGCCGGAGGCGTTGGTGGTTTGGCGGCGGGAATGCGGTGTGCGCCGGGCGCGCCTGCCGGGTGCCGTTCTGGTATCGATTCCACGCGATGTTATGTGTTGTTGTATAAAAGCGCGAATCCAAAGGCGTCTGCGGGTGGGGATGATGTTGTGGGTGGCGGTGGCGGCGGGGATGGCTGGTGGCGATCGGACGGTGGCGGCGCCGTTTGCGGAAACGCTATCGTTCAGGCAGCCGGATGGCACAGGGATCGAGTTGTGGGGCGAAGGCAACGAGTTTTACGCGGTTTTTGAAACCCTCGACGGCTACGCGGTCGTGTTCGATCCCGACTCGCGAGCGTATCACTACGCCCGGTTGTCGCCCGACGGCACTGAGTTGTGGTCGACGGGCGTGTGGGTGGGCCAGGGGAATCCCCAGGCCCTCGGGCTGACCAAACACCTGCGCATCAGCCCGGACGCGGTTCGCCGGCAGGTGGCGCGGCGGTTTGCGGAATGGGATCGGGAGATGGAAGTCAGTGTGCGGTGGAACGCGTTGAAGGCGAGCGTTCGGGCTTTCGAGGGGGCGCGGGCGGCGGGGGTGGAGCTTGGGCCGCCGAGTTTTCAGACGGTGGGGTTGAAGGTGGGGTTGACGTTGCTGGTGGATTTCGACGATTCGCCGGCGACCATTCCCCGCGACGACGTGGAGGCGTATTGCAACGGGGACAACTATGGCGCTTATGGAAATAACGGGTCCGTGAAGGAATATTTCTATGACGTCTCGAACGGCAAGCTCGTGTATTCAAACGTCGTCACCCTTTACGTCCGCATCCCCAACACGCTCCACCCGAAGAGCTATTACACGGACACCACCCAGGATTGCGGGCGGCAGGGCAATTACCTGATCCGCGACGCGCTGAACATTCTCAAGGCGCTGCCCAATTACGCCACGGAGATCCTGCCGCTGTTCGACGCGCTGACCGTCGATGGCAACAACCGGGTCGTGGCCTGCAACGTGTTTTACGCAGGCGGCAACGGCGGGGTCTGGTCCAAGGGGCTCTGGCCCCATTCGTGGTCTCTCTACACCGTCGGCGAACAGTCCCTGTCCGCCGGCGGCAAGAAAATTTACCGCTACCAGATCACCAACATCGGCAGCACCCTCTCGCTGGGCACGTTTTGCCACGAAAACGGCCACATGCTGTGCGGATTCCCGGACATCTACGACTACGATTACGATTCCGCGGGTGGCGCCGGGCGGTTCTGTCTGATGAACTCCGGCGCGAGCGGCGGCAATCCGGCGCAGGTGTGCGCCTACTTGAAACGCGCGGCCGGGTGGGCGACTACGACCGAGTTCGGCAGCAACTCGGTGCTGACGGCGGTGCTCACCGCCCCCCCTGGAACGAACTTCAACCACTTCTACCGCTACGCCAAACCCGGCGTCCCGACCGAGTATTTCCTGCTCGAAAACCGCCAGCGCACCGGGCGCGACGCCGGCATTCCCGCGTCGGGCATCGCGGTGTGGCACATTGACGAGCGGGGCGACAAGGACAACCAGAGCCTGATCACCAACACGGTCCACGCCAATTACGAAGTCACGCTGGTCCAGGCCGACAACGAATGGCATTTCCAGCGCGACCTCAACAGCGGCGACAGCCGGGATCTCTATTACCTCGGCAACGCCGCCCCGGCCTACTTGAACCGCTTCACCGACGCCACCGCGCCCGCCGCCCACTGGTGGGACGGCACCCCCTCCGGGTTGAAGCTCCGCACCTTCAGTGCGAGCGGCCCCACCATGACGGTGTCCGTCGACGGCCCCGGCGGCGCGGCGCCGCCGCTCATCGCCATCGAGCCCAAGAACCAGAACCTCGCCGTCGGGCACACGCTGCAGATGAGTGTGACGGCCGACGGCACCGAGCCGCTGGCGTATCAATGGAGCAGGAACGGCGCGCAGATCCCGGAGGCGACCCATCGCACGTGGAGCGTCGCGGCGGCCGGCACGAACGATTCGGGCACGTATCAGGTGGCGATCACGAACGCGTTTGGGGCGGTGACGAGCGCGCCGGCCACGGCGGTTGTGTACCGGGACGCCGTCCCGCCGTTTCCCCCCGGCGCAGTGGTGCTCATCCCGGTTGATTGTTCCCAGATCAACATCCACTGGTCACGGTCCGGCGACCTCGGCGGCGCGGGGACGACCGGCTATCGGGTGTTTCGGGACGGTGTCCTGGCGGGGGAGACGCCCCACACGAGTTTCAGCGACACGGGGCTGGCGGCGACCACACGGTATTGCTACACCGTCACGGCGTACGACGCCTCCGGCAACGAATCCCAGCCCAGCGCCAGCAGTTGCGCCGCCACCTTCGACTGCTTCGTCTCCGAGTGGATCGCGTTCAACGACCATTACGCCGGCGCCGGCACGCACAGCAACGCGTCCGCGTGGAACGTCTTTGGCACCGTCCACGGCGCCCCGGGTTCCGCCGGCCCGCTGCGCAACATCGCCTCGGGCGCGGCGCTGCCGGTGTCGCTGGCCATCGCGTCGGACGATGCCGGCGGCGGCACGTCGTCCGGGCGGCCCAGCGCGGGGACGCCGGCGGATCTGGTGTTCAAGGGCTATGTGGATTTTGGGAGTGGGGAGATTGACCATGCGATCACGGTGGGTGAGGGCGCGTGGGTGACCCACACCCTGAGCGGGCTCGACATGAACCGGTTTTACAGTCTCAAAGGCACCGGCATCCGCGGCAATGCCGCCTACACCAACCGCTGGGTCCTTGTCGAACTCGAAGGCGCCGAGTCGTTCACCCCCGTCCACTCGCCCGGCGCCCTGACCTCCCTCCAGGTCCCCGCCATCCCGGAAGCGGCGGTCGCGCTCAACACCGGCGCCAACGCCGAAGGCGATTTGTTCGACTGGGAAAACGTCCAGCCCGGCGCCGACGGCATTCTCACGATTCGGACCCGTCAATACACCAACACCGTGCCGGACGGCTCCGCCCTGGGAGCGCCCTACGGCTACGGGTTGGTGGCGCTGCGCGTCGAAGGTCTCCACAGCACCAATACGCTCCCCGTGGCGATCCTGGAGGAACCCGCCTCCTTGACCGTGCCCGAAGGCGGCACGGCGTCGTTCAGCGTCCGCGCAGGCGGGCATCCGCGGTTTTTCCAGTGGCATGTTGACGGCGAGCCGATTCCGGGTGCCACGTGGCCGACCTACGTCATTCCCGTGTGCGGCCCCGGCCAGGCGGGCACCTATACGCTGGTGGTGACCAACGCGATCAGCAGCGCGACCAGCAGCCCGATCGTGTTGAGCGTCGCGCTCGATCACCAGGGCCCGCGCCTGCTGGGCGCCCTCGCATGGCTCAATGCCACCAACATCCTCGTCACCTTCTCCGAACCGGTCGAGCCAGGCTCCGCCACGACCAACGTGGCCGTGACCTACAGCGTCACCGCGGTCACCGGCAGCGGCGCGCTGGCGGTGTCTGCCGCCGAGCTGGTCAGCCCCACCAACGTGCTGCTCACCACCAGTCCGCGCGCGCCCGGCTACAACTACTGGCTGACCGTCGCCCATGTTACTGACCGGTCGTCCCTGCTCAACCCCGTGGCTCCCAATCCCAGCCAAGTCCACATCATCAGCGAGACGCTGCTCATGGCCGCCAGCGCGGCGCATGCGTGGCGCTACACGGAAGCCGGCTATCCCGGCGCCCATTGGATGGATGCCGGCTTCGACGATGCCGCGTGGCCGAGCGGGCACGCGGTGTTTTCGCAAAACGCCGCCGAAGGCGGCCTGCCGTCGGGGTTCGTCAACCGAACCGCGTTGCGGGCGCCCAGTGCGGGCGGTCCCATGACCGTGTATTTCCGGACAGCGTTCCAGTTGCCCGGTCCGCCGCAAGGCGTCCAACTCCACCTTCGCAGCGTCGTGGACGACGGCGCGGTGTTCTATCTGAACGGCGCCGAGGTTCACCGCGTGCGGATGGATCCGGGCTTGGTGGACTTTCAGACGACTGCCAACGACAACGCCACCGAACCCCACCCGCTGGAGGATGCCACACTCGACGCAGCCAACTTGCGCGAAGGCACCAACTGTCTGGCGGTGGAGGTTCACCAGGATGACGCCAACAGTTCCGACATCGTTTTGGCGGCCGAACTGGTGGGAGTGCTGCCGCAGTTCACCGAGCCCCCTCCGCCCACCATCGTCTTCCGCCGCAGCATGTTTGGTCAGATCCTCCTCTCCTGGTCGGTATCAGGCTATACCCTGCAGCAGTCGGATGCCGTCACCGGCCCGTGGACCAATGTGGTGACCACGATCAATGCGCACACGGCCAGTTTCAAGGTTCACCCCGGTCTGTTTTATCGACTGATGCGATAACGGGCGAGCGTTGGCGCCGCGGTGCTCGCCGCGTGGTGTCCCGCCGCCCGCACCCCCCGTCCCGTCCCATCCCTCATCCTATGCCCCGACAAACAGCCCAGACGTTCCGCCGGCAGGTCCGCGTCGAGCACACCGCCCGTTACCTGTTGTACCGGCCTGCCGGCTACCGGGCCAAAGGCCGCCAGACCTGGCCGCTGCTGGTCTTCCTGCACGGGATGGGCGAGCGCGGCGGCGAGTTGCGCAAGGTCAAGCTCCATGGCCCGCCCAAACTCATCGACCAAGGAACCCAGTTCCCGTTTCTCGTCGTGTCCCCCCAGTGCCGTTTGGGCGACTGGTGGCCGGTCGACACGCTGGAGGCGCTGCTGGATGACGTTCTGGCACGCCACCGCGTGGACCGGCGTCGCGTTTACCTCACCGGGTTGAGCATGGGCGGCTTCGGTGCGTTCGCGTGGGCGCTGCGATCGCCGCAACGTTTCGCCGCCGTCGTCCCCATTTGCGGGGGAGGCAACCCGTTGGCGCCGCACGCCTATACCGCCCGGCGCCTGGCCGCCCTGAAATCCCTCCCCTTCCGGGTGTTTCACGGCGCCGATGACCCCGTCGTGCCCCGCGCCGAATCAGAACGGATGACGCAGGCCTTGCGCGAGTTCGGATGTCCGGTCGACCTGACGGTTTACCCGGACACCGGCCACGACGCCTGGACACGGACCTACGACAACCCGGAACTTTACCAGTGGCTGCTCCAACACCGGCGCAAGTAGCGCCGCCGACATCCCCCACGGCCGGGTGGCATTCGTGGTCTGAAGCGCGTCCGATTGGCGGGAGCGCTTCACGCCTCATCGACGCACTTGGGCCGGGAGGTTCTCACGGTTCATGGGCAGGCGCGATCCCGCCTGACAGGCGGCACATATCGCGTCCATCAACCCGGTAGGGCGAGACTCCGTCGAGCCCTGACTTCTTCCCCTGAGAGGCGCGTTTGCCACGGCGCAGCGTTCAACGGGCATTGGGTCGCGCGGTCAGCGTGCGGGCGGCGCGTCAGATGATGGGCACCGGCGACGCTTTGGGCAGTTTGACCACGAGGGTGTTGGCGATCCGGTCGTGCCACGATTGCTTCTCCCGTGTCCACCCCGCCCAGAAGAATCCCAGGCCCAGCGCTGCGAACGAGACAAGACTGGCCAGCGTCCGCACCAGCGCGACCGAGAAATCGATGGGCGCGCCGGTGGCGCGGACGATTTTCAGGCCGACCAGCCAGCCGCCCACCGTGGTGCCTTTCCACGTCCAGCCGCCGACGTGGTAGATGAACCACAGCGGCAAAAACCAATGCTCGGAGCGCAACAGCTTGCACACCAGGAAGACCATCACGAAATCCACCAGCGTCGCCAGCAGCCGCACCCAAAAGCCCGCCCGCGGCAGCATCGCCGACTCCCCCACCAACGCCTCGGCACGGGGCGAGGCTTCCGAGCCCGGCGCCCCGAGCAGCACCGGGACGGGTTCGGCGCCGTTGGTGCGCTGGGACACGGCCACGGCCATGGCTTGGATCACCCCGCCCACGGCCAGGGGCAGCACCATCGACCACAGGACCAGTCCCAACACCGGCACCATGTAAAGCAAACAGAAAAGCATTGTCCCCACCGCCAGCCCCATGACGGGCCGGTCCAGCCACGCCCAGCCCACCTGCCGCCCCAGTTGCTGGCCCGCATACGCATACAGCGCTGCTTTCCCAAACATGTAAACCACCCCGGTAAACCCCAGCACGGCCGGCACCAGCAATAGCCCAATCCCCGTCGCCGCCAGCAACACCAGCGCCGGCACCAGGAGCAATAACGCCAGCAAACCAAAAATGAACGCCTTGACCGGCTCCGCCGCCAGCGCCTCGCTCGCCGCCCGCACCGGCTTGGGGAACAGCACTCCCGCCAACAGGTAGAACAACAAGGATAGCCCCACCACACCCCACGCCCAGCCATGCTGATGCGGCAGCAAACGCGCGCTCAACACGCCGTGGGCAATCCATTCCTGCGGCCACTTCAACCATTTGACTCCCAACAAATCCGTGCCCGTGCCCCCTACGACGATCCGGTCCCCGCCGATCCGAATCGCCGGGTCCGCCGTCAGGACGGCACCAACAGCCACCAGGTTGCCCCTGATGTCCGTCGACGGCCCGAGCCTGGCCTGGGACATCACCAGGACGAGGTGCCCGTCCACCGTGCCGTCAATGTCCGCCGTCCCGCCGACCACGACCGCGTCGCGCACCGTCTCGCCTTCCTTGACCGTCAGCCGGTTCATCACGGCAATCCGGTCATGCAGGTGGCGGTGCGACGACCGGCCTTCCGCCGAAGCCGGCACGGCCCGGGCCGGCTCCGCATCGGGTTTGCGGTCCGGGTGCGGCTCGAGTATTTCCACCCGGGCGGTGGCGTTATCGGCCGTGGACTGGGGGGGCTGAGCCTGGGCTGATGCGGTGGGCGCCAGCGTCAGCGCGAGGCTGTGGGCCAGGAGAAGGGGAAGAGTTTTCATAAGCGTATGATCAATGCCGATCCGACCGCCGATGCAGTGCCACGCGGACAAAGACACTGCCCAATCCGAGACAAAACAAATAGGCCATCGCCAAGCCGCCCAACAGCGTCAGCCATACCGGCTGGCTGATGCTGCCGGCGTGCGTCCACAGCTGCCCAATCCATGCCCAAAGCGCCTCCTCGATCGGGGGTGCCGACGGCAGTTTGTCGGCCCATTGCCGGGACAGCATCTGGACATTTTGGTTGAGCACCCAACTGCCCCCCCCCAGCAGCCCCCCCAGTGCCAGCGCCACCGCTATGAACGCAGCTTTGGCCGCCGCCGGCCAATCCCACCACGCCCGGCACCACCACGCCCGCGCCCGGGTTTGCAGCGCTGCCATCACCCGGGGCGCCAGCGTCGGCGGCGCCTCCAGCTCGGGCAGTTCCCGCAGCTTGCGGTCGATCAGCGCTTCCAATGGTGGATCAGACGAATCACACATGGTCAGGGTGGGTCGTGGGGATGCAGGGTCTTGGCGGGGCTCGGGAGGGGGCCGGGGACGGCGCCCAAGTCTGCGGCACGGGTGCGCAGTGAGCGCCGCAACGCCAGGCGCGCTCGATGGATGTCGGTCTTCACCTTGCTCAAGGAAACCTTGAGCCGCGCGGCGATATCGTCGTAGCTCAGCTCCTCAAAGTGATACAGCACGAGCGCCACCCGCTGGCCGGCCGGCAGCCGCTGCAACGCCGCTTCCAGAATCTCCCGCTCGTCCTCGCCAGAGCCGCCGCCCGCGTCGGTTTCCGGGGCCGCCAGCTCCGGACCGCGGTTGCCGTTCTCGTCTTCCGGGCCCATCTCGGAAAAGAAGCGCCAGCGCCCGCGGTAGCGGGCAAGGTGGTTCAGGCACAGGTTGCGTGCGACGGTCCGGAGCCACCCGCCGGCTCCGGGGCTGTCGCGCAGGCCGGCGAAACGGTCGTAAGCCCGCAGAAAAACCTCCTGCGCGATGTCTTCGGCATCGGCGGCATTGCCCAGCAGGCGCATGGCGATACTGTAGACCATGTTTTGGTAAGCACGCATGAACGCCTCAAACTGGCTGCTGTCGGTCATTCTTGGCCCTGTCCCAGTCTCGGCTCATCTTACGAACTGAACCCTCCAGCACGAAGAAAAGTTGCAGTGAATCTTGCCTTCCGGCCATCGGCCATCGGCCTTGGCCCTCCGCGCCGGCCCTCCGGCGGTGTCAGAGCGCACGGTCAGTGCCGGCTCCCCGCCTGGTCTTCAGCCTCCGCCCCCTGGGCTTCGCCCTCGATTTTGTCGGTCAATACGCGTCCCGAAGGCGGCACCGTCCGGGAGGGTCGGAAGTGGGAACGCACCAGTTCGCCCAAGTCGAAACGGAACCGTTCTCGCCGTGCCAGGGCTTGCGCCTCGCGCGCCAGGACCTTTCTCCGCACGTTCTGTCGCCTCGGGAACGCGAAGAGAATCTGGTTGCCGGTGCCCGGCACGTTCAGGATGTAAAGCGACGCAAACACGTTCTGGTAGGTCCGCACCATTGAATCATAAAGCGCATTGGATTCGGGGCCCCAGAGGTTGCCCGCCGCCACTCCCCGCGGCGTCAGCACTCGCCGCACCGCTTCCAGGAATTCCCGTGTCGCCAGCGCATACGGGATGCTGTCGGCCCCGAACGCGTCGAGCACCATCAGGTCATACGGGCGCGCGCATTGCTCGATGAACGCTCGTCCGTCCGCCACGTGCGCCCGCAGTCGGGCGTCCTCCTGGAACCCGAAGAAGGTGCGGGCAACCTCGACCACGTCCGGATCGATCTCGACCGCGTCGATGGCAGCCTGGGGGCAGTGCCGGCGCAGAAACATGGGGAGGGTGCCTCCGCCCAGGCCCACCACCAGGATGCGCGCAGGCTCCTGGACCAGCGCCAGCGCCACCTGCATGGCCTGCGCATAGGCCAGCTCCAGATGGTCCGGGTCGCCGACCTTGACCACACTCTGGCGCGGTCCGTTCTTTCCGAACCGCAGCGTGCGCAGCCCTCCGCCGTCCTCCGTCACCACGATGTGATTGTACCGCGACGCTTTCTCATACAGCACCTGCGTCTGCGCCCAGACCCGCCTGCCCAGGGTCGCGAGGGCCGCCCCGGCCAGCGACGCGCCGAGGAACCGGCGCCGCGGCAGCACGCTGGGCGCGGCGAGCTGCGGCACGGCGCCTGGGCCGAAGGCGTAGCCGTGCCGGTCACCGCGGCGGTCGCCGTGGAAGGTCGACATGCGGGCAGCGTAGCCGGGCTGGCTGCGCCGGTCCAGCGCCCTGTGCGGTTTTGCGCAGGGGGGGAAAAGGGCGGTGTTGGGGGCCGTTTGGGCTTGCGTCGGAGGGGGGGGTGCGGACAGACTGGGAGGTGTTCGGGACCGCAACATGAACATAGTCGCACAGAGGATTTTGCCATGGCTTCAGAAATGAATCGTCGTTCGTTCGTCAAGGGGTCTCTTTTGTCATCGGCCGGCTTGGCGCTGGCACTGGACGGGGCTGCGCCCGACGCGCCGGCGGCATCGGCCGCGGCGGGGTTGTCGAAGGGCAGGATTGGGAAGCTGGAGGTGAGCCGGGTATTGCTTGGCGGCAACCTGCTGACCCATTTCACGCACAGTCGCGATCTGCGTTACGTGTATAACCTTGCGGCGCACTACAACACGGACGAGAAGATCATGGAAACGCTTGCGGTGGCCGAGGCGCATGGCATCAACACGGTGTCGATGCACAACCCGCCCCACCCGATGTCGGTGTTGCGCCGTTATCGCAAGGAACGCGGCGGCAAGATCCAGTGGATCATCTGTCCGACGGCCCCGGTGGAGCCCGGGCTGGCCAAGTATCGGCAGCAGGTTGAGGAACTGCTCAGGGACGGTTGCGAGGCGATCTACCTGTGGGGGGTGCATGGGGATTCGCTGGTTGCCCAGGGCAAAATGGATCTGGTGGCGCAGGCGGTGGAGCTGCCGAAGACCCTCGGGGTGCCGTCCGGCGTGGGGGGCCACGCGCTCGAGGTGGTGCAGGCTTGCGAACGCCACGGTGTCAACGCGGATTTTTACATCAAGACCTTTCACCACCACAGCTACCCCACCGGTCCCAAACCCGAGGAGCTGACCGCGGCTTACAACGAGTTCCCCGGCTACTGGTGCAAGGATCCCCAGGCCACCGCCGCGTTCATGAAAACGGTCAAGAAACCGTGGATTGCCTTCAAGACCATGGCCGCCGGCGCCATCCCCCCGAAGACCGCCTTCCGCCACGCGTTTTCCAGCGGGGCCGATTTTGTGCTCGCCGGGATGTTCGACTTCGAAATTGCCGAGGACGTCAAGCTTGCGATGGAGACCCTGGCGTTGAACAAGGACCGGGAGCGCCCGTGGATGGCGTGAGCCGGCGAGTCGGCGGGTTGATGCACGGCATGCTGCCGGCGCAGCGGCTCAGTCCATCACCAGGCTGCAGGCGCCGGCGATGGGCCGGAACACCTCCGCCTGAATCCCGTGACCGTCCAGTGCGCGCAGGATGTCGGCCGTGTGCGCCTTTTGCGCGAGCACCATCACGCAGCCGCCCAATCCGGCGCCGGCCAGTTGGGCGCCTTCGACTCCGGGCAGGGGTTGGACAAGGTCGACGATGCGGTCGATTTCGGGCAGGCTGCACCCATAGGCGCCCGACAGGGTTGCGAGGTCCCGGTCGCTGCCGGGGCGGCGCGCCAGGGCCCGCAGGGCGCGGTCGGGGACGCTCATGGGGCATCGGCGCCATCTGCCTTGGGGATCGGCCCGTGACACGCGATCGCCGTCGTGCGACAGACGCATGAGGCGGCCGAGTTCGGCGGCGTTTTTCCGTTTCAGGAGGGTCAGACAGCGTCGTGCCCGCGCCATCTCCGCCAGCCCGAACAAGACCACATCCCGCACGGGGTAGCCGTCCGGAGGGGCGTCGTGGCTGAGGAAGAGCCGGGCCAGGCGGTCGCGTTCAGGTTCGATCATGTGGCCGAAGGCGGCCTGGACGCGCGCGCGGGTGATGCGGACGGGCAACTGGGCGAGCAGGCGCAGCCACTCGGGGTGGCGGAGTCCCAGGTGGTTGGGCGTCAGGTCCCGCAGGTGTTCGATCCGTGGCGCCAGGTCGGGCCGCAGCATTTTGAACCAGACGCGGCCGATGTGGTAGGCGGTGACTTTTTGATTGAACGTGTTTCGCGCCTGGTGGGATTTGCCGGCATACACGCCGGAGTTGCACACGACCAGGTCGTGGCCGGGGAAGAAGCGGGCGGTGTCCTCGATCCGAAAGGGGAAGAAGTCCACCCGGGTGACGTAGCCGCGGCGGGACAGTTTGATGGCGGCGTGGTCGGCTGCGCCGCCGCGGGTGCCGACGAACCATTCGCCTTCGCCGCACAGGCTGACCAGCCGGCGGCTGCTGACGGGCAAGCGGTTGAAGGCGGTGATGGCTTCGGCGGTCGCCACCACGAGTGCCGACGAGGAGCTGAGGCCGGCGCCCATGGGGATGTCGCCGCCCACCAGCATGTCGAGCCCGCGCAGCCGGCGGTCGCGAAACAGGTCCTGCAATCGGAGGCATGCGGCCATGACGTAGTTTCCCCAGTCGCCCCGGGCCGCCTCGAGCAGCCGCTGGATGCGCGGTCCGTCGACCACATGCTGCCAGTCGTCCCAATCCAGCCTGGCCACCAAGTCCGAAATCCGGAACTCCTGGCTGGCGAACTGGGTGGGATCGGTGTTGGCGAGCGAGACGCGGTCGTCGGTGCGGGGTGCCGCCACAAGAATGATCTCGCGGTTGATCGCCATCACGTTGACGGTTCCGCCCTGGTGATCGATATGGCGCCCCAGCACGTTGATGCGGCCCGGGGAGCGCATGATCGCCACGGGCGACCCGGTCCCGTAGCGGTCGCCGAACGCCTGGACAACGCGGCGAATCGCCGCCCAGGGCACCTCCTCGCCATACCACTGGCGAAACTGCCGGCGCGCGGCCGGCGAGGGGGCGTTCAACAGGTTCTCCCACGCTTGGACAGGGGCGAGGTGATGGGGCGCCACGGCGGGTGTGGCGGCCGCGGGGACGCCTTGGCGGGCCCGGTAGACTTCCTCGATGGCCAGCAGTTCCTGCGGGTTGTTGTACGCCATGAGATCCCGCACATCCCCGACTTCGCAGCCCACCACCCGGGCCGGGTGCGGCCTGCGGGCAAGCAGCGCAAACACGTCGGTCAGGTATTCCTCCTTGCCGGATCGCGCCGCGTGCAGCCGGTGGAGCGCGTCGTAAAGAACCGGCGCGCGGAACAGGTAGGTGGAGAGGTTCATTTGGTCGAACCGCGCGAGGACCTGGTCCGCCCGCACGGCGCGCGTTCCCGCGCGGACCAGGCCGTGGCGGGCGTCGGGGCTGAAGCGTTGTTCGAAGGCGTCCCGGGCGAGGGGCTGGCCGGCAGCGGTGCCGGCCCACAGGTCCTGGAGGAGCGTGGCGGCGGTTTTGTCGCCGCAGTGCCGGCTGACGAGTGTCCGGACCACCTCGTGGGGCAGGGGGGTTTGGTGTTGAAAGGCCTGGTGGATCCCGGCCAGGGCGATCAGCCGCTGGCGGTCGCTTTCCTCGAGAATCCCCACGATATGGCCCCGCCGGGATTTCAGCAGGATGCCCGTGCTCGAGTGCAGCGGGCGCACGGCCGTGGCGAGCGTCACGTCGGCTTCCGCGCGGTGGTGCGCGGTTAGCATCCGGCGGATCACCCCGGGTTCGATCACCTTGTCGCCTGCCACGACCAGGACGTCGCCCTCGAATCGCAGCCGCTCCAGAATGGCCGCGCCCTGGCGGGCGGCGTCGCCGGTGCCGCGCGGCTGGTCTTGGAAGGCAAAGACGGTTCCCGGCACGCGGGGGTGGACGGTGGCCATGACCTTGTCGGCCATCATGCCGACCACGACGATGTTCATCATGGCGCCGCAGAGGTTGTAGGTTTCCAGGGCGCGAATGATGACGGGAACGCCCAGCACCTCGAAGCACACCTTGTGGCGGTCGCTGGATCCCATCCGCGTGCCCTTGCCGCCGGCCAGAACGATGGTCACAAACGGTCGTTTCATGTCCATAGATCACAGCGAAAAGCCTGCCGGAACGCGAGGCGGCGCCAGGCGGGCTTGCCGGGACGGCGGGGCTCGGTCGGGCCCGGGCGGCCGGCTTTCCGGGTCCGGCGACGGCCGGGAACGATGCTTTGGCGCAGCGCGATCCACGACGACGGGAGAGGGAACATGGTCGGGGCGGTGCGATTTGAACGCACGACCTCTTGTACCCGAAACAAGCGCGCTAGCCAGGCTACGCTACGCCCCGACCCACGAGGCCCCTACCATGAGCCTTCCGAAGCCGAAATGCAACCCCGATTTTTTCAGGCGCGCGGGTTCAGCGCGTTTCGCGTGCCCGGGCCAGCATTCGCAGGGACGCTTCCGAGAGCCGCCGCGCGTTCGATGGCTCACGCGCCCTCAGGCCGGCTCCGGGGAACGGCGGGGTCCGCGTTGCGACCGGAGCGGAGCCAAGGCACTTGAGGGGTTGTCACCGGCGCGGGGTTGCTGGCAGTATGGGCGCCGGACCGACACAAGACACGGCATTCATGACCGGCACCATTTTGAACGCGGCGGGGATTCTGGCGGGGAGCCTGCTGGGGTTGGGGATGCGCCAGCCTCCGAGTGCTCCGACCCAGCAGGCTTGGAAGTTTGCGCTGGGGGCGCTGACGGTATGGGTGGGGCTGGGGCTGACCTGGAAGAGTGTGGGGGGAGGGGTGGGGGCGGTGGCGCGGCAGCTTGCGATTGTGGTGCTGGCGATGGTTCTCGGGCGCATGGCGGGGCGGGCGATGCGTTTGCAGGTCCTGTCGAACCGTGTCGGACAGTTCGCCAGAAGCCGCATGAAGGCGAAGGCCGGGGCGGGTGCGGCGCGGGGTTGGCGAAGCGACGGGTTTTTGGTGGGGGCGGCGTTGTTTTGCGTGACGCCGCTGGGGCTGGTGGGGGCGGTGCAGGACGGGCTGGTGTCGTATTGGCCGACGCTGGCGGTCAAGGGGGTTATGGACGCGCTGGCGGCGATGGCGTTTGTGGGGATGTTTGGGGGGAGCGTGATGCTTTCGGTGGTGCCGGTGGTGGCGTTGCAGGGGACGGTGAGTTTGCTGAGCCAGGCGGCCGGGGCGAGCCTGCCGCCGCTGTTGGTGGACGCGATCAACGCGACCGGCGGCCTGCTGGTGTTCGCCGTGGCGCTGGTGATCTGGGAGTTGAAGAAGGTCGACCTGGTGAGCTACCTGCCCAGCCTGGCCGTCGCGCCGGTGCTGGCGTGGCTCTGGACCTGAGTTATCCCCGCTTGAGAATCTTGTCGACGCGCGGCGCGCGGATGCGATGGGGCTGGGGCATGCCGCGCCCGAGCAGGGGCCGCGCGTAGGCATAGAAGGCCTCGGTGACGTCGTTGCCCCGGGGGCTGATGAACTCGTCGGGCATGTGGCGGGTTCTGGCGGCGATGCGGGACAGTTCGACGAGCTCGTAATTGACGGAGTAATTGCCGGTGCGGCGGATGGTGACGCTGCCGTCGACGTCATGCCACAGGGCGAACTGCACGGCGCGTTCACCGGCTTCGCGGGCTTCGTGCTGATCGATGTCGGACACGACGCCCATGAAGCTGCGCTGGAGGTAGCCGAGGGTGTCGGAGCGGACGCGTTTGATCTTGAGGTGGGTTTTGACCTCGTTCGCCAGCACGTCGCCCAGGGCGCCCGTGCCGGAGAGCTGCACGTTGCCGTGAGCGTCCTTTTCGACGGCCGTGCCCAGGGTGGTCACGATGGCGGCGCCGGCGGCGTCGGTGATGCCTTCGCTGACGGCGATGATGCAGCGCCCGTGCTTCTTGTAGGCGGCGTCCACGTCGGCGAGGAACCGGCGGTTGTCGAAGGGCCGCTCGGGCATGTAGATGAGGTGGGGGCCGTCATCGGGGTAGGCGCGGCCGAGCGCGCTGGCGGCTGTGAGGAAGCCGGCGTGGCGGCCCATGACCACGCCGATGTAGACGCCGGGCAGGGCGCGGTTGTCGAGGTTGGCGCCCATGAACGCCAGGGCGACAAACCGCGCCGCGGAGGGGAAGCCGGGGGTGTGGTCGTTCTCGACGAGGTCGTTGTCGATGGTCTTGGGGATGTGGATGCAACGCATGTCGTAGCCCGCGGCTTTGGCGTTCTCGTTCACAATGCGGACCGTATCCGAACTGTCGTTGCCGCCGATGTAAAAGAAATAGCGCACCTCGTGCGCCTTCAACACGTCGAAAATCTTCGCGCAATAGTCCGTGTCCGGCTTGTCGCGTGTGCTGAGCAGGCCCGACGACGGGGTGACGGCCACCTGTTCGAGGTTGTGGGCGGTTTCCTGGCTCAGGTCGACGAACTCCTCGTTGATGATGCCGCGCACGCCGTTAAGGGCGCCGTAAACGCGGGTGACCTGGGCGTATTTGCGCGCCTCGAGGACGACGCCGACGAGGGATTGATTGATCACCGCGGTCGGGCCGCCTCCCTGGGCCACGAGCACTCTGCCTGTCAAGGTTGCCATAGTTGTTTTGTTGTCGTCCAAGCGGATTCGGGTCAAAAACGAACCCATAGCCTAGGCGGCGGCGCGTCCCGACGCAAGCGAAAGAACGGCGGAGACGATCGAGGCGGCTACTCGATCGGGGGCGGCGGGGGAGCTTGGCCCGGGTTGGCGGCTTCGTTCAGATGCAGCATCAGCAACTGCTGTGCGGCCTTGGCGTCCGCGTCGACGGGCGCGGCCGATCCCAGGCTTTGGGTGCGGGGGGTTCGCGACGGGATGGTGCGCAGGGTGGCGGCGGATGAGCCGGGCGAGGCGGACGGGGCACGCTGATAGAGGGTGACCGGGGCGGCTGCGGAGGGGGTGGGCGAGATCCGGGAGGCCACATAAGGCGCGGGGCGGCCTGATGAGGTGTATTGGCCCGGGGCTGTGGTCTTGGCGGCTGTGGCCGCCGGGGTCGGGGTGGATCCAACGCCGCCCATGGTGATCACCCCGCCGCGGCCCGAGGACGCCCCGCCGGATCCGGAGCTGATCACCAGCGGCGAGCCGCCGGTGGGCGGTGTGGCGGCAGTCTGGGGGGTGGGGGGCCGGATGCCTGGCGGCATGCCGGGCCGCAAGCCCGGGGCCGTGCCGGGGCGTTGTCCCGGCCTTGCAGGCGCCGCTTTGCGGGCTTCGAGGACGAGATTGGTTTCGACGCCGGCTTGGAGGATGGTGACGCGTTTGTTTTCGACGTCGATGGACACCAGTTCGATGTCTCCGACCTTGTCGCCGACGAGCATGATGGGTTTTTGAACCGGTTTGCCCGGGGCTTCCACGATTTCAAAGAGCGCCCGTGCTTTGGAGAGGATGGTGGTGATGCCGCTGAGCCGGACGGTGGAGGCGGGTTTGGGCGGCTCGGGTTTGGAGGGGGGCGGGGGTGGGGGTGGGGGCAGGTCGGTGAGGTTGAACGCGTTGCGGTTGGTGATCACCAGGTAGGGATTGGCCGTGTCGGCTGGCAGCGGGCGGGTTGCCAGCGTCAGCGCCAGCGCCAGGGCGCCTGCCCAGGCCGCGGTCTTGACTTGCCCCAAACGCTTCATATGCCAGACCATAACGCATTCCCGCCGTGCGCACCAATCCTAATTGTGGTGATCAAACACCGTCCTCGGGCGGAAGTTGCGTGCCCGGAGGCGGTTCATCGGCTTGAACAGCAGCAAGTCGTCTGCCGCGCGGACGGCTCGCAGCGCGCTTCCGGCAGAGGGGCGGGGTGCGGGCGTGCCTGGTTCAATGTCAATTGGAGCGTCGTCCTGCGACGCCGAGGGTGGTTTTGGAGATGCGGCGGGCGGGTTCCTTGGGGCGGAGGGCCCGGACGGCTTTGCCGGCTTGCCACATTTCCGAGCTGCCCATGGCGTTGAGTTCATTGGTGAGGTGGGCCTGGTAATCGGGCTGGCCGCAGGCGGCCAGCACCCGGGCGCATTCCTTGCCCGACTTGACCCGCGCGTAAAGCTGCTTGAAGACCGGGAGGACAGCCTGTTTGAATTTGGGTTTCCAATCCAGGGCGCCGCGCTGGGCGGTGGCGGAGCAGTTGGCATACATCCAGTCCATCCCGTTTTCGTCCACGAGGCGGATGAGGCTCTGGGTGAGTTCCTCGACGGTTTCGTTAAAGGCTTCGCTGGGGGTGTGCCCGTGGGCGCGGAGGACGTCGTATTGCGCCTCCATGATGCCGGCCAGGGCGCCCATGAGGACGCCGCGCTCGCCGGTCAGATCGCTGAAGACCTCGTGCTCGAAGGTGGTGGGGAACAGGTAGCCCGACCCGATGCCGATGCCGACCGCCAGGCACCGTTCCTCGGCGCGGCCGGTCGCGTTCTGGAACACGGCGAAGCTGGAGTTGATGCCGGCGCCGGAGAGGAAATTGCGCCGCACGGACGTTCCGGAGCCCTTGGGCGCGACCATGATGACGTCCACGTCGGGCGGGGGCACGACGCCGGTCTGCGTGTTGTAGGCGATCGAAAACCCGTGGGAAAAATACAGCGCATCGCCGGCCTTGAGGTGGCGTTTGACCGCCGGCCAAATGGCCCGTTGCGCCGCATCCGACACCAGCATCTGAAGGAGCGTGCCGCGCCCGGCAGCCTCCTCGATGTCAAACAGCGTCTTCCCGGGCACCCAGCCGTCCTTGCGCGCGCGGTCCCAATCGCGGGAGAACTGCCGCGCCTGGCCGACGATGACCTTGAAGCCGTTGTCGCGAAGGTTCAGGGATTGCGCCGGGCCTTGGACGCCGTAGCCGAGGATGGCGATGGTTTCGCCCTTGAGCACGCGGCGCGCGCGCGACATGGGGAATTCCTTGCGGGTGACGACATGTTCCTTGGTTCCGCCAAAATCAATGGTTGCCATGAGAGTATGGGGGCGCATCGTGCGGCTGGGCGCACTTGGGGTTGAGGGGTGGGTTGACAGATTGGATCACAGTCCAAACGAAACATGGGTTCCTGGTGCGGATTCGACGGCGGCGGGTTCGCTCACTTGCGCGGCATGGCGATGCGGCCTGTGCGGGTCAGGTCGCTAATGCCGTAGTTGGCCATGAGCTCGATGAACTTCTCCGCCTTGCTCTCGTCGCCGGTCATTTCGATGGTGACGCTCCGGGGCTGGACATCGACGATCTTGGCGCGGAAAATGTCGGTAATCTGCATCACCTCCGCCCGGGACTTGCTGTCGACCTTCACCTTGATGAGCACCAGTTCGCGATCGACATATTCGCCGTCGCGAAAATCCAGCACGCTCAGCACGTTCACCAGCTTGTTGAGCTGCTTGACGATCTGCTCGACCGTCGCGTCGTCGCCCCGCGTGACGATCGTCATGCGCGAGATGCTCGGATCGTGCGTGGGCCCGACGTTGAGGGTGTCGATGTTGTAGCCGCGTCCGCTGAACAGGCCAGCCACCCGGGTCAACACCCCGAACTTGTTCTCCACCAGGACTGAAATCGTGTGTCGCATAGGTCGGTCGCCGCTCAGCCGCGACGCGGCAACCTAATCAGCCGCCCGCTCCCCGGTCAATCCACATTTCTGCCGAGCTGCGCGAACGGGTTGTTCACGAATCCCGAGGGCCGCACCCCGGGCGAGGGCTCGGCCGGAGGCGGCTTCACAGGCTCGCGCGGCAGGGGCGCGGGCCGCACGGTGCCGGCCGGGGCCGGCACGGCGGGTTCCGGCGGCTTCGCGCCGGGTTCGGGGGGTTTGGCGCGCTTGTTGCGAGGCAGGGGGCTGAGGATGACATTAATGGCGCGTCCGGCCAGTTTGGGTTCGGCGTCGGGGTGGCCATAGGGGGCGAGGTCTTCGAGGAACTTGTCGACCACCTGGGTGCCGATTTCCGGGTGGGCCATTTGGCGGCCTCGGAACCGGAGGGAGACCTTCACCTTCATTTCCTCGCACAAAAAACCGATGGCGTGGGTCAGCTTGGTTTGCCGGTCGTGCGGATCGATGGCCGGCCGAAGCTGGATTTCCTTCAGTTTGGTGGCGTGCTGGTGTTTGCGGGCCTCCTTGTTGCGTTTGGATTGTTCGTAGCGGTATTTTCCGAAGTCGACGATCCTGCAGACAGGCGGTGTGGCATTGGGGGCGACCTCGACCAGGTCAACTCCGTAGCTCTGGGCGAGGCGAATGGCCTCCGCAAGATTGAGAATCCCCAGCTGGCGACCGTCCTCGGTAACCACCCGAACCTCCCGGGCACGGATCTTCCCGTTCACCCGAACCATCGGACCTGGAGCACGACGTGACGCGAAGGGCCGACTCAAGCGACCCTCACCGGTTGAAGCGTTAGCATGGTGTTCAGTAACATCCGCCGACAGGAACCGTTCCTGTCCTCAAACGCCCCCAATGTAGGCAGGCGGGCGGAAACTTGCAAGCCCAAAGAAAAACTGCTCGCCAAACCGCGCCGTTTTGCGGAACGTATCGGGACATTGGACGCATGACAGTTCGGCCACCCATGTTCACCGGAACCTACACCGCCCTGGTCACCCCCTTTCGCGAAGGGAAGGTGGATCTCGCCGCCTTCGGTGCCCTCATCCGTGCCCAGATCCGCGCCGGCGTCGACGGCATCGTGCCGGTCGGCACCACTGGCGAATCGCCCACGCTGGACTACGACGAGCACACCCAGGTCATCCAGTACGCCGTCAGCTGCGCCGCCGGCCGCATCAAGGTCCTGGCCGGCACCGGCGCCAACTCCACGACCGAGGCCGTCTTTCTCACCCAAGCCGCCGAAAAGGCCGGCGCTCACGCCTCGCTCCAGGTCGCGCCCTATTATAACAAACCGTCTCAGGAAGGCCTCTTCCAGCACTTCAAAACCGTCGCCCGCGCCTCCCGGCTTCCCATTGTCCTCTACAGCATCCCCGGCCGGTGCGGCATCGAAATCGGCGTCGACACCGTCAAACGCCTCGCCGCCTCCTGCCCCAGCATCGTCGGCATCAAGGAGGCCGGCGGCAACCCCGACCGCGTCAGCCAGCTCCGCGCCGCCCTCGGGCCCCGGTTCACCGTCCTCTCCGGCGACGATTCCCTGACCCTGCCGTTCATGGCTGTCGGCGCCCAGGGTGTCATCAGCGTCGCGTCCAATGTCATCCCCCGGGAGGTGGCCCGGATGGTGCGCGCCTTTGCCGGCGGACGCGCCTCCGAGGCTCTGAAACTTCACAGTCGTTTTTTTCCCCTGTTCAAGGATCTCTTCATGGAGACCAACCCGCTTCCGGTCAAGGCCGCGCTGGCCATGATGGGCCGCATCGCCGAGGAATACCGGCTGCCGCTCGTGCCCATGCGTCCCGACAACCGCCACCGGCTCCGTCTCACCCTCAAAGCCTGCGGCGTCCTCAAATCATGACGCCCATCGTCATCCACGGCTCCAAAGGCCGCATGGGCCAGGCCCTCCTCGTCGCCGCCGCGCGCCATCCCGAACTCGAGATTGCCGGCGCCGTCGATCTCGGCGACCGCCTGGATGCCGTCATCGCCCGCGCCGCCGCCGTTGTCGACTTCAGCGCCCACGACGCGACCCCCGGCGTCGCCGCCCTCTGCGCCCGGCATGGCAAGGCCCTCGTCATCGGCACCACCGGCCACACCGCGGACGAATCCGGCGCGCTCCGCCGTTGCCAGTCCGCCATCCCCATCGTGTGGGCCGCCAACTACTCCACCGGGGTCAACACCCTGTTCTGGCTCACCCGCAAAGCCGCCGAAATCCTCGGACCCGACTTCGACCTGGAAATCGTCGAGATGCATCATCGTCTCAAGAAGGACGCCCCCAGCGGCACCGCGCTCGCCCTGGCCGAGATCCTCGCCCATGTCCGGTCGCTCCAGCGCGACGACGTCCTCCGCCACGGCCGGTCCGGGCTGGTGGGCGAACGCACCGCCCACGAAATCGGCATGCACGCCCTCCGCGGCGGCGATGTCGTGGGCGATCACACCGTCATCTTCGCCACTCCCGGCGAACGTCTTGAGCTTGCCCACAAGGCCTCCAGCCGCGACACCTTCGCCCGCGGCGCGCTTCGTGCCGTCCTGTGGGCTGTGCGCCAGCCGCCCGGCCTCTACACCATGCAGGACGTGCTGGGATTGAAGTAACGGTCCGCCATGACCCCGCCGCCGCCGCCGCCGTGGGTGTTCATCGCCCTGGGCGCCAACCTCGGCAACCCGCCCGCCCAACTCCGGGCCGCCCTCGGCCACCTCCAGCATTTCTCGCCCCAACCGCTGCGCGTCTCGTCCCTGTGGGAGTCGGCGCCTGTCGATTGCCCGCCCGGCTCCCCGCCGTTCGTCAACGCCGTCGTCGGCCTGGTGCCGCATCCCGGCGAAACCCCGGAGAGCCTGCTGGGCAAACTGCAGACCCTCGAGCGCGCATTTGGCCGCCGTCCCAAGCGGGTTCTCAACGAGCCGCGGCCGCTGGATCTGGATCTCATCGCGTTTGGCCGGGAACGCCGCGACGACCCGCGGCTTGTTCTGCCTCACCCGCGCGCGGCGCGGCGCGCGTTTGTGCTGGCTCCGCTCAGCGAGTTGGAGCCCGGCTTGGTCTTGCCGGGTCAGAGCATGTCTGTGCGGGGCCTGCTGGAGGGTTGTCCCGGACGCCGCGCCGTCCGGTGTCTTCGCGCAAACGGACCGTGGGGGCGCGGGCTTTAAGGGGGTCGGGCGTTGGGGGTTGCCAGGCCCTGGGCGGGCTTCAAGGAGGGACCCACGCCATTGGGGTCACGGATCTTGAGGCTTGCTTTGTTGGGCAATTCCAAAGCCAGGCAGGACGGCGCAAGACGGCCTGCCTTAGCAGCCTGTCCCGGACCACAGGAGACGTCCGTAGCTTTCGCAGGCACCGAAACTCAAGTAACGCCGGATAGACCTAAGTCCGACAGGCTGCTAGGGGTGGCGCCAGAAAAAGTATGACGGCGCGGCTGTCCTTGGGTAGGGTATGCGGATGAGCGATCATGGAACGATTGGGCCGGGCCGGGCGGCGGGCGGCGGCGCGGGCTGTCCGGGGTCCGGGTGACGGAGGTTTGGGCGGATGCCTGGAGAACCGTATGCGAATGCGGCCTTGTTTGGGCCGGCGGCGGCGCGTGGTGCGAGCGGGGCGATGAGCTGTCGCGAGCGATTTCGGCGCGCGTGTCGGTGTGAGGCGGTGGACCGACCGCCGGTGTGGCTGATGCGGCAGGCGGGGCGGGTGTTGCCGGAGTATCGCGCGCTCAGGGAGAAGCACACGTTTCTCGAGCTGGTGCGCACGCCGGAGCTGGCGGCCGAGGCGACGCTCCAGCCCATCCGGCGGTTTGGGTTTGACGCCGCGATTGTGTTTTCGGACATCCTGGTGGTGGCGGAGGCGCTGGGGCAGCCGTATGCGTTTTCGGACGAGGGCGGTTTGCGATTTGAGTGGCTGTTGCGGCATTCGGACGATGTGAGGCGGCTGGATGCGGGGGGGGTTGTGGAGCGGCTTGGGTATGTGGGGCAGGCGCTGAGGCGTGCGGGGGCGGAGCTGGGCGGGCGCACGGCGCTGATTGGGTTTGCGGGGTCGCCGTGGACGCTGGCCAATTTCATGATGGAGGGCGGGGGTGTCCGGGAGCCGCTCAGGGCCCGGGAGCTGTTTTACGGGAACCGGGCGATGTTCATGGCGCTGTGCGAGGTCCTGACGCGCGCGGTGACGGACTGTCTGCAGGTGCAGATCGACGCGGGCGCGGATGCGGTGCAACTCTTCGACAGTCTGGGCCACCTTCTGCCTGCAGGCGAATTCGAAGCCGCGTCGGGCCGGTGGATGCAGCGGGTGATCGCGGGTCTGCGCGGGCAGGTGCCGGTCATTGTGTTTTCGCGGGGTGCGCATGGGGACGGGGCAGCTCTGGTGGAGACGGGGGCGCAGGTGGTGGGGGTGGACTGGACGGTGTCGCTGGAGGCGGCGAGGCGGGTGTTGCCGGCCACGGTGGGGATACAGGGCAATCTGGATCCGGCGCTGCTGAACACGGATCCCGAGACGGTGGCGGCGGAGACGCGGCGCATTTTGAGCGTGCTGCGGGGCCGGCCGGGGCACATTTTCAATCTGGGTCACGGGGTGCCGCCGGGGGCGCGGCTCGAGGCCATCGAGAGCCTGGTGTACACGGTGGCGCGGTTTGCATGAGCCGACTCGACGTCAATCTCGAGCTGATCCGGAAATACAACGTGCCGGGTCCGCGCTACACGTCGTTCCCGCCGGCGACGAAGTTCACCGACGGGTTCACGTGGGCCGAGCTCGAAGCCGAGATTGCGCGGAACAACCGGGTCCCGCGCGAGGTGTCGTTGTATGTGCACATTCCGTTCTGCGAGACGCTCTGCTGGTTTTGCGGGTGCACGACGGTGATCACGCGGCAGCATCGCCAGGGCGCCATGTACCTGGAACGCCTCCGGCGGGAAGTGTCGGGGATGGCGGGGCGTTTGCATCCGGGGCGGCGGGTGGTTCAGGTGCATTGCGGCGGCGGTTCGCCGACGTTTCTGGCTCCGGCGGAGCTGCGGGGGCTGGGGGGGATTCTCCGCGGGCATTTCACGATGGCTGAGGATGTCGAGGCCGCCGTGGAGATCGACCCGCGCCGGCTGACTGCGGATCACGTCGCCGCGCTGCGCGAGGCGGGGTTCAACCGGGCGTCGGTGGGGGTTCAGGATTTCCATCCCCAGGTGCAGCGGGCGGTGCATCGTGTGCAGTCGCGGGCGCTGACCGCGCAGGCCATCGCCTGGATCCGCGAGGCCGGGTTCGCGTCGCTGAACATCGACCTGATTTACGGGCTGCCGTATCAGACGGTGCGCTCGTTCGGGGACACGCTGGACCAGGTTTTGGAGCTGCGGCCCGATCGTCTTGCGGTGTTCAACTACGCCCACGTGCCGTGGCTGAAGCCTTCGCAGAAGATCCTGGAAACGCGCGCCCGTCTGCCCTCTCCGGAAACGAAGCTGGAGCTGCTCAAGCTGGTGACGGAGAAGCTGACCGGCGAGGGCGGGTATGTGTATATCGGCATGGACCATTTCGCGCGTCCGGACGACGAGTTGGCGGTGGCCCAGCGCAACGGGACTCTTCAGCGCAATTTTCAGGGCTACAGCACCCGCGGCGGCGCCGACATTTACGGCTTTGGGATGTCGGCCATTTCGCAAACGGACCGTGTTTATTGGCAGAACCACAAGGAACTGCCGGCGTATGAGGCCGCCGTGGACGCCGGCCGTGCCCCGCTGGCGCGCGGGTATGCGGTGACGGCGGACGACGTCCTGCGCCGCCGGATGATCATGGAGCTGATGTGCAATCTGGGACTGGACTACGCGGCGCTCTCGCGCCAGGCCGGGACGAATGTGGCCGGGTATTTCGCGAGCGAAATCGCGTCGCTCGGTGACATGGAGGCCGACGGCTTGTTGAGGCGAAGCCCGGCCGGCATCGAAATCACCAACCTCGGCCGGCTGCTCATTCGCAACATCGCCATGCGGTTCGATCCGTATCTGCCCCGGGAATCCGAGCGTCGGTTTTCGCGGACGATATGAGGGGAGCCGGAGGCCCGTGGGCGGGAGCGGCACAACGAGGAACGGCTGGGTTCCAGCGCGTCAGCCCCCCGGGATGCCATGGTTTCGGGGGTTCTTGGCGGACGCTGGCTGGCGGCCTGGGGTGCGCGTGTGGTGTTCGGCTTCGGGCTTGGCATTTGGCGCGATGGGGACCACCTTGGCGTGACGTGTTACAGAAGCGATGAAGTCGGTGGCGATCATTGGCGCCGGGATTACGGGGCTGACGGCGGGCTACGGGCTGCGGCAGGCGGGCCTTGGGGTGACGCTTTATGAATCCACGCCGCGCGTCGGGGGGGTCATCCAGACGTCGCGGCAGGGAGGGTATCTGGCCGAGCACGGGCCGAACACGATTCTCGAGACGTCGCCTCGGATCACGGCGCTTCTGGCGGCGCTGGGGCTGGAGGGCCGCCGCTGCGATTCGGATCCGAGGGCGGAGGCGCGGTTCATCGTGCGGGGGCGGCGGCCGGTGGCGATGCCCGGGGGGGCGCTGGGTTTTTTTGTGTCGTCGTTCTTCTCGTGGTCGGCGAAGGGCCGGCTGCTGAGGGAGCCCTTCATTGGGCGGGCGAGCCGGGAGGAGAGCGTGGCGGAGTTTGTGGTGCGCCGGCTGGGGCGGGAGTTTCTTGATTATGCGATCAACCCGTTGGTCAGTGGGATTTATGCGGGCGATCCGGCCCGGTTGTCCATCCAGCACGCGTTCCCGAAGATTTACAACCTGGAACGCCGCTATGGGTCGCTGATACGGGGCCAGATTCTGGGCGCGCGGGAGCGGCGGCGGCGGGCGGAGGTTAGCAAGGCGCATGCGAAGAAATTCTCGTTTGACGAGGGGCTGCAGGTGTTGCCGGACGCGTTGCACCGGCAGTTGGGAGGGGCGGTGCGGCTGAATGCCACCGTGACGGGCGTGGTTCAGAGCGGATCGGGTTGGACGGTGCGGTTTACGGACGGGGCCGGCCCGCAAACGCAGGCGCACGCGGCGGTTTTGTATGTGGGGACGGCGCACCGTTTGGGGGAGCTGGCGGTGGAGGCGGCGGTGCCGATGCCGCTGGCGGAGTTTTCCGGGATCGAGTATCCGCCGGTGGCGAGCGTTGTGCTCGGGTTCCGGCGGGAGGATGTGGCGCATCCGTGCTGCGGGTTTGGGATGTTGATTCCCCGGGTGGAGGGTTTTGAGATCCTGGGCACGATTTTTTCCTCCGCGCTGTTTCCGGGTCGGGCTCCGGAGGGGCACGTGACGCTGACGAGCTACCTGGGGGGCGCGCAGCATCCGGAGGCGGGGGGGTGGGGGGAGGGGCGGCTGGTGGAGGCGACGTTGGGGGATTTGCGGACGCTGTTGGGGGTGAGAGGTGAGCCGACGTTCCAGCACGTGGTTCACTGGCCGAGGGCCATCCCGCAGTATGAGGTCGGGTATGGCCGCTACAAGGAGCTGATGGACGCGATCGAGCGCGCGGCGCCGGGGTTCTTTTTTGCGGGGCATTATCGGGACGGGGTGTCGTTGGGGGACTCGATGGTGGCGGGGCTGCGGGCTGCCGAGCGTGTGGGAGGTTATCTGGCATGAGCCGGCGGGGGGTGTTGTTGGTGAACCTGGGGTCGCCGGAGTCGGCGTCGGTGCCCGACGTGCGCCGTTATTTGCGGGAGTTTCTGATGGATCGGCGGGTGATGGACGTGGCGTATCCGTGGCGGTGGCTGGTGGTGCACGGCGCGATTCTGCCGAGGCGACCCCGACGGTCCGCCGAGGCTTATGGCAAGATCTGGACGGCGGAGGGATCGCCGCTGGTCGCCACGAGCCGCAAGGTTCGGGAGGAACTGGCGCGGCGGGTGGGGATGCCGGTCGGGCTGGCGATGCGCTACCGGAACCCGACCATCGCGAGCGCGATCGGGCGGCTGAGCGGGGAGGGGGTGGATTCGCTGCTGCTGATTCCGATGTTCCCGCACTATGCGATGTCGACCTTCGAGACGGTTGTGGAGCGCGTGAGGGAAGTTCAGGCGCGGGTCGCGCCTGCGATGGAGGTTCGGGTGGTGGCGCCGTATTATGACGATCCGGGTTACATCAACGCCCTGGTGGCCAGCGCCTCGGAAGCTCTGAGCCAGCCGCACGACCACGTGCTCTTCAGCTATCACGGCCTGCCCGAACGCCACCTGCGCAAGACCGATCCCACGGGCGCGCACTGCCTGAGGGTCGAGAACTGCTGCGAGGTTCCCAGCGAGGCGCATCGGACCTGTTACCGCGCGCAGTGTTTCCGCACCACCGACGCGTTCGTGCGCCGCGCCGGGGTCACCCGCTACTCCGTGGCGTTCCAGTCGCGTCTGGGCCGGGAGCCCTGGCTGCGGCCGTATACGGACCGGGAAATCGTGCGGCTGGCCAGGGACGGCGTCCGGCGGCTGGCGGTGATTTGCCCGTCGTTTGTGGCGGACTGCCTGGAGACGCTCGAGGAGATCGGGCTGCGCGGGCGCGAGGTGTTCCTGGCGTCCGGGGGGCGTGGGTTCACGCTGATCCCGTGTCTCAATGTGCATCCCGACTGGATTGCGGCGCTGGAGGCGATGGTGTCGCGCGCGTTTGCCTCGCCCGCATCCCGGGGCGCAGCCGGCCGGGCCGGGTGAAGCTGCGGGGCGCCGCGGGGGCCGGGAGGTGATGGGGGGCGGCTTGTCCAACGCCGGTCGCGCATGGCGCGTGACGGGGTTGGCCTGGCGGGGTGTCGCGGGGCGTTTCCAAAATTTCTTTTGAGTTTCTCGTTGACCGCCGCGGGCGATTTATGGCGGTATCATGCATCGATTTTTGCCCCGGGAACAGTTTGGGCAAAGCGCAGGCATGCCGAAGTTGTCGAGACAATCCAAGCGGCCCGGCCGGGTGGCGGGCACGACGAAGTACGACGCGCACCACACGGTGTTGGACAGGACGTATGGCGCGCTGGCGGATTTGCGTCGCGAGCTGGCGGACTCGAAGAGTCTGGTGGCGGGGCGCGCGGAGCTGTTGCGCGCGCTGGCGGACTGCACGGATTCGCAGCGCGCGTGGCTGCTGCTCGAGGATTATTTCGAGAAGCTGTCGCTGTCCCGGCGCGATTTTGCGGGGGCGACGTGGTGGTCTCGGATGCTGGCGGCGACGGGTTCCGCGCGGCTGGAGGAGCTGGCGATGCTGTTTTTGCGGGCCAACCGTCCGCTGCCTCCGGAGTTGAGCGCCTACGCGAGCGCGCAGCGCTTTGCGGAAATCACGCACGCCGAGCGCGAGCAGCAGGCGCTCCAGGAGATGGAGCATTGGCTGTTCCCGCCGGCTCCGCCCCATCTGGATTCGCCCCGGGCGGCGTTGCGGGTGGTCTGCGAGGTGCGGCCCGTGGCGGACCAACGCGCGTTGCACGCGCTGGTGGTGCGGCTCCATCTCCACCGGCCGCGCAGCGGCGAGAAGGTGCGTCCGCTGGCGGAGGTCGTGGACCTGACGCGTCGCGCCGCGCACGAGCAGGAGTTGTTTTCGCCGGGCGACTGGGAGTTCATGCGATGGCTGGCGGAAACCTACCCGGCGCCGGCGCCAGGCTGCGAGTTGCTGGCGTTGACGGGGTGCGCCCTGTTGCAATGGCTGTCGCGGTGGGGGCAGGAGGATCGGCTGGAGCTGGGGGGGCAATGGCTGCGGTTTACGGGCGGGATCGTGACCGTGACCCCTCGCATGGACAACGGGGACATGGAGCTGCAGATCAGCCACGGGCTGGCGTCGTCCGACGCCGGGATGGCGCCGTTTCGCGACACGCCCGTGTTTGCCGGGCGCCCCGCGCTGATGCTCTGCGGGCGCACCGTGTATGTCGTTCATGATGCGCCTCCGGCTTCGGTGGTCGAGTATTGGTCGCGGGCTTCCCGGCTGCCGGTGCGGGTGCTCAGCGAGCGTCTGCGCGTCGAACTCCGGAAATGCAGCAAGACCGCCGGCCATGGCGACGGGGGATGCGGGCGCGAACGGATTCATGCGGATGGCTTGCCGGCTGCGGGTGGGGAGGGTGAGTCTGGCGGAGACGAGGCCTGCCGGGAGGTGGCGCGGGACCTGGAGCAGTGGCTGTTGCCGGCGGAGAGCGGGGTGACGGGGCCGTCGGCGGCGCTGCAATTGCGGACGTTTCTGCGACCCTCCGGCGAGCAGCCGTCGTTGTTCGAGTTGGCGGTGCGGTTCGAACTGGCGCCGTGTCGCGGCGGGCGCAAGACGGGTTCGCCGGCGCGGATTGCCGAAGTGATCCGGCGCGCGGCTCGGGATGCGGAGGGGATGGGGTCCGAGGACGGCCGGTTTCTGGCGTGGGTGGGGGAGCAGTTTTCCAGGGAAGAGCTTGGCGGGAACGTGTTGCGGCTTGACGGGCTGCGGCTTCTGCGGTGGCTGGCGCACTGGGGCCGGCGGTCGCGCCTGTCCCTGAACGGCGCCCCGCTGCGTTTTCAAGGGCAGGTCATGTCGTTGACTCCCCACCTCGAAGACCGCGGCCAGGGCTTGCTGTTCATCCATCGCCTCGGCCTGCCGTCGGGCGAGACGCGTCCCCTGTCCGAGGCCCGGTTTCTGGGGGGGCAGCCGGCGCTGGTGCTGGTGGAGCACACGTTTTACCTGCTGCGCCATCCGCCTCCGCCGTTGCTGATTGCCTACTGGGCGGAGAATCCGGCGGTATCGGTTCATCATTTGAGCCACCGGTTGCGCACCCATTTGCGGAGGACTCAGGCTGGCAGGAGCGTGGATTGGGATCAGTTGTGCATCACCCACCGGGCGAGGCCGCGGTTCATTTTCGAGTTGAGCAAGGACAAGGACATTGTCGAACTGCGTCTCAAGGCGATTGCGGAAGACGACGGCAGCGAGTGGCATTGGACCGGTCAGGAATGGCAGCCCGACCGGCGCCGGACCCCGCCGGGTGAGAAGCCCGAGATCCTGGAGGACCCGCGTCTGGACGCGGTGGTGCGGTGGCTGCGGCTGCTGGACTGGTTCACGCCGGAGCCCGGGCTTTGGGTGGGGGACGCGAGCGAGAATTTTCTGAACACGCTGGCGATGGCATGGCCGAGCAAGCCTGCCGAGGCGGACTACCTGGGGAACCCGACATTCCAGCGGTTGTTCCTGGCGCCGCGGCGGCTGCGTCCCAAGCTGGTGGTCAGAGGCAGCGGCATTGACTGGCTGAGTGTCTCGGCGGAGTGGGAGCAGCAAGGTCTCAAGCTGACCAAGGCCGACTTGGAACGTCTGCGGGCCGCCACCACCCGTTTTGTGAAGCTGCCCGACGCCGGCTGGGTCGAGCTGGACACCTCGTCCGTCGAGCGAGCCCAGGAGACCATGGCGGACCTGGGGATCGACGGCCTGAATCCGACTCCGATCCGGATTGGGATGGAGCAGGCGGCCGCTCTGGACGAGCAGGCGTTCCGACGTTTCATTGACAACCCTGAAATCCAGGCGTTGCGCAAGAAGCTCGAACATTTCGAGGGCATCCCGGAAGTCCGGCTGCCCGAAGGCGTGCAGGCCGAGCTGCGCCCCTACCAGAGGGAGGGGTTCAGCTTCCTGTGCCATCTCACCGGGATCCGACTGGGCGGCATTCTGGCGGACGACATGGGGTTGGGGAAGACGCTGCAAACGCTGACGTGGATCGCGTGGCTCAGCCAGCGCAACCGCAAGCAGCGCAAGCCCGTCCTGGTCATCTGCCCCGCTTCGGTGTTGCACAACTGGCGGCGCGAGGCGGAGCGTTTCACGCCTCAGCTGAAGGTGTTGGTGCTCGAAAGCGGCGCCGCCCGCCACCGGCTTCGCAAGCAAATCCCCCAGAACGACATCATCGTCACCAACTACGCGCTGCTGCGGCGGGACTGGGAGGAACTGGAGAAGTTCCACTTCGCGGCGGTGATTCTCGACGAGGCCCAATTCATCAAAAACCCCGGGGCGCAAGTGACGGTCTCGGTCAAGAAGCTCAAGGCCACCCAGCGGCTGGCGCTGACGGGCACCCCGCTCGAGAACCGGCTGTTGGACCTGTGGAGCATCACGGATTTCATCCAGCCCGGCTATCTCGGCACCCAGGATCATTTTCTCCAGACCTACGAGCCGAAGGCCGAAGGTGAGGACAGCCTCACCGTGCAACGCATCGCCCGGCGGCGCCTCTCCGCCAAGCTGCGCCCGCTGCTGATGCGGCGTCTCAAGAAACAGGTTGCAAAGGATCTGCCCGACCGCATCGAGGAACGCCGCGACTGCGAGCTGGGCGAAGAGCAGCGCAAACTTTACCTGGCCGAACTGCGTCGCAGCCGCGACCAGGTGCTCAAAGCCGTCGCCGAAAAAGGCCTCGCCAAGAGCAAGATGCACGTGCTGGCCGCCCTCACGCGGCTGCGGCAGATCTGCTGCCACCCGACGCTGGTCGGCAACGATGCGCCTTCGGGCAAGACCGAAACGCTGTTCGAACTGCTCGAACCTCTGCTCGCCGAAGGCCAGAAGGTGCTTCTCTTCAGCCAGTTCGTCCAGATGCTCCGCATCCTCGAACGGGAATGCGCCGCGCGCCATCTCCCCACCCACATCCTCACCGGCGAAACCAAGGAGCGCCACCAGGTTGTTCAGACCTTCCAGGACGATCCCAACGCCGCGGTCTTCCTGCTCAGCCTCCGCGCGGCCGGCACCGGCTTGAACCTGACCACCGCCAGCTACGTCGTGCTCTACGACCCCTGGTGGAACCCCGCCGTCGAAGCCCAAGCCATCGACCGCTCCCACCGGATCGGCCAAACCCGCACCGTCAACGCCTACCGCCTCATCGCCCCGGGAACCGTCGAGGAGAAGATCTATGACCTCCAACAGCGCAAAGCCCAGACCATCGCCGACGTCCTCGGCGAGGAGGGCTTCGCACGCAACCTCTCGCAAACCGATCTCGAATTCCTCTTCGCCGAGGATTGATCCGCGGGGCGGCCGCTTTCAGGGCATCCCGGGGTTTCGGGGCGGCGCGTGGCGCGCGACCGCGCGCGGGTGCCTCGGTGGCCTTCGCCTCGCGACTCCGCGCTGGCGGTGGCCGTTGCGATCTGCTAAGGCTGGGTTCCATGAAATGCGCGCAGGATCGTGTGGGGATTGGGCTCGTTGTTTCGGTGGTGCTGGCCGGGGCGGCGGCGGGGTTTGAACCGCTGGAGGAATTGCACCGTCTGGACCGGTTGCCCGCCTTCAAGACCTCGGTGGGGATCGGGATGGTGTCCAGCTACGATCGCAGCGGCGGCAACGACGACGGGTTTTCGGGCAAGTATTCGTTCGTGCGACGGGAGAACGACGCCTTGGTGCTGGCCGACCTGAAAGGTCCCGGCGTCATCTACCGGATCACGACCCCGACGCCCACCGAGGATGTCGTGGAATTCCTCTTCGACGGCGAGTCCAAGCCGCGCCTCCGAACGGGATTTCGGGAGTTGTTTCTGGGCGGGCATCCGGCCTTTCCGCGTCCGCTGGTGGGGTTTGGCGCCGGGGGATATTACTGTTATGTGCCGCTGCCGTTTGCGACCTCATGCGTCGTGAGGATCAGGGCGCCCAAGGTGCAGTTCTATCAAATTAACTACGCCCTGTACGGACCGGAAACCAAGATGCGCTCGTTCGATCCGGATCTGTCCCGGGATCGCGCGGGCCATCGCGCCAGGGCGGCCGAAATGCTCTCCCGCGCCGGCGCGGACCTGACGCCGTGGACGGCGCCGCCGGGAGCGACGGTGCACCGGGCTGAGACCAACCTGACGCTGGCAGCCGGCGCCGTGAGCCGGGTCTGGCAGGCCGATTCGGGCGGGCGGATCGTGGGGCTGCGGTTCTCCCCGGCGCGCGCGCTGGCGGGCAAGGCGCGCGACCTCTTGGTGAAGATCACGTGGGATGGCGAGCCGCCGGCGGTGTGGTGTCCGATGGGGGATTTTTTCGGCTGCGCGTGGGGCCAGCCGGCGATGCGGTCCCTGCTTGTCGGCACGGAGGGGCAGGCCGCTTACGCGTATTTCCCGATGCCATTCGACCGGGCTGCCACGGTGGAGGTGGTGTCCGAGCGTGCGGCGCCGGTCGAGTTGCGCGCGGAGGTATGGCACACGCCGGTGCCGCGTGGCGCGAACGAAGGGCGGTTCCATGCGCTGTGGCGGCGGGAGAATCCCACGCGTCCGGGCGAGCCGTATGCCATTTTGGAGACGGCGGGCCGGGGTCACCTGGTGGGGGTGGTGCTGCAGGCCCAGGGGTTCGAATCGGGAAAGACCCTGTTCTTCGAGGGGGACGACCAGACGACTCTTGACGGGCAACTGGTGATCCACGGGACGGGTTCGGAGGATTTCTTCAACGGGGGCTGGTATGATGTGCCGGATCGCTGGGAGAAGCGGCGGTCGTTCCCGCTGAGCGGCTGCCTGGGCTACGCCAAGCACCTGGGCCGCACGGGCGGCTACCGGTTGTTTCTCGGCGACGCTTACGCCTTCCGGCAGAGCCTGCGCCAGACCATCGAGCACGCCGGCGAGAAGAACGCCATCCCGACGGACTACTGCAGCGTCGCCTATTTCTACAGCGAGCGTCGCCCGACTGCGACCCTCGAGCCCCCGCCGCTCCCGGCCCGCGCCGTCAGCGATCCGTCAGAAATCGTGTTTCCGGCGTGGTGGCAGTTGCCCCTTCACGCGTGGTCGTTTGAACGGGCCTCGCTGACGCGCCGCAAGGCGACGATTGGCCGCGAGGAAGTGCGGTTCCTCTCGCTGAGCGTCACCAATCAAGACTGGTTCGGCCCCCATTTCCTCTCGCCCGCGTGCGAGGTGCCCGCCGCGGGGATGTATGCGGTCTATCTCGAGGCCCTCAAAGGACCCGCCCAGGCGCGCGTCCAGCTGTTTCAGGACGAAAACCCGGTGGCGGCGCCGGTGGACTTGTATGCCGAGACGCAGATGAAGAGCGGGCGCTTGCATCTGGGACGGCTGGAGTTGGCGGAGGGCGTCAACCCTCTCATGTTGAAACTGGTGGGCAAACACGAGGCCTCGGCGGGCCTGGGCCTGGATCTCATCAGCCTCATCCTTGTCGCCAGCCCCTGGAATCCTTGAGTGTTCCCATGCTTTGTCAACCGATCAAGTTTTGCCGGAAATGGAAAACTCGAGGATTCTCTGCCGCCGCTGCGCGGCGGCTTCAATGATGTTTATGAAACCGCGAGCCTTCCTGTCAGCGTGATCCGGGGACGCGCGGGCGACTCATCCGGGGAGCGTCCGCATGACCCGGGCCATGGCGACCGCCGTCCGGGCGGCTTCGGCGCCGCGGTTGTGGCGCGGATCCAGGCAGCGTTCGGCCGCCTGGCGGGTGTTTTCGAGCAGCAGCACCTCGTGGATGATGGGGACGCCGGACTGCACCTGGATTTGCGAGAGCGCCTGGCTGACCGTCTCGCCGATGTGCTGCGCGTGGGTGGTGGCTCCCCGCAGGATGACCCCCAAACACAGGATGGCACCGAACGAGGAGTCGGCGGCCTGGGCCAGCCGCGCAGCGACCACCGGGATCTCGAACGCGCCGGGCACGCGAACCACGGCCACGCCGGCCGCGCCGGCGCGCTGCAGTTCGGCCTTGGCGGCCCGGAGCATGGCGTCGACATACCGGCGGTTGTAGAGGGAGGCGACGATGGCAAAACGCGCTCCGGACCGGCGGGCAGGCTTGGGGGGCAGGGTTCTGAGCATGTCGTGTCGTCAGATGAGGTGGCCCAGTTTCTTGCGTTTGGTTTCGAGGTATTTCTTGTTGTAGGGATTGGGCTTGATGCGGATGGGCACCTGTTTGGAGATGACGAGGCCGTAGCCCTCGAGCCCGACGATCTTTCTGGGATTGTTCGTCAGCAGCCGGATCCGGCGCAAGCCGAGGTCGACCAGGATCTGGGCGCCCAGGCCGTATTCGCGCAGGTCCATCCTGTAGCCCAGTTTCAGGTTGGCTTCGACGGTGTCGTAGCCCATTTCCTGGAGTTTGTAGGCCTGGATTTTCGGGCCCAACCCGATGCCGCGGCCTTCCTGGCGCATGTAAAGGATCACCCCGCGGCCCTCCTCCGCCACCTGGCGCATCGCCTGCCGCAGCTGGGCTCCGCAGTCGCAGCGCTTGGAGCCGAACACGTCGCCCGTGAGGCATTCGCTGTGCACGCGGACCAGGACGTCCGGCTTGCCCGCGACGTCGCCTCTGACAAGCGCCACGTGGTATTGGTGGTCCGTCGTGGACAAGTACAAATGCAGGTCGAAGTCGCCGTACTCCGTCGGCAGCTTCACCACTTCGATCTTCTGAACCAGTTTTTCCCGGGCGCGACGGTGTTTGATGAGATCCTCGATGGCGACGATCCGCAGCTGACGCCGCCGGGCGAACAGGCGCAGCTCCGGCAGGCGCGCCATGGAGCCGTCCCGGCTTAGAATCTCGCAGATCACGCCGATGGGGCGGCAGCCGGCGAGCGTGATGAGGTCCACGGCCGCCTCGGTGTGGCCGGCGCGCTGCAACACGCCGCCGGGTTTGGCCTGGAGCGGGAAGATATGCCCGGGCTGCACCAGGTCCTCCGGCACCGCCGTCGGATCGGCCATCACCTGGATGGTGCGCGCCCGGTCCGCGGCGCTGATGCCGGTGGTGATGCCGCGGGCGGCGTCGACGCTGACCTGGAAATCGGTTTTGAAGTTCTCGCGGTTGTGGATGACCATCGGCGAGATCCCCAGCTGCCTGAGCCGCTCGCCCGTCGTCGGCACGCAAATCAACCCGCGCCCGTACTGCGCCATGAAGTTGACGGCGGCGGGTGTGGCGAACTGGGCCGCCATGATCAGGTCGCCTTCGTTCTCGCGGTCGGCGTCGTCCACCACGATCACCATCTTCCCCTTCCGCAGGGCGGCGATGGCCGATTCGATCGAATCCAGTGCGCGCTTCATGCGGCGGGTGCCGGTCAGGTTTCGGTCCACTGCCCCGGCACGGGCACCGGGAAGCGGCCCTGGGCATCGGCCCTGACCGGCGGCGGGCTGTCGTCGGTGAGGGTGTCGAGGTAATCGCAGAACTGGAAACGGGACTTCATGATGTCGTCCCAGGTGACGGTCTGGCCGGTATGGCAGGCGGCGCGGCCCATGAGCGTGGCGAGATCCGAGTAGACGGCGCGTTTGAGTTCGTTGTGGGGGCGGTCCTGGCGGATGTTCTCGATGAAGTGATTCCATTCGTATTGCCACGGGCTGAACGCGTCCCTGGCCGGCGTCCAGGCAATGTGATCGCGCGCAATCCGCTGGTCCTTGAACTGGTGCACGGTGGCGGCGTGCACGTTGCCGGAGAACTGGGCGGCACACCGGGTGCCGTGAATATACGTCGCAAAATCGCTGCGCGCGCCCTTCATCCGCCGAAACCCGCAGAAGGCCCTGGTGCCGTCCGCAAAGGTGTATTCCATCGAATAGACATCGATGTTCTGCCCGCAGTCCGTGCTGTTGGCCGCCCGCCCTCCCATGCCGACGACCTCGACGGGCCAGGCGTCCTTGATCCAGCAGCATTCGTCCACCTGGTGGATCAGGTTGTCCACCATCTGACCCGACCCGACCCAAAACAGGTGGCTGCGGCCGAACTGCAGCTGGCTCCTCAGGTCGTTGCTCTTCGCGCCCTGCGGCCCCAGCCAACCCGCCCCGCCCAGCCGGTTGGCCCGGATCAGGAGGATCTCCCCCATCTCCCCGGCGCGGATCCGGTCGATCAACGCCGCGCGGGCCGGCGAATGCCGGCACTGGAAGCCGGCGGCGATCTTCACGTTCTTCCGTTCCGCCTCCTCGAGCGCCCGGAGCAACCGGTGCAAACCGCCCGGATCGGACGCAAACGGCTTTTCGAAAAACACGTTGATCCCCCTGCGGATGGCATACTCGACGTGCACCGGCCGGATATAGGCCCGCGTCGTGCACATGGCCACGTCGCCCGGTCGCAGACTGTCAATCGCATGGCGATACGCGTCGAATCCGACGAACTTGCGGCTCGCGGAGACGTCGATCTTGCGGCCATGCTTCTTCTGCAGCGATCGTTCCGCCGCCTCCATCTTCTCCGGGGCGAGATCCGCCATCGCATGCAGGGTGGTCGGCCCGTCGCCCGGCACCGACAGCGCGTTGTCCACCGCGCCGGTGCCCCGTCCGCCGCAACCGATGAGCGCCAGCCGAATCGTGGGATCGTCGGCGGCAAACACCCCGGTCGGGGCCACGCCGGCCAGTGCCCCGGCCCCCAGGGTCAAGGCGCTGCCTCGTTTCAGAAACTGCCGGCGGTTCATGGGGGATGGCGGGCGGGATGCAATCATGGCAAGTCGTGTAGTTGGCGGTTGCGTGGATGCGTGGCGTGTCGTGCGCGCATGGAACGGGGCATACCAACCTCCCGCAGTCCGGTCAAGGACAGAGCAAGGCGGGTTTTCCGTTCCAACAAGGCGCCGCGCAGTCCGCACGGGATGCGGCCCGGCCGGCAGGATCGACACGGTCGGCGCGCGGCGTTGGGGGGCAGCGCGTGTGTGGGAGAGAGAGGAGGAGGGCTGCCGCGGGTTGTGCTTGCAATCGGCGGCGCGGTCCGCATGATGCGCCCGTACGCGCAACTGATGATGCACCTATGAAATGTCACGTGATCTCCTGTCCGTGGAGTTGGATGCTTGCTTCGATGCTGGCTGCGACGATGCTGGATGCCGCCGGGGCGGACCGCCGGAGCGAGGCGTTCCGGAGGGATTTTCTCAGGAACTTCAAGCGGATCGGGTTGAACACGGCGCCCGGCGACGCGATGATGCTGCAGATTCTGGTGGAAAGCAGCCGGGCCAAGCGGGGGATCGAGGTGGGCACCGCGACGGGTTATGGGGCGCTGCACATGGGCATTGCGTTTGAACGCACCGGGGGTCACCTCGACACGGTGGACATCGACCCCAGAATGGTCCGGGCCGCCCGCGCCAACCTCGAAGCCGTCGGCCTCGAGGCCACGGTCACCGTCATCGAAGGGGACGCGCTGAAGGTGTTGCCCGGACTGAAGGGCGAATACGATTTCGTCTTCCTGGACGCGGTGAAACACGATTACCTCAAGTATTTTCAAGCCTTGATGCCCCGCCTCAAGCCCGGCGCCGTCATCGTCGCCGACAACGTCATCCAAAGCGCGCGCGCCATGAAGGATTTCCTCGACTTCATCCACAACAACCCGGACTACGACACCGTCATCATCCGGTCTTCCATGGAAAAAAACGACGGCATGTCGGTCAGCTACAAACTGCGATAGCGCTCGGAAAGCCGCCGCAGCGGTTCCGCCGCAGCCCCGGACCTGCTCCGAGACAAGAAAAGGTGAGGGTCGGACAATTCAGGGAGTGCGCGGAATGTCTTGATCGCCCAAGCTGCTTGGCAACGCGCATTTCAACCCAGGTGACCTATGACGACCCGCCTGCTGCAACTGCAACGCCGGCTCACCGGATGCATCCGTTCAACCCTCGGCATGGCGCTGGTGCCGGCCTTGCTGGCGCTGGGCCTCACGGAGGCCGCCGCCAGGAATCAGATCCGCCAGGCGTTCTTCCAAAACTATCCGTCGGCGCTGGGTTCTCCTCTTGACACGGTGCCCAGCGCTCCCGGGCACTGCGGCGTGTGCCATTACAAGTTTGGAGGAGGCGGCGCGCGCAACCCCTATGGGGTGGCCGTGGGCAACAATTTGAGCGCTGGCAACAGCAACGCCGTTTGGATCATCCGCGACCAGGACTCGGACAACGACGGCCACACAACGCTGGTGGAGGTGACGAGCACGGCCTACGACAACACGCCGACGTTTCCGGGGCTGACGCCGGCGAACGTGAATCTCGTGAGCGGTGTCGCGGTGGCCGACCTCAAGGACTACCTGGTGCCGGCCTCGGGCGTCGACACCACACCGCCTCAGGTTGAGGTGGCGTTCCCCGACGGGGGCGAGGTGCTGACGGGGAACCGGGGCACGAACGTCACGTGGACCGCCTCGGATGCCAGCGGGATTGCGGGGGTGAGCCTGTACCTGTCGCTGGACAACGGGGCTACTTGGGAGCCCGAGGCGCTGGGCATCGCCAACACTGGCAGCCACGCCTGGACGCCCGCCAACCGTCCCAGCACCCGGGCGATCCTCCGGGTGGTGGCTCTGGACAACGCCGGCAACAGCGCCGCGGATGAAAGCGACGCGGTGTTTCGGATCGTCTCGCCGGAGGGCGGCCGCGTGCCCTCGACGCTGCGCGACTTTGACATGCCGGGCACGCAGCCGCTCGAGCACGGGCTGGAGCTGGCCAATTCGGCGAGTTGTGCGACCTGCCATGGCCATTACAACGCGAGCCATGAGCCGTATGTCAATTGGCAGGGGAGCATGATGTCGCACGGCTCGCGCGATGTGATCTTCCGGGCCAACATGGTGATTGCCAACCAGGATGCGCCCGACTCGGGCGACCTTTGCCTGCGCTGCCACCTGGCCCGCGGGTGGTTGGGCGGGCGTTCCGTGCCCACCGACGGCAGCGGGATGCTGCCCCCCGACGGGGACGGTGTGACCTGCGACCTGTGCCATCGGATGGTGGATCCGGTGTGGAAACCGGGCATCAGCCCCAACGCGGACTCGAACATCCTGGCGGCGCTGACGTTTCGGGGAACGAACCAGGGCAACGGCATGTTTGTGATCGACCCCAGCGCGACTCAGCGCGGGCCGTTCGGCGATGCCGATGCGCCGCACACGTTCCTGGCGTCGCCGTTCCACCGCAGCGCGGCCCTGTGCGGCACGTGCCACGATGTGAGCAACCCGGCCTTCACGCGCGACGCCCAGGGCAATTATGCCACCAACGCGTTCGACACCACCGGCACGAACTTTTCGCCGCATTTCATGGCGCCTGTCGAACGCACTTACAGCGAGTGGCTCGCCAGCGACTACAACACCCCCGACGGCGTCTACGCGCCCGAGTTTGCCGGCAACAAGCCGGACGGGCGCGTTGCCACCTGCCAGGACTGTCACATGCGGGACGTCAGCGGCCACGGCTGCAACACGAACCTGGCGGCCGGCGCCCCGTACCGCACCGACCTGCCGTTGCACGATCTGACCGGCGGCAGCACCTGGCTGCCCCTCCTGCTCACCAACCTCCACCCGGCTGAGGTGAATCCCGGTGCCATCCAGGCTGGCGTCGCGCGCGCCACTGAGCTGCTCGGCCACGCCGCGGACTTGGCTCTCTCGCTCTCGGGCGGCCAGCTCAAAGTCACCGTCACCAACAACACCGGCCACAAGCTTCCCACCGGCTATCCCGAAGGCCGCCGCATCTGGCTCAACGTCAAATTCTACGACGCCGCCACGAATCTCCTGGGCGAATCCGGCGCGTACGACCCCGAGACGGGTGTGCTCAGCCACGATGCCCAGGCCAAGATCTACGAGGTGCACCCGGCCCTGGCGACCAACCTCGCCACCCTGCTCGGGATGGCCCCGGGACCCTCGTTCCATTTTGTCCTCAACAACGTCATCTACGACGATAACCGGATTCCGCCTCGCGGCTTCACCAACGCCGCGTTCGAGGCGTTTGGCGGCGCGCCGGCGGGTTACGGCTACGCAGACGGCCAATACTGGGACGACACCTTCTACGCGCTGCCCGCGGGCACGATGCGGGCCGAGGCGCGGCTCTATTACCAGAGCACGAGCAAGGAGTTCATCGAGTTTCTGCGCGATGAAAACACGACCGACGACCAGGGCGAGGAGCTTTATGCGTTGTGGAGCGCCAACGGCAAATGCCCGCCCACCCTGATGCAGGAAGCGGTGTGGGTGCCGGTGTTCCTGCTCCAATCCATGCAGTTCCAGGACGGTGTCCTCCACATCCGGTTCCGGTCGCGTCCCGGCGTCACCTACACGATCGAATACACCGACAGCCTGGACGGCACGCCCGTGTGGCACCCGTTCCAAAACCAGGGCACACTCACAGCCACCACGACCGAGAGCGGCTTCGCCGACGATTTCACTACCAGCACCTCCGGCGGCCGCCCGCCGACCGGCATGCGGTTCTATCGCTTCAGCCACAACGGCACGCCCTAGCAGGCCGTCGGACTTAGGACGTTCTGCCTGCATCGTCACGGCTGGTACGTTCCGGCCGCTCGGGCGTTTTCGAGCTCGGCCTGCCAGGTGTCAAACTCCGACTGGGAGTCGGAGTTTGAGGAACTCCATGTTTTGGCTGCTTGGTTCACGACGTTGAGCCATGTCGCCAGCGTTTTTGCCTTTAGCCAACCTCCGTCGCCATCCGATGCAG
>JAFGQR010000128.1 GCA_016935555.1 Verrucomicrobiota bacterium
AACAAGGGATTGGCCAGCGGCATGCAAAACAACCTCTGGTTCCAATACGCCTGGATCTCCAACCAGCTGGTGTCCCCGAAAATCCTCGCCTGTCCTTCGGACAAACGAGTCAAGCAGGCGACCGATTTCTCGACGGCTCCGGAGGGGGGGTTCATGAATCCGAGCTACCGGAACAATTCGGTGAGCTACCCGCTGGGGCTGGATGCGGGCTACATGAGCAGCCTGGGGACTGTCGATTGGGCGAACGCGCAGCAGCACATCCTGCTGGTGGATCGCAACATGAAGACCAACGGCATGGGCACGTGTTCCTCCGGCATCACCACCGCGGCCGCAGTCAAGGTCCGTCCTCATCCGCCGTGGCCCCAGAGCGAATGGCTGCCGGGCATCCATGGCGAGGGCAACGGCAACGTGGCGAAACTGGACGGCAGCGTCGAGAAGACCGGGAACATCGAGTTGAATGAGCTGCTGGAATTCGCCGACGATGTGGGCGACAATCACTTCTTGTACCCGATGAACTGAGCCGCCCCAGCGCTCCGGGATCGCCTTCCCGGCACGGTTGAACTTCAGGCGCCCGCTCGCGGGCGCTTTTTTTTGTCCCGGAAGAGGACACGGGCGGGCTGGCGGGGGTCGGATTGCCGAAAAATCCCTTAAGCGAATGGCGGCGTTGCCGAAAGTAATGGTGAACAGAGAAGATTTCCGCACGGCATTCGGGCAACACGCCGCGATGCGGGAGCGGAACAAAGCTACAGCCGCGCACTGCGGAATGGACGACCTGATCTGGCTTGAGAGAGGCGGCTGCCATTGGAAGTTCAACTATGCCGTCATACGTATACGTCGCGAGGGAGACGGGAAGCGGGCGTGAGATTCGCAGCAGTCTGGAAGCCGCGTCGGAACAGGCTGCGATTGCCAACCTGCTGAATCGCAATCTCCTGGTCGTTTCCATCCAGGAACGCATCGGCAAGAAGGGCAAGACCGGGGGCGGCCGAGTGGCGTTGGCCGACCTGGTCGTGTTCACCCGCCAGCTGGCCACCATGGTGGACGCCGGGCTGGCCATGGTGCAATCCCTCCAAGCCTTGGCCGAGCAGACCCCCAACAAGGCCATGCGCGACGTCATCAAGGACGTCTGCACCCGCGTCGAGAGCGGCGACAGTTTTTCCGAGGCGCTGAACAAGCACCCGAAGGTGTTCAACCGGCTTTACGTGTGCATGGTGGCGGCGGGCGAGCGCGGGGGTTTGCTGGCGGAGATCCTCAGCCGTCTGGCCACCTACCTGGAGAACGCCGCCCGCCTGCGCAAGAAGGTCAAGTCGGCCATGATGTATCCCACCGCGGTCACCATCGTGGCCATCGGCATCACCATTTTCCTTCTCGTCAAGGTCGTGCCGGTGTTTGGCGACGTTTACAAGGGGTTTGGCGCGAGGCTCCCCGCCCCGACCATGGCCCTGCTCTCGCTGAGCAACGCCGTCCAAAAGTACATCCTCTATATCCTCCCCGCCGTCGCCGGCATCATCTATGGCTGGGTGGCCTACACCAAAACCGACTCGGGACGCGAGTTCTGGGACCGGCTCCGCATCCGGCTGCCGATCTTCGGCATCATCGCACACAAAATCTGCCTGGGCCGGTTCACCCGCACCCTCGCCTCCCTCATCCGCAGCGGCGTCCCCATCCTCGAGGTGCTGCAGATCGTCTCCAACACCGTCGGCAACGTCGTCATGGGAAAAGCCGTGCGCGTCGCGGCGTCCGACATTGAGCGCGGCGAGGGCATTTCGTCCTCGCTCGCCAAGCACCCCGTGTTCCCGTCCATGATCATCCGCATGGTGACCGCCGGCGAACAGACCGGCAAGATCGAGCAAATGCTCGAGAAGATCGCGGATTTTCTCGACGACGAGGTGGAGACCACGCTTTCGGGGTTGACGTCGCTCATCGAGCCCTTGTTGATCGTGTTCCTCGGAGTCACCGTCGGCGCGATCGCCATCTGCATGTTCCTGCCGATCTTCAAGATGAGCGAGATCGTCAATCCCCGCCGCTGACGCGCGCGAGTCCGCGTGGAGTTGACGGGCGGAGTCCCGTTCGGGCCTCCCGCCCGGGCAGCAGGCTCTCGGAGATCAGGACTGAAACGGATTGAGCATGCGGACCCGCCGCTCGTTGCCCAGCTCCACCGCCTCCCAGTCCAGAAAATACGAGCACTTCTTGTCCAGGATCTCCCGCATCAGCCGGCTGCGCATCTGGGCGCGCGAGCCGGGCGGCGGCTGCATCATGGCATGCCGCAGCGCGCCCGGGTTCCACAGGTCGTCCGGGGCGGCGAGCGGCGCTCCCAGGCTGCGCTTGGGGTGGATCTGGTGGAATTCGAGGTCTTGGGATTCGAGCCAGGGATCGCCCCAGGCGAGGCCCTCGCTGGCGCAGAACTGCCGGAACAAATGCTCCTTCGTGACCCAGTCGAGCGTTCCCACCAGCCCCTCAGGCGCCGCGCCCAGCCCCGTCAACACCTGCCCCCAAAGCTCCAACAGCCCGTCCGTCTCCTCATCCCGCCCGCCGAAGAGTTGCCGGGCGCGGCTGCGAAACGCGTCGAGCAGCTCGAGCGCGTCCGCGGGCTTGCCGTTGGCGAGTGTCGCCCACCAGGGCGGGCGCAGGTTGCGCGAGAGCGCGCGCAGCGAGGTGACGGCGTCCTGCAGGGCGATGTCGGGCAGCGCGTCCGCGTCCAGCAAGTCGAGCACCAGCCGGGTCGTGCCGACCTTCAGGAACAGGGCGCGGGGCAGCACATTGCTGTCGCCGTGGATCAGGTGGAGCCGCCGGAAGAGGCGGGGATCGGCGAGGGGCTCGTCGCGCGTGTTGATGATGGCGCGGTTGTGCTGGACCCACTCGAAGAAATCGTTCTGGATGTAGTCGGCCCGCTGGCTGATTTGGAACAGCGCCGGATCCTCGCGCATCACCAGTTCGCCCCGAAACCGCGTCGGGCGAATCGCGCCGACGCGCCCGGCTCCGCAATACAGGACGCGCAACGTCAGGAAGGCCAGCAGCGCCAGGACGTTCTTCTCGGTCAGGGGCGTCCGCCGGTCCAGGGAGTAGTTCTCGTGGCAGCCGAAGGTGGCGCCGGTGTAATGGTCCACGTTGTTGCGGATCAGGCTCACGCGGTGTTCCAGACCGAGTTCGCGGATGGCCTCGAGCAACAACAGGTCCCCCGCGCGATCATACCGCACCACCTCCGTCGCCGTCGTGCATTCGGGCGTGCAATACTCCAAGTGCCCCATGTCGATATACACCCGCCCGCCGTTGAACAGAAAACCGCCGTTGCCCGCCGGCTCGTCCCAGTCCCGATCGTGCCGGTCAATCAGCCCGTAGCGGTGCTTCTCAAACAGCCAGTCCCGAATCCGGGGCAGCCAGTCCGACGCCTGCAGCGCCCCATCCACCAGGCACCCATACTCCGTCTCAATTCCCGTGATGCGACGCGACATGATTTGCGGGTGGGCGCGGGTCTGAACCCCGGGGCGGGTCCCCGCGCATGCGGGAGTTCACGAGTTCCAGGGCGGCAGTTCGCGGTAATGGACGGGGCCGGGGCGCTGCCGGTCGAGCAGCGCAGCCTCCACCAGCCGGCCGGCCATCGACCCCACCGGCTCGTCCGGAGGCGCCAGTTCCGCCAGCGGTTTCTCCTCCATCAGCGCCTGCCACGCCGCCAGACAAAGCGCCGCTGTCCGGCCCAGGGAATCCTGCGGCTGAAGGCGGGCCTTCAGCCAGGCCAGCGCCTCGGCTTCGGGCTTGGGCTGGTGAAACGCCACTTGCACGCCCCCGGCGTCGTAATGGTGGTTCCCGTCGAAATGCAGCCGCACCAGCACATCCCCCTCCGGACGGTCGCCGATTTCGGCGAAAATGGCTTCGACAATGAGCGGCGGGGAGAAGATCTGTTCGAAGCTGTTCTTGAACGACGGGCTCAACGCGAAGCTGATCAGCCGCCGCAGCGTCACGTCCTCCGCCGACCGGTTGAATCCCTCGAGGTGCGCGGCTTCAATCGCCACCTGCCGCACCTTTTCGATGTCCACCGGATGGCCCAGCGCCGCGAAACCGTGGCGGTTGTAGATCTCGAAGACCTTCGAGTGCCCGTGGCCCACCCCCAGCAGCAGGATCCCCTCGGGACGGGACACGGCGAACACGGGCGTGCCGCCCTTGAGTTGCTCGCGGACGTATTCGCGGCGATTGGCGATCGCCTCCAGCCAGCGATAGGGTTCCTCCGTCATGCCGTCGCCTCCTTCCAACACTGCGCCTGCTCGGACGCCGATACCGTGCGGATGCCCTCCCGCGACAACACCTTAAGCGTCGCAAATTCCCCGCGGTCCGGATGCACCCCGCCCGTCGCCGTGTCGAATTCGGACGCGGTCATCAACAGGCGGTTCGCCAGGGCGCACGCGGGCCCCAGCGGCATTGCGGCGGGCCGGGGGTTGCCCCACCGGTCGAGAAAATGCAGGACGCTCTTGATGCTGGGCGATCCGGAGCCGCTCCCGGCGAAATCCGCCGCCTCGAACTGCGCCCCGAGGGGGTCGTAGAAAAAGATGACCGGCTTGGCGCCCGGGTTGGCCGTCTCCACGCCCACAAACACGGGCGCCACCGCGCCCACCCCCTGGAGCGTCGCAGGCAGGTTGTCGCGCAACAGCCGCGACAGGGCGCGGATTTTGGCATGCAGGCTCATGGGCTGCAGCTGGCTGCGCCGGTAAAACTCAAAGGTGGTCTGCAGCGTGCGGGCCATCTCGAACGCCGTCGCCGGCACGCCCGCGATGGCCATCAGCGAGTGGGAGTCGAGTTCGAGAATCTTCTCGGTTTTGTCGGAAAAAATGGTAGTGCCGGCGGTGGCGCGGTGATCCCCCGCCACCACCACCCCCTCCGCATAATGAAAGGCAAACACGGTCGTGGCCAGCAACGACACCGGACCCGCCCCCGCCGCGGCGGCCGGCAGGCGGGGCCCCTTGGGAAGCAGGGCCAGGAAATCCCCGTTCATTGGCCGGTGCGCTGGCGATAACGGCGGGCTTGATCGGGATCGACCTTGCGCATGCGTTTCAACAGTTCGTCGGTGTTCGGCTTGTCCACTTGCGGCGAACGCGGGCCGTCACCGCCGCCGCCACCGGGTCCCGGGGCGGTCGGACGAGGTTTTTGAATGCGATCCGGCATAGGCGATGCAAGTATGTGTATCGATGTCCTGATTAACTATACCATCATAGCACCTTTGCAAAGCTCAGGTGCGCCAAATCTTCCACGCATTCCGCGGCGCTGATGACTTTGAGGCTGTGCCGCACCAGCTCGGCCCCGAACAGGTTGCGCAAGTCAAGCTCGATCCGGCACCGCGCCCCGCGCAGCAACAAGTAGTCCCATTGCGTCGCCTCCACCGCCGACCCGAACTTCTCGATGCAGCGGCCCCGCACCGCCGCGCGGGTCGTGTGGGGAGGGCACATGCTATGCTGCGTGATTTCGGACAGCGGGTAGGGCACCCGAAACGCTTTCTGGTTCATCAGCATGTAAAACAATCCCTGGTCCGGGTCCAGCTGGTGATACGCCAGGTCCAGGCTTCGCAGCCACGGGTCCTCCGGCGACAGCCCTTCGGCCTGGCGAAATGCCTCGATGAGCTTGAATTTCGCGGGCCAATCCAGGCGGTTCGCCGTGCTCAGCGGTTCCCGCTCCAAGTCGTTCAACGCCTCCTCCCAGTCCGCCATCACCCCGCCCCAGTCCGGCCCGGGATCCCCGCAAAACTCCCGCACCAACCCCAAATACGTCCGCTGCACCTCAATGGCTGTCGTCGCGCGCCCGCTGGTTTCCCGGCACTCCCACCGCCAGGACGCGTCGCGCGAGATGCTCTTGAGCGTCTCCACCGGGTCCGCCAGCTGCGGGGCGCGGGTGGGCGGGGCGCCGTTGAGCAGCGCCTGCAACACCAGGGCCGTGGTGCCGATCTTCAGGCGCGTCGCAAACATCGACAGGTTGGCGTCCCCGAGGATCACGTGGAACCGCCGGTATTTTTCGTGGTTCGCGTGCGGTTCGTCCCGGGTGTTGATGATGGGACGCCGCTGCATCGTGTCCACGCTCTGCAGTTCCGAGAAGAAATCGCTGCGCTGCGACACCTGGAACCCTGGCCGCAGAAACCGGTCCTCCTCCTCCCACCCGAACTTGCCGGCGCCGCAGAGAATCTGGCGGGTGACCAGGAACGCCTGCACCCCGTGAGTCAGGTCGTCCCAGCCCAGGGTGCGGGGCATCAGGTAGTTCTCGTGGCAGCCGTAACTGTGTCCGCGGAAGTCGGTGTTGTTCTTGTAGAGCACCACCGGATTGTCCGCCCCCCGGCTCACGGCCCGGGCGCACTCGATCAGCAGGCAGTCGCCCTGGTAATCCTGCTGCAGGATCTCCAGCAGCGAGCTGCACTCGGGCGTGCAATACTCCGGGTGCGCGTGGTCGTTGTAAAAGCGCCCCCCGTTGCGCAGCACCATGTCGCTCTTGATCTCGTGAAACGTCAGCGACCGCTGCGCATCCTGCGCGAAATACCGGGCCTCGTCCCGGTCCTGCAGCAGCGCCTTCACCCGGAACCCGCGCGCGTCGCAGTGCGGATCCTCGCAGCTGTAATCCCATCGCAGCCGGACACCCGGCGCCTTCGTCGCCCGCACCAGCGCAATCGACTCCGCAACCACATCCACATCCACATCCGCCGGTTGCTGGCGGGTGATGCCGATCTCCGTTTCCATGCCGAACTGGATGTCCATGGCCCCGGCCCTCTCAACGCCGCCCGCACCCCACCCACGCGGCCGCGCCCCCGGGCGCACACCCCCCGCCCGGCGAGGCGACGCCCCGGTTCCGGGACGGGGCATTGGCGCGGATTGGGTTTTGCTTGTTCATTCAAGGTTGCCGCGGGAAGGCTGCCGGGAACACCGGCCGGGGCTGTTCCCCCGCCGCCCGGTGGAGCATGCCCGTCCCCCGGGGTCAAATCGTGCCCGAGTCGTGATCCGGTTCCTTGGCGTGATACGGCGCCAGCCGCACCACATTGCCCGGGTCAAAATCCGTCAGCTTCAGCCAGTCTTCCGTGATGTCGCCGGGGGGAAACAAGTCGTTCTCCCGATACTCCCGCCCGAGGGCGTCGAGCAGGTCCTGCACGGTGAGCGGCAATTCGGTTTGGGCGGCGATGGACCGTTTGATGGCGTATTCCTTGGCGCGCTCGACGATGGCGGCGATGATGGCGCCGCTGGCCAGGTCGCCGCGGTAAAGGTAGTCGTGCTTGCCGCTGCGGTAGGTGACATCGAGAAAACGGTTGGCGTCGGACCTCGCGTAGTGCGCCTCGGTGATGTTTCCGACCAGCGTGTTGCGCGGCTCCGCCAAGGGCAAATCCTCCGTCAGGTAGATCCGGTAAATCTCCTGCGCCGCAAGCTTGTCCGGACGCCGCACCCGGATTTTGCGGTCGATGCGGCCCGGCCGCAGGATGGCGGGGTCGATGAGGTCGGCGCGGTTGGACGCGAGGATCACCACCACATTCTGGAGCGGCTCCAGGCCGTCCATCTCGGTGCAAAACATCGGCACCAGCGTCGACAGAATGTTTGAACCGCCGCGCATCGCGTGGCGGGTGCCCAGGATCGATTCCGCCTCGTCGATGAACAGGAACGCCAGATGTCCCTCGGCAGCCTTCTCCCGGCACTGCGCAAAGAGGTCGCGCACCTGCCGTTCGGATTCCCCGAGCCACATGTTGAGAATCTCAGGACCCTTGACCGCCAGGAAAAACTCGGGGTGGTCGCCGCCGGTTTCGGCCTTGATTTGAAGCCGCAGGTTGTGGGCGGTGGCTTTGCCCAGCAGCGTTTTGCCGCAGCCCGGCGGCCCATACAGGAGAAACCCTTTCGGGACCGGATGATGAAACCGCCGGAACAGGTGCGCGTGCAGAAACGGCAGCTCGATCGAATCGCGAATCGCCTGCACCGCCTCCTGTTGCCCGCCGATCTGGCTCCAGGGCAGCGGCTCCACCCGCGACAGCGCGCGGTCTGCACGCTTGCCGGTGCCGATGATCTCCACGGCCACCCGCTGGTTGGCATCCAGACGCAAATCCAAGCCCGGTTTCAGCTTCTCCTTCGCCAGCAGCGACGACCGCGACACGATCAAATCCGAGATTCCCGTCTCGTTGCCCACCCGCAACCGCCCGTCCGCCAGCAACTCGAGCACGCGCACCACCGGCCCGTTCGTGTCGAATGCAAACGCGTCCGTCACCGCAAACGCCTCGTTCAGCAACACCCGCATCCCCGTCTCCAGCGTCCCCTCCGCCAGCGCCGGATCCACGCTGCAGAGGTAGTCCGTGCCGCCCGCGCACACCAGCGCACGGTCCTCCCCGAGCTTCTGCAGGAGCGTCCCCAGCCTCAACGCCGGCGCGCGCAGCTTGTCCACCGCCGCGCTCAGCTTCTCCACCGCCACCCGCGCCTGGTCCTGCAGCTCCTCCATCTCCTCAAGACGCCGACGCAACCTCGCCATGTCCGCAAAGCTGACACGCTGCAACGCCAGCTTGCGCGTGATGATGTCGACCAACTGCACCGCCGAATACTGCGCCAGCCGCTCCTCCGAGATGGCATCCTCGACCGCCGGCATCTCGAGACTCGGCGTCCGGGTGGAGGCGGATGATCCGCGGCCTTTGCCCGACTTGTTCACACCCGAACTATACGACAGGTTCCGAATCCCGCAAACGCGAGCCGGCATTTTAAGGACGCAAGACGATCTTCCCCGAAAGCGTGCCCGCCCGGCGCAGGGTGTTGTCCTCCTGCAGACGATGCGCCGCCGCCGCCTCCCTCAGCGGCAACACCCGGTCAATCCGCGCCCGCAACACGCCCTCCACCAGCCACCGGGCGATGGCCTCCGCACTCGGGCGCTGCTCCTCCGGCCCCGCATTGAACATGGCAAACCCGTGCAGCGAACAGTCCTTCACGTAAAACGGCCCCACAGGCAACACCGCGCGCGCCTCGCGTCCCGCCATCATCACCAGCCGCCCCCTCCTGGCCAGCAGCGGCACCGCCTCCTCCAAGTCCGGCTCCCGCCGCGTTTCCCACCATACGTCCACGCCGTCCGGCGCCAGCCGCCGCACCACCGCCGGCACGTCCTCGTCCGCATACCGGATCACCGCATCGGCGCCCAGTTGCCGGCATGCCTCGGCGTTGCCGGCGCTGCCCGCCGTCGCAATCACCCGCCCCCCCAGCGCCTTCCCCATCTGCACGACGGCCGACCCCACCCCGCCCGAACCGCCGTGCACAAAGAGCGTTTCGCCCGGCCGCAGCCGCGCATGACGCGTCAGCCCAAGATGCGCCGTGATCCCCACCAGCGCCAGCGCCGCCGTCTGCTCGTCCGCCACCCCGGGCGGAATCGGATGCAGCCAAGCCTCGTCCACCGCCGCCAGCTCGGCAAATGTCCCCTGCCGCCCCAACATCCCCTGGTTGCTCCCCCAAACCCGGTCCCCCACCCGGAATCGCGCCGCCCCGGGCCCGACAGCTTCCACCACTCCCGCCAGGTCGCATCCCACCACAAAGGGCACCGGCAGCGGCATCGCCACCACGCCAGCCCGAATGTAGGTGTCGATCGGATTCACCGCCACGGCCTTCACACGAACCAGCACCTGCCCTCCCGCAGGCGCCGGCGCCGGCATGTCGCCATACACAATGCTCTCCGGCGGGCCCGGCTGCCGAATGAACGCCGCTTTCATGGGCCCAATCTGATCCGTCCCGCCCCCGCGCGCAATCCCGGATTCCAGGCGCCCGCGCCTCCCCGCCACCCGCCCCCGAGGCCGGGGCCCGGGCCGCAAAAGGCCGAAAATTTTTGTGGCATATTTCATTTCCTTTGCTACAGTCCCGCCTCTTGCCCTGATGAGGGGTGTGGGACTGGATCCCGAAACGTTTGGAATGTTCCGAGAGACGTTTGTCGTTGTGACTGTGAAGAAGAAAATCGCGAAGAAAAAACGGGCGCCTGAGCGGCCCAAATCCAGGCTGCGCACGACGGCCACCGCGGCCGCCATTCTCGGCAGGGCTTCCGCCAAGCTGCACAAGAGCGCCAAGCCGGCGGTTCGGATACGGCCGGAATGGCAGCGTTATTACGAGGTGCTGCTGGATTTGCGGGAACGCCTGATCGGCCAAATGGACGGCTTGGCCAAGGAATCCTCCCAGGAAATGGACAGCTACAGCCTCCACATGGCCGACGCCGGCACGGACAACTTCGACCGCGATTTTGCGCTGAGCCTGCTGTCGTCCGACCAGGACGCCGTCTACGAGATCGAAGCCGCCCTCAAACGCATCGAGAAAGGCACCTACGGCGTCTGCGAGTTGACCGGCAAAACCATCCCCCGGGTCCGCCTCCAGGCCATTCCCTGGACCCGCTACACCGTGGAAGCCCAGGCCCAACTTGAGCGTGACGGGGCGCTGCGCCAGCGCCGCCTCGGGGCGCTCGGCACCATCGACAACAAGGGCATCGCCGAAGTCGAGGAGGAAGAGGAAGGCGACGAAAAACCCGCCAAGGAAAAAGAGTGATTTATGCCGCGAGAAATCGTCACCCTGGAATGCACCGAAGCGCGCAAAGACGGCAAGAGCCCGTCCCGCTACACCACCACCCGCAATAAGAAAACCAAGACCGAACGGCTGGAACTCAAGAAATACAATCCGGCCCTCCGGCGCCACACGCTGCACCGCGAAATCAAGTAACCCACTCCTATGCCGCGCAAAACCAACAAAGACAACGAGGCCAAAGGCCGCCGCGGCCGATCGTCTTCCTTTGAGAAACGCACCCCGCGACCCAAACCCAAAGTCGATTTCACCGTCGACGCCCTGGATTGCAAGAACGTGACACTCCTGCACCGATACGTTACCGACCAGGGCCGCATTCTGCCCCGCAAATACACCGGCCTGCCGGCCCACTACCAGCGCCGGCTCAATCGCGCCGTCAAGCGCGCCCGGTCGATGCTGCTCATGAAGTAGCCGCAACCCGACCGCCCTGACCCGGTTGCAACCGCTCTACGGCGGGATGCTTATGGAATTGGCCGACATTCTAAGCCCGGCAGTCATTTGCCCCGAGATGAAAGCCTCCAATCGCTGGGAGGCCATCGACGAACTCATCGCCATTCTCGTCAACGCCGGCCAAATCCAAGCCGAATACCGCGACGCCATCACCACTGTCGTCAAACGACGCGAAACCTCCATGAGCACCGGGATCGGGTTCGGTATCGGCATCCCCCACGCCTCCACCGACCTCATCACCGAAGTCATCGGCGCCTTCGGACGCTCCAAAACGGGCATCCAATTCGATTCCCTCGACAACCAGCCCGTCCACCTGGTGATGTTGTTCCTCGTTCCCCAAGGCCAGTTTCAAAAGCACCTCCACACCCTCGCCAAAATCGCCAAAAGCCTCCATAAAAAGGAGTTCCGACAGGCGCTGGAGGATGCTCCCGACGCATCCGCCATGTTCCAAACCATCCGGAACGAGTCGGGCAAATAACCCGCCATGCTCCGCCATTTGCTCGAAGCCGCCTTGCGCCCGGCGGTCGCCGCCGTTCTCCCAGACGCCGATCTGAACCTCGTCCAAGTCCGGCCCTGCCCCGATCCCCGGTTCGGCGATTACCAGACCGCCGCCGTCATGGCCCTGGCCAAACAACGTCACCTCAACCCACGCCAGCTCGCCGCCGACGTCCAAGCCCGACTCGATGTCCAACCCTGGTGCAACCACACCACCATCGCCGGCGCCGGCTTCCTCAATTTCCATCTCAACCCCCAAACCGTCGCCAACGCCCTCGCCGCCGCCGCCCGCGGCGAACACCGCTTCTTCCAGCCCACCCCCGCCCCACGCACCGTCGTCCTCGACTTCAGCTCGCCCAACGTCGCCAAACCCATGCACGTCGGGCACATCCGATCCACCATCCTGGGCGACAGCCTCGCGCGAACGCTTCGCCTGCTCGGCCACCGCGTCATTACCGACAACCATATCGGCGACTGGGGAACCCAGTTCGGCATGCTCATCGTCGGGTGGAAACGCAGCCTGAACCCCGCCGCGCTCAATCGCGATCCCTTCGCCGAACTCGAACGGCTCTACCAAATCATCCACGCCGAATGCCGCCAGAACCCGGCCACTCTCGAAGCCGCCCGCGCCGAACTGGTCAAACTGCAGGCCGGCGACGACGAAAACCGCCGGATCTGGCAGGAGATGATCCGGCTTTCCCAAAGCCAGTTCGACACCATCTACGGCCGCTTGGGCGTCCACTTCGACCATGCCTTGGGCGAAAGCTTCTATAACCCCAGCCTGCCCGACGTCGTCCGCCAGCTCATCCACCAGCGCGTCGCGCGCGAAAGCGACGGTGCCCAAGTCGTGTTCTTCGACGACGATCCCTCCCTCAAACCCCACCCGGCCATCGTCCAAAAACGCGACGGCGCCTTCAATTACGCTACCACCGACCTCGCCACTCTCGACTACCGCCTCCGCACGTGGCACCCGGACGAAATCATCTACGTGACTGACGCCCGCCAACAGCTGCACTTCAGCCAGGTGTTCCATGTCTTCCGCCGCTGGCACCCCGACGCCCGCGTCCGCCTCGCCCATGTCTGGTTCGGCTCCATCCTCGGCGAGGATGGCAAGCCGTTCAAAACCCGCTCCGGCGACACCGTCAAACTCGCCGACCTCCTCGACGAAGCCGAAGAACGCGCCTTCCAGGTCGTCACCGCGAAAAACCCGGACCTGTCCCTGGACCAACGCAAGGAAATCGCCCGCGTCGTCGGCATCGGCGCCGTCAAATACGCCGACCTGCTCCCCAACCGGCAGAGCGATTATGTGTTCAGCTGGGACCGAATGCTCGCGTTGAACGGCAATACCGCCCCCTACCTCCAATACGCCTACGCCCGCATCCGCAGCATCTTCCGCAAAGGCCAGCTCGCCCAGCCCCCATCCCCCGCCGTCCGCCTCGACGCCCCCGAGGAAATGGCCCTCGCCAAACACCTCCTCAACTTCGGCTGCACCCTCGAAACCGTCGCCGCCGAATACCGTCCCAATTACCTCTGCAATTACCTCTACGACCTCGCCGGACTCTTCACCCGATTCTACGAGTCCTGCCCCGTCCTCAAGGCCGACCCCCCGGCCCGCGCCAGCCGCGTGACTCTCTGCCAACTCACAGCCCAGGTCATCCAACAGGCCCTCGACTCCCTCGGCATCCGGGTCCTGGACCAGATGTGACCCGCCTCAGGCACACCAGTCGCGCTCGCGGCGCTGCGCCTTTTGCACCGCCGCCCGCGCCAGCGCCGCATCCTCCGCCACCTGAAAGTCGAACATCCCCACACAAATGAAATCCGCGCCGTTCTCAAACGCGTAGGAGAAACCCTCGCGGGGATGAATCGCTCCGGCCCCCAGCACCTTGTACGCGATCCACGGCCGGTCCGACTCCCCCATGAACCGCCGCGTCTCCTCGGGCGTCTCTTCCCAGACGCTGTCGTGACGCGGCTCGGGTCCGGCCGACCAGTAGCGCTTGCTGTTGAATGTCTTCATGTAAAAGTCCGGCTTGATCCCTGCCCGCTCCACCGCCTGGTGCACCGCAATCGCATGGCCCGCTATCCCTGCAACCACCCCCTGCCGCCGAATCCTCTCCACCGCCTCGCCCAACACCTCCACCTTCCCCTGCGCCACAAGACTGTCTCCCACTCCCCCGTGCGTGTAAACCGCCACCGCCCCATGGTCAATCGCCACTTGGATGTCCGTGAAATCGTTCTCCTTGATCTTCACCTGCGCCACCCACTGAATCCTCCCCCCGCGCTCCTTCCAATACCCGCGCAAAATCCGCAGCGTGTCCCCGTCCAACCGCAACACCGCCGTGTTGATCCCGTGCGCCTCGCATCGCGCCAGCGTCTCATGCACCTTGTCGTCCGTAAAATAATGCTTCAACAGCGCCGACACGTAAATCAGATCCCGGCTGTGGGCAAAACCGCTGATCAAATTGCCGCCGCAAATCAGCCGGCTGATCGAGAGCTTCCCCAGCTTCCCCTGGGGCAACAGCCCCGCACCCGCACCCCGCCCTTCCGGCGTCGGCACCGGGGCCGACCGGGCCTGCTGAGCCCGCAGAGCCGCCTCCTCGAATCGAAACCCCAGTGCCGCCGCAGCCGGCCCCAGCGCGGAGCGCCTCAGAAAATCACGCCGACCCATCATGGATGCCATGGCAAATCCTCCTCCGCACCGCCACCCGGCCCCGCGGCCGCCACCGACGCAACGGTTCAACCGGCTGACTCATGCCGGGCATGCCTATACCCGAAACCGCCCTTCGCCTCAAGCGCAATCCGGCCCTCCCCACTCCCGCGAGCCCATCAACCCGGCAGGGCGAGACTCCGTCGAGCCCTGACTTTCCTTCGGCTGTTCGCTCATCGCCACATGCGCAGGCGGTTAGGCTCCCCGGAATGGCGGATTCAGGTTGGCCCAACACCTGAGGGGAAGTATGGGCTCGACGGAGTCTCGCCCTACCGCAGTTGCCCTGCCTTCGGCGCGGCGGGCCTGCCTTCGTGGCGGATGCCACTTCGGCGCCGCGGGCCGAACGCCGAATGCCGAATGCCCGAGAGCTCGCGCACGCGCCATTCGATATTCGACGTTGGGCGTTGGGCGTTGAGCGTTGAGCGTTGAGCGTTGGGCGTTGGGCGTTGAGCGTTGGGCGTTAGGCGTTAGGCGTTGGGCGTTCGTCTTGCCGCGGTTCATGGGAAGGGTACACCTCCAGGGATCGGACGTGAATCGAGAACACGAACACCGAACGCCCGGCTCACTGATTTTCAGGGCTTGACCCGGTAACCAAGCCGCCGACCATAAGCCATGCACGCGCGTCCCCTTTTCGCCGCATTGAGTCTGATCAGCATGGCTGCCACCGGTCCCGGCAGCGAACTGGACGACGGCTGGAGACAGCCGCCCGTGTCGGCCCGCGTGCGGGCCTACTGGTGGTGGCTCAACGGGAATGTCACGCGGGCGGCCATCACGCGCGACCTGGAGGCGATGAAGGCCAAGGGCTTCGGCGGGGCGTTGATCTGCGATGCCGACGGGGCCAGCCAGGACGGCAATGAGCGCGTGCCGCACGGGCCGGACTTTTTCAGCCGCGAATGGCGGGAGCTCTTCCGGCACACCCTCCGGGAGGCGGATCGGCTCGGATTGGAACTGAGCCTGAACATCCAAAGCGGATGGAACCTCGGCGGACCCATGGTCCGCGCCGAGGACGCGGTCAAGAAGCTGGTCTGGTCGGAAACCGTCGTTGCGGGCCCGGCCCGGATTGAACGGAAGCTGCCCGAGCCGGGACGGCAGGATGGGTATTACCGGGATCTGTTTGTGGCAGCCTACCGTCTGAAAGCCGAGCACGCTCCGGGCGAGGCGCCCGCCGAGGTCAAGGCCAGCTCGGCGCGCCGCGCGATTCAACACTGGGAGCAGAAGGCAATGCATCGGGCGCTGCATTTTTCCGCGCCGGACACGACGCCGCTGCTGGTGGACGTGCCGGCTGAGCCGGGCGAAGAGGACACGGGCGCGGCCGGGGTGACAAATCTGACTGCCGGGCTGGATGCCGCGGGGGTGTTGCGGTGGGAGGCGCCGGCGGGGGCGTGGCAGGTGTTGCGGTTCGGGTGCACGATCGGCGACCACGCCAGGGTGTCCACGTCGAGCGACGGCTGGAAAGGATATGCGCTGGACGTGCTGGATGCGGGAGCGTTCGAGCGCTACTGGAACGCGGTCGTCGAGCCCCTCCTGGCCGACGCCGGCCCGCTGGCGGGCAAGACGCTGAGATACCTGCACACCGACAGTTGGGAGGTGGAGGCGGTCAACTGGACGCCCACCCTGCGGGAGGAATTCCAGCGGCGGCGCGGCTACGATTTGTTCCCGTTCCTGCCGGTGCTGGCCGGGCGCATTGTGGAAAGCCGGCGGGTCAGCAACCGGTTCCTGCACGACTTTCGTAAAACCCTCGGCGACCTCGCGATCGACCATCATTACCGGCTCTTCAAAAACGGAGCCCGCCGGCACGGCCTGGAAATCCACCCCGAGTCCGGGGGGCCGCACGCGGTTCCCGTGGACGCACAGCGTTGCCTGGGCTGCAACGACGTCCCGATGTCCGAGTTTTGGGCGTGGTCGTGGCGGCATCGCGTCGGCGACTCGAACCGCTTTTTCGTCAAACAGCCGGCGTCCGCGGCGCACACGTACGGCCGGCGGTTTGTGGCTGCGGAAGGCTTCACCACCATCGGCCCCCATTGGCAGGAAACGCTCTGGGACAACTTGAAGCTCGCCTTCGACCAGGCGGCCTGCGAGGGCCTGAACCGCCTGGTCTGGCATGCCTTCACGTGCTCACCCGCCGAAATGGGATTGCCCGGCCAGGAATACTTCGCCGGCACCCATTTCAATCCCAACGCCACCTGGTGGAGCCGATCGGAACCGTTCCTGAGCTACTTGAACCGCTGCCAGTGGCTGCTCCAACAGGGCCTCTTCGTCGCCGACGCCCTCTACTACTACGGCGACCACGTCCCAAACTTCTCCCAACTCAAACGCTCCGACCCCGCACGCGTTCTGCCCGGGTTCGATTACGACGTGGCCACCGAGGAGGTGGTGCTGACGCGGCTGAGCGTGCGCGACGGGCGGCTTGTGCTGCCGGACGGCATGCGTTACCGGCTGCTGGTCCTGCCGGAGCGCCCCGCCCTCTCGCTGCCCGTGCTGCGCAAGATCGGAGAACTGGTCCGCGCCGGCGCCACCGTCCTCGGGCCCCCACCCCTCGAAGCCACCGGATTGCAACATTACCCCGCGTGCGACGCGGAACTGGCCGCGCTGGCAAGGCGGCTGTGGGGAAGCGGCCCCGGGGCGTCTGCCGCCGCACAGAACGTCTCGGATCGCGCGCGCCCCGCCAAGCCCGCCACCCCCAAGGAGCAAACAATCGGCCCCGGCCGAATCATCACCGGCAAAACCGCCCGGGAAGTCCTGCGGGCCGACGGCGTGCCGCCGGACTTCGAGTGCGGGCGGGCGGAACTGTTCCGGCCCGCGCCGGCGCGCCCCCCATTCAACGGGAGGCCGTCCGTGCGCCTGGACTATATCCACCGTCGAAACGCCGACGTGGACCTTTATTTTGTGGCGAACACCTCCAATGCCCCCGTCAACGCCGTCTGCACCTTTCGCGTTGCCGGCCGGCAACCCGAACTGTGGAACCCGGTGACCGGCGAGATCCGCGCCGCGACCACCTGGTCGCAAACCGGCGGCCGCACCGTCGTGCCGCTGTCGTTCCATCCCTGCGGCTCGTGGTTTGTGGTCTTCCGCACCCCGGCCAGGCCGCCGTCGGGCGTCCCCACCCGGCCGAACGTTGCGGTGCAGACGGAACGGCACAAGCTGGCAGGCGCGTGGACCGTGGCGTTCGACCCCGCCTGGGGCGGCCCCGCCGCTGCAGAGTTCCCCGAACTGACGAGCTGGACCCGGCGCCCGGAGGAGGGAATCCGCTTTTACTCGGGCACGGCCACCTACCGCAAGACCTTCGACCTGCCCCCGTCATTGGCAATCTCGAATCTGAATTCCGAAATCGTCCTTGATCTGGGCGACGTGCGGCAACTGGCCGAGGTGCGGCTCAACGGGCGGAATCTGGGGGTGCTCTGGACCTTTCCGTTTCGGGTCGGGGTGACCGGCGTGCTGAAACCGGCTGGCAACGAGCTGGAGATCGATGTGGTCAACTTCTGGCCCAACCGCATCATTGGCGACGCCCTGCTGCCCCCGGAGCGGCGCCGGACCCGCACCAACATCCGGAAGCTGACCCGCGACACGCCGCTGGTGGTGTCGGGGCTTCTCGGGCCGGTCCGGCTCTTGGAGGCGTCCTGGGAACCCCCAAAGCAACCCCGTTAGCCTGCATTTCTCAGGTTTGCTCTGGTTGCCAATGCACCCGCCCGGAAGGGAGGGAGGCGGTTCAGGCGCACAAATGCACCGCCACACCGCCAGCTCCCTGGCCCCGCCCAAAACATGGCCCCTCCGTCAGGCTTCGCCACCCGTCGACAAGCCAATCATGCCCCAGGCCATCGCGGCCTGACTCCTCCCCCATGCACCCCGTGCATCGTCTCCGCGGGAATCGTCCGCCGGCGCTCTGTTCGTCAGCCCGCCGTCGGCTCCGGTCTTGTCCGAGGGCCTACCGGAACGGTTCCCATTCCGGTTCGTTATCGAAGATCCATCGGTAGTAGTCGGTCTCCTGCAGCTGGCGGGCGGCCGGTTCGTCGACGATCACCGTGCACCGGGGATGGAGTTGGAGGCTGGTGGCGGAGATCATGGAGGTGATGGGGCCTTCGACGGCTCGGGCGATGATGCCCGCTTTCGCCCCGCCGGTGGCCAGCAGCAGGCAGCGCCGGCATTCGAGGATGGTGCCAACCCCCATCGTGATGGCGCGGCGGGGCATCTGCTCGGGACGCTCGAACAGCGGGGCGTTCTGGCGGAGGGTGACGGGCGAGAGGGCCTTGACGCGGGTGCGGGAGCGGAGGGCGGACAGGGGCTCGTTGAAGCCAAGGTGGCCGGCTTGGCCCAAGCCAAGCAGCTGAAGGTCGATCCCGCCCATGCGCCGGATGCGCTCCTCGTAATGGCGGCATTCGGCTTCGAGGTCGGCCGCCATGCCGTCGGGGAGGTGGGTGTTGCGGAGGTCGACGTTCACCTGGAGAAACAGGTGATGGTTCATGTAATGCCGGTAGCTATGGCGGTCGCTGCCGGACAGGCCGACGTATTCGTCCAGGTTGAACGTGCGGCACAGGGAGAAATCGAGGCGGCTCTCCCGATGCAGGCGCACCAGCTTGAGGTAAACCGACTCCATGGTCCGCCCCGTGGCCAGGCCCAGCACCAGGGAGGGATTGGCCCGCAGCTCGCGCGCGATGATCTGCGCAACCAGCGCCGCCGCCGAATCGGCGTCGGGACGGATGATCACTTCCATGGGGTTAAACGCCGTATTCCTTGGCGTTGGCCGCCATCGACACGAGCACCGTCCGCTCGGGGATTCTCGCCTGAAGGGCGGCAATCTCGTCCATGGTCCTGGCCAGGGGCAGCGCCACTTGACCGCCTTCGATCACGGACTGGCACAGGCCCATGGCGATCTCGAATCCCTGGTAGGCGTGGGCGAAGTTGCACGAATGCACCCGCCGGTCGTCGTCCAGCCAGTCCACCATCTCCTGAATGTACGGCGGCATGTCGGCATCGTAGTTCATCGTCCCAGGACCGCCCGAAGCGCCGCTCTTGGTGACGGCCCGCCAGCCCCCCCCGGTGAGCACTTCGGCAAACCCATCCGAACCCTGCGCGCCGATGCGGCACTTGCGCCACCAGTAATCCACCTCCGGCACGTCGGGGGCGCCGGCGCCCACTTCGAGGATGCCGCGCACGCCATTGGCGAACTGGATGAAGCCACCGAGATAATCGGGCGAGGCGTGCACATCCTTGAACTTGCCGCGTCCGGCCGCCTGGGCCATCACCCATTGGGCTGGCGTGTAATCGTTAAACCATTGCGTGTAATCCACCAGGTGCGACAACATGTGCGTCATCCAGCCCGTGGCCGTCCCATACACGGTGTGAATCCTGCCCAGCGCACCACTGGCCACAATCTCGCGCACCTTCTGGTAATGCGCCCCATAACGGTGCTGATGACTGATGACCGCCTTCACCCCGGCAGCCTCCAGCCGTTGCCTGATCGCCGCACCCTCCACACTCGACATCGCCAGCGGCTTCTCAAACGCAATCAATCGCGCCCCGCTCTCAATCCCCACCTCGACCAGCTCCGTCCGCAACTGCGGCAGCGTGCAAAAACAAAAAATGTCCGGACGCACCTCCATCGCCAGGGACCGGGCGTCCCGCCCGGTTTTGGGGTTGCCCAGCTTCGAAGCAGCCGCCTCGAGCCGGCCCGGGTCAATGTCACAAAGGCCGGCCAGTTCGCAACGGGGATTGGCATGAAAGGTGGCGGCGTGGTGCATGCCGCGTTTGCCCATGCCGACGACGAGGACACGATATCGTGAGGTCATGTGATAAGGATGGGGGGTGGGGGATTCACGGGCTGGACGCGCGGAGGGGGGCAGGGGCGCAGCGGCGCAGCGGCGGGGTGGAATGCATCGGTGCCGCAACGCTTCATCACTCCGTCACTCCCATCTTCCACCCCTCCGCTCGCTTCACATCATTGACAGCAGCCGCAGAGCTTGCCGGCCGTGGCCATCCCAGGCTGGGACGTCGCGGTGGCGGCGTGCGCCTGGTCCCATTCGCGGACCTTGGCAATGACGTAATCGACTTCGGATTCGGTCAGTTCGGGGAACATGGGCAGGCTGATGCAGCAGGCGGCGTTGGCCTCGGCGTTGGCGACGCTGCCGACGACGCGGGCGCTTTTGCCCCACGGATAGCCGGCCTGCTGGTGGATGGCGATGGAATAGTGGGTTTTGGCGTCGATGCCGCTGTCGACGAGATGCTGCAAAAGGCCGTCGCGGTGTTCCGGTTTCTTGGTTTCAATGACGTAGAGGTGATAGACGTGGCGGTAGCCGGCCAGTTCGACCGGCAGGTCGATGTTGCCGCAGCCTTGAAGCCCGGCCGTGTAGCGGGCCGCCCATGTTCGGCGCAGGTCGTTCAGGGCGTCGAGCCGGGTGAGCTTGGCGCTGAGAATCCCGGCGTGAAGGTCGTCGAGGCGGCTGTTGAACCCGAAACTGTGAACATTGCGCTGGTTGGAGCCGTGATTGCGCAGCTTGCGCACGCGCTGGTCGATGTCCGCGTTGTTGGTCACCACCGCGCCGCCGTCGCCGAACGTGCCGAAATTCTTCTGGATGATGAAGCTGGTCGTGGCGGCGTCGCTGAGCTCGCCGATTTTGAAGCCGTTCCCATGGGCGCCGATGGCCTGCGCGTTGTCTTCGATGACCCGCAAATGGTGTTGGTCGGCGATCTTGCGGATGGCCTTCATGTCGGCGCACTGGCCGTAGAGATGCACCGGAATGATGGCCTTGGTTTTGGGCGTGATCGCAGCCCCAATCTTGTCGGGACAAATGCACTTGGTCCTGGGGCAGCTGTCGACAAACACGGCCGTCGCCCCCGCAATCCAAATCGCTTCCGCGGTGGCGAAAAACGTGTTCGGATGCGTAATGACCTCGTCGCCGGGACCGATCCCCAACGCCATCAGCGTCAGCCAGATCGCATCCGTGCCGTTGCCCACCCCGATGGCAAACTGCGCCCCGTGATAGCGCGCCAGCTCGCCCTCGAAACGCTTCAGCATCGGCCCCATCACGTAGGCGCCGCTTTCCAATACCTCGGCCAGATTGGCGTCGATGGCCTGCTTCAAATAATGATATTGTTTGACGTGTCCGTAAAATGGTACTTTCATTGCCAGGACGTTACCCCGGCGTTTTTCGCCATGACAAGCACTTTCCCTTTGCATTTCGCCAAGAGGCTCTCCTACAGTGCGGCACCCGGAAACAAAACGCACCGGCGCGAGGCGGAACACACGCCCTCCCCTGGCGCTTCCAGGACCCAACGTTGAACTGCGCGTATGGACATCAAATTACCCAAACTGGGCGAAGGCGCCGAATCCGGCACCGTGGCCGGCATTCTGGTCAAAGTCGGCGACACCGTCGCGGAAGGCCAGACCATCATCGAACTCGAAAATGAAAAGGCCGTCGCCCCCATCCCCGCTTCCGCCGCTGGACGCGTCACCGCCCTCCGCGTCAAGCAAGGCGACAAGATCTCCGTCGGCCATGTCATCCTGTCCCTCGACGGACCTGCCGCGGCCACGCCGCCGGCCTCCCCTGAGCGCCCTTCCAAACCGGTGCCCGCCGAACCCACCCCGCCCCCCGAGACCCCCGAACCCGCTCCGACTCCCGAAACGGCTGAATCGCCCGAGCCACTCCTCGAGCCCGCCCCCGCCGCCGGACCCGCCCCCGCCGCGCCGCCCAGCATCCGCCGCCTGGCCCGGGACCTGGGCCTTGACTTGAATCGCATTCGCGGCAGCGAACGCGGCGGCCGAATCACCCTGGCGGACGTCCGCGCCTACGTGAAGCGCCTCCAGCAACTGGCATTCCGCACCCCCGCCGCCAAAGCCGCCCCCGCCCCAACACCTTCGGCGCCTCCGGCGGAGCGGGTGGACTTCTCGAAGTGGGGCCCCGTGACGCGCCAGCCAATGTCCATCCTGCGCCAGACCATCAGCCGCCGCATGGCCGAAAGCTGGACCTCCATCCCCCACGTGACCCAGTTCGACGAGGCCGACGTCACCCGCGTCAACGCCCTGCGCAAACAATACGCGCCGGCCTACGAGAAGGCCGGCACCAAGTTGACCCTGACGTCGTTTGTGCTCAAAGCAGCCGCCGAAACGCTCCAAAAACACCCCCGATTCAACAGCAGCCTCGACGAGACCTCCCAGGAACTCGTCCTCAAGGAATACTGTCACCTCGGCCTCGCCGTCGACACCGACCACGGACTCATCGTCCCCGTCATCCGCGACGCCGACAAAAAAGACCTCGTGCAGCTCTCCAAGGATGTCAGCACCCTCGCCGACAAGGCGCGCCAGCGCACCCTCACCCTCGACGAGCTCCGAGGCGGCACCTTCACCCTCTCCAACCAGGGCGGCATCGGCGGCGCCCACTTCACCCCCATCATCAATAAACCCGAAGTCGCCATCCTCGGCCTGGGCCGCGGCGTCCCAAAAGCCGCCGTCCGCAACGGCAACATCGAGCCGCGTTGGCTCATGCCCCTGGGATTGTCCTACGACCACCGCGTCATCGACGGAGCCAGCGCCGCCCGGTTCGTCGTCGATTTTGTCGCCGCCCTCGAGAATTTCCCGGAGGAAACCGTCAAGGCGCCGCTGGAATGAGCGGCAAGCGACCAGGATGCGGCGCAGCGGAGATTGGAACGATGCAGCGGCATCATGATGCAAACGACTTTCAACCACCGCAACCGCGGTGACCGGCAACGGCGCGTTTGGCCGGATGCCATCGACCTCACATGAATGACGATCGCCCACGCCACCTCGCTGGCCCCTCCCGGCACCATGCCATGGTCATCCCGCAACCCCTTGCAGTTTGCGAACCCCAAGAATCCTGAGCCCCCCACCCACCCATGTCCCCCATCAAAACCCAACTCCTCGTTCTCGGCGCCGGCCCCGGCGGTTACACGGCGGCATTCAACGCGGCGGACCACGGCCAACAGGTCGTCCTGGTCGAACAGGAAAAACAACTCGGCGGCGTCTGCCTCAACCGCGGGTGCATCCCGTCCAAAGCCCTGCTCCATGCCACCAGCATGCTCACGGAAGCGCGTGACTGCGCGAAGCGGGGCCTGCATTTTGCGCCGCCGCGGATCGACCTGGACCAGTTGCGGTCCTGGAAGGGGAGCATTCTCCAGAAACTCACGCAGGGGGTGTCGTGGCTGGCGCAGAAGCGCGGCGTCCAGGTGATCACAGGGCGGGGGCATTTTGAGGATTCACGCACCCTGCGGGTGGAGACGGCCGAGGGGCAGGTGTTTGTCGAGTTTGCGAAGGCGATCATTGCGGTGGGGTCGCGGCCGGCCATGCCGAAGGCGTTCGACCTGGGGAATCCGCGGGTGATGACGTCGACCGAGGCGCTGGACATCCCGGACATCCCGGAGCGTCTGCTGGTGATTGGCGGCGGATACATCGGCATGGAACTGGGGACGGTTTACGCGAGCCTCGGAAGCCAAGTGATCGTGGCCGAGGCGCTCGACACCATCCTGGCAGGCGCCGATCCCGACCTCGTGCGCCCGGTGCTGCGGTACGCGGAACAACATTTCAAGGAAATCCGGCTGAAAGCGCAGGTGGCCGGGATGGCGACCGCCGGCAAGCAAATCGAAGTGGCCTTCCAGATGGACGGAAAGCGGCAGGAAGAACGCTACGACCGCGTCCTGGTGTCCGTGGGCCGCGTCCCGAACGGGGACGACCTGGGCCTCGAGAACACCCGCGTCACCCGCGACGACAAAGGCTACATCCAGGTCAACCCCAAACAGCAAACCGCCGACCCGGACATCTGCGCCATCGGGGATGTCGTCGGCGGCGTGCTGCTCGCCCACAAGGCCAGCCGCGAAGCGCGAGTGGCCGTGGAAACTCTCCTTGGCGAAACCGCGACGGCAGGCGACACGGTCATTCCCGCCGTCGTGTTCACCCACCCCGAACTGGCCTGGTGCGGACTGACCGAGGCCGACGCCAAAGCGCGCAATCTCACCGTCCAAATCGCCAAATTCCCGTGGACAGCCTCCGGCCGGGCCATGACCTTCGACCACACTGAAGGGTTCACCAAACTCGTCGTCGACCCGGAATCGGAACGCATCCTGGGCGTGGGCATCGTGGGCCATGGCGCCGGCGAGCTGATCAGCGAGGGCGTGGTGGCCATCGAGATGGGCGCCACGGCGTTGGACCTCGCCGAATGCGTCCACCCGCATCCCACACTCTCGGAAACCCTCATGGAATGCGCCGAGGCGTTCTACGGCCGGGCCACCCACACCTACGCGAAAAAACCGGCGTGAGCCGCCCCCGCCTCCAACTCACCAAAGACGGCCGCGTGACGCGGCGCCGTTTCCTCGCCGCCCTGGGCGCCGCCGCCCTGGGTTCCCAGCCGCCCGCAGCGCGCGCCGCCGCCGCCGAGCCGGATCGCAGCGTCGCCACGGCGTTCGACCGGGAGATGCGCGAGTTCATGAGGCCCCGCAGGATTCCCGGCGGCGCCCTGGCCGTGGTGAAGGACCGCCGGCTCGTGTATGCGCGCGGCTACGGATGGGCCGACCGCGACGAGCAAATCCCCGTCCAGACCACCTCCCGCTTCCGCATCGCCAGCCTCTCCAAACCCATCACTGCCGTCGCCGTCCTGAGACTCGCCGAACTCGACAAACTCCACCTCGAAACGCGCGTCCTCGACCTGCTCAGCCTGCCCCCCGTCATCGAACCCGATGCGAAAGTCGACCCGCGCTGGGCCGCCATCACCGTCCGCCAGCTCCTCCACCACACCGCCGGCTTCGACACGCGCAAAACCCCAGACCCCATGTTCCGGTCGCGCGAAATCGCCCACATCGTCGGCGTGCCCTGCCCCCCCGCGCCGCGCGACATCGTCCGCTACATGCTCGGACGCCCGCTGGATTTCGATCCCGGCACGGCCCACGCCTATTCGAATTTCGGCTACTGCGTCCTGGGACGCGTCATCGAGGCGGCCAGCGGAACCCCATACGAGACGTGGGTGCGGGAACACGTGCTGGCGCCCATGGGCATCCGCCTCATGCAGCTCGGCGCCTCCCTCGCTGAACGACGCGCCCCCGGCGAAGTCCGCTATTACATGCCGCAATACGCGTCCCCAACCCCGTTCCAAAAGCACACCGCCGCCAGCGTGTTTGGCGACGCCACCCGGCGCGTGCCCCGCCCTTACGGCGGGTTTTGCCTCGAAAGCATGGACGCCCACGGCGGCTGGATCGCGTCCGTGCTCGACCTGGCCCGCTTCGCGGCGGCCTTGGACAATCCCCGGCGCTGCCCGGTGTTGAACCCCGGCTCGCTGCGAACCATGTACGACCCGCCGCCGCCCCCGGTCACCCGCACCCGGCTGGGCCAGCTCGAAGACGCCTATTACGCCGCTGGCTGGATGGTCCGGCCCGTCGCCGGCAGCCGCAGCGCCAATTACTGGCACACGGGCAGCCTGCCGGGCACCTTCGCGCTCCTGGTGCGGCGCTGGGACGGCCTGAGCTGGGCCGTCCTGTTCAACCAACGCTCCACCGACATCCAGTTGCCGGACGCCGCCATCGACCGCGCCCTGCATCGCGCCGCCGACAGCGTCCGCGACTGGCCCCAAACCGACGGGTTCGCACCCCCCTGACCCGCCCCGGCCCCACGCGCGCACATCGCGAGCACCACGAAAATCGTTGCGTCACGGGGTCTGCTGCGTCACGTTAGGAGCGCTCGGCGGAGAGATGGCTGAGTGGTTTAAAGCGCACGCCTGGAGAGCGTGAGTGGGCTTATACCCCACCGGGAGTTCGAATCTCCCTCTCTCCGCCAACCCCAATACCAACCAATAAAAGCAGCCTCTTGCCCGCTCTCCTGCCGTTCAGAAAAATGCAGAACGTATGCAGACGTAAACGGAAACAGGCTATGATGCATTGCAGACAATAAACAGCGCCCAAAAACCTCTGCAAAGCACGTCATTAACGTTAACGAGATTCACATCGAGCTGTATCACAAGCATTAATGCAGGCGACAGTTGGACGCTTGGCAGAACCATGAAGAGAAACCACCCCCGTCTTTCTGTCCGCCCTCTTTCTGCCTTGCTTCGGGGCGTCGCCGGGGTCGCCCAAGACCGAGACCGACATGGAACAAACCACAAAGAACACCTAGAACACAAAGAACCGGTCGCAGAGCAATAAGGGTCGTACTTCAACAAATTTAACATTTCGAGCAGCGACATCCATCCGAGGTGTGCCGGGTGCTTCAGAATCCTCGACTTGCACCAGGATCTGGCATCTCACAAAGCGCAGTAAAGTGTTATTTCCAGGGCTGATCCTGTTGGGTCGTCCAGTTCAGGGGTGGGCCCGCCGCGGCGGCCGTGGCGGGCGGCGTGCTCCATCCAGCGGCCAGGGCCGCGTCCACCTCCAGACCACCCGAAACCAAGCGCGGCTTTATGGCGTCTGTCGAAACACCGGAACGTCAGGCGGGCACGATTTTTTCCTGTGCCCCGGGCCCATCGGGGTCGGCGGCAACGGGCGCGGACCGGCTCGGGGGCGGCCCGTCGAGGCGGCAGCGAACGGTTTGGGCGAGGGCGTGGGGGCGGTAGGGTTTTTGGATGAAGTTGAAGCCCTCGACGAGTTCCTCGTGGGAGGGGCCGACGAGGTCGGCGCTGTAGCCGCTGGTGTAAATGACTTTCAAGTCCGGGCGCATGCCGCGCAGTGTTCCGGCCAGCTCACAGCCGGTCATGCCTCTGGGCATCACGACATCGGTGATCAGCAAGTCCACACGGCCGCCGAGGGTTTGCCAGACGTCGAGGGCGTGGACGCCGCTGGTGGCGGTGACGACCTCGTAGCCGTAGTGCTGGAGGATGTTCTGCACGACCGGCAGCAGGCCCGGTTCGTCTTCGACCAGGAAGATTCTCTCGTTGCCGCCCACGGCGGCGAACGGGGCGGGTTTGGGGGCGGGCGCCTCGGCGGGCGCCTGGCTGGCGGGCAGGTAGATTTTAAAGGTTGTGCCGCGACCGGGCCGGCTGGCGACTTCAATCCAGCCGCGGTGTTGTTTGACGATGCCGTAGACGGTGGCCAGCCCCAGGCCGGAGCCCGTGCCGACATCTTTGGTGGTGAAGAACGGCTCGAAAAGGCGCTCCACCGCGCCGGGCTCCAGGCCGCAGCCGGTATCCGCGACGGACAGGCGTGCAAACCGCCCCGGGTAAGCGTCGGGCTGGAGGTGGACATAAGGGGCGTCCACGGTGAACGCGGCGGTGCCGAGGGTGAGTTGGCCGCCTTGGCGCATGGCGTCGCGCGCGTTCATGACGAGGTTCATGATCACCTGCTCGAGCATGCCCGTGTCCGCCTGAATCACGGGCGCATCGGCCGAGAAATCGAGGTGCAGCACAATCGCATTCCCCAGCACGCGCAGCAGCATGTCCGACATGCCGTGAATCACAAAATTCAGATCGACCGTTTTCGGCTTGAGGATCTGCTTGCGGCTGAACGTCAGCAGCTGCCGGGTCAGGCTGGCGCCGCGCTCCGCCGCGGTGCTGATCTGCCTGACCGACGCGGCGCAACCCGCATTCAGCGCCGGGTCCGACTGCAGCAGGCTGGCGTGGCCCTGCACGACACAGAGCAGGTTGTTGAAGTCGTGCGCAAATCCGGCGGCCAGCTTTGTGATCGCCTCGAGCTTCTGAGCTTGCCGCACGTGCAGTTCGCGGCTGGAACGCTCCGTCAGATCGTACACCGTCCATAGCACGCACGGTTCAGCCTGAAACCGGATGAGGTCCGCCGACGCCACCACGGTGCGTTGCTCGCCGGCGGAGGTGCGCAGGGCCAGCTCGACTTCGCGGACGGAGGTTTTCTCCCGCGCCAGCAGCCACCAGCTGTCCCGCGCGCGACGGTGCGGCCAGAGGGGGAGGTCCGCGTCGGCCCGTCCCAGGACTTGCTGCCGGTCCAAGCCCGCGAGGCGCAGGAAACTGTCATTGACCTCCACGCACCGAAGATCCGCACGCGAGCACACATACTGGCCGACGGGCGACGACCGAAAGAGGCGCACCCAATCCGGCTCTTCGGCGTGGGGCGGCGGGGGTGGGGACTCGGCCGGGGGGACGGAAGACTGCTGATCGCCGGCGGAAGCCGGCTCTTGGCACTGACTACTTGACGTCATGGCTGTCTCTTTCCCTCAGTCCGCCGGCTCCCGTCGCGCCGAGGTGCCGACCGTACACTGTTTGCCGTTGCCACTCCAAAGCCATAGCCCGTGTGCGAGCTGATCCGGCACAGGTCTGACAGGTACATCGGCTTGCGCAGCCATCCCTTGAGTCCTTTGCGAGGCGTTTTTTTTTGGCTTGATCGGAGAGGTTGCCTGAGCGCGGAATGCCGCGCATGAAAGCGTTGGCGACAGGCTTGGGCGGGCTGGTGGTGCTTCAGCCGACGGTGTTCACGGACGCGCGGGGACGTTTCGTCAAGACCTACCACCAGGGGGTGTTTCGGGAACTGGGCATCGATTTCGAACCCAGGGAGGAATTCTTTTCCGTGTCCGCCCGGGGCGTGCTGCGAGGCATGCATTTCCAGTTGCCGCCCATGGCCCACGCCAAGCTGGTCTATTGCATCGCCGGCCGCGTGCTCGATGTCGTCCTGGACCTCCGCCGCCAGTCCCCGACCCGCGGCCGCCATTACGCGCGCGAACTGAGCGCCGCCAGCCACGATCAGATGTTCGTCCCGGTCGGGTTTGCCCACGGCTTCCTGGCCCTGGAAGAACAAAGCGTCATGGTCTATCAGACCAGCACCGTCCATTCCCCCGCCCATGACGCCGGGATCCTGTGGGACTCGTTTGGTTTCCCGTGGCCGGTGCCGGCGCCGATCGTCTCCGACCGCGACCGCCGCTTCCCCGCCTTCCGGGCGTTCGATTCGCCGTTTTAGCCTGTCAGGCCGAGATCCTCGTAGAGGCAGGTGTTGATCCGCCAGGCGCGTTCCTGGTGGCGGGGTTCGCCGGGCAGGCCGTTGCACAGCCACGCCACGACCAGTTCGCGCGGCGGATCCGCAAACGCGCATGACGACTGCGCGCCGCTGTGTCCAAAGGTGTCTCCGGACGCGTGCGGCCCGTAGCTGTAAGGCGCGGGGCCGGGGTCGGCATGGAGGGCGCGCAGGTAGAATCCGAGGCCCCAATCGACGGGGTGGCGCATGGTCTGGTCGTAAAGGCCGGTGGTCTGGCGGGTGGTCATGGCCACGGCCGTGGCAGAACTCAGCACGGCTCCGCCCGGCATCGGCCGGGCGGTCCGCAGGGCCAGGAGCGCCTCGTAGAAACGGCCCAGCTCCCGGATCGGCCCGCGCACGTTGCTGCCGGGACGCTCCAGACCGCAGCCGGCTTCGGTGTTCCAGTGGGGGTGGGGCCGGGTCTGATGGTGCTGGGTCAGGTAGGTGAAGCCAATGCGCTCCGCGTAACGGCGGTACTCGGCCGCGGGCATCCCGAGCCACGTGTTCGACAGTCCCCACGGCAACAGGATCTGCTCGCGCACATAGCGGCTCAGGGGCATGCCGGTGAGTCGGCGGACGATCTCGCCGAGGACATACCAGCTGCCCGACCGGTGATACCCGGCCTGCCAGCCCGGAATCCAGCCGGGTTCCAACGGGCTTTCGCACACGCGACGCACCGCCTCGTCCCACGAGACCGTCTCGGGAATCCTGTCGGCGTCGCGAAAGCCGCCCGTATGCGTGAGCACGTGGCGGAGCGTGATGGTTTCCTTGCCGCCGGCGGCGAATTCGGGCAGGTGGTAACAGACGGGGTCGTCGAAGGCGAGGCGGCGTTGTTCTTCGAGCCTGGCGATGGCCGCGGCGGTGAGCGGTTTGCCGGCCGAAAGCCACAGCGTGAGGGTGTCCGGCGTCATGGGCATCCCGAGGCGTGAGTGGCCGAAGGCGGCATCTGCCAGGGGCCGGCCGCGGCGGGACACGTACAGCTGGGCGCCGCGGTGGAGGCCGGCGACGAGGCCCTCGTCGAACGCGGCGGCGGTGCGCGGCAACAGGTCGCGGACGGGGGTCATGGGGGAGGGGAGGCGGCGTGCTGGGGGGAGGTCGACGGGGCGGGGGGTTCCGGGAGCGGGGGCGGCGGGGTGAGGAGTTCGATGGCGCGGTCGAGCTGGGGATCGCGCTGGGCCAGCCAATCGTCGGGACTCAGGGGCACGAGGGCATCCGGCACTTCGCCGCTGTTTTCGATGGGGGTGCCGTCGAGACGGTAGTAGCCGGTTTGAGGCAGGCGGGCTTTGGTGCCGTTGACGAGCGCCAGCGGGCTGGTCCAGATGACATAACCCGGGGTGGGCATGCCGACCAGTTGGGCCAGGCGGCGGGCGCGCATGGCATAGGCGAAGATTTCGCTGTTGGAATAGGTGTGCTCGTTGATGAGGACGACCATGGGTTTCTCCCAGGCCTGATGCGGGGCGGGCTCGAGATCGCTGTCGCGCGGGCGAAGGTAGCCGTGGGCCTTCCGTTCGAGCCAATCGATCAAGGTGTCGGCGATGTTGCCGCCCGTGTTGAACCGCACGTCAATGATCAACGCCTGCTTGTCGGCAATGTACTCGTAAGCTTCGCGCTCGAACTGCGCATGCTGGCCGGCCTCCATCGTCGCCAAGTGCAAATAGCCAATGCGCCCGCCGCTCCGCGCCTCGACGCGACGCCGGTCGCGGTCCACGCGATTCCGATAAGCCAGCTGCTTCCATTCGTCCGGGGTCAGCACCTTGTACTTCACCGTGCGGGCGCCCGCGCGACAGGGGTTTGTGCTCACGAGGAACTCGAATTCGCGGTTCTGTTTGCCGTTGATCAGCCGGTAGAGGGTTTCGTCCAGAACAACCTCCTGGCCGTTGATCGCCAGGACGTATTCGCCGGGGCGGATGGCGGTGCGCGGATACGACGCTGGAGTGCCCTCGGGCACCCCGCGCACGCGGAGCCCGGGACCCTCATGGCTGTAATCGAACGTGAACCCCAAGTGCGGCGTGACCTCGGCGGCCGGGCCGGCCGAGGCGGTGACTTCGCCGTGGGAGGCGTCGAGTTCGCCGACCATCAGGTTGAGGGCCGACGCGAACTCGTCGCCCAGTTCGACGCCGTCGAGCATGGGCCGGTAGCGTTCCCGCAGCGCCGTCCAATCCCGGCCGTGGAAATGGGGGTCGTAGAAGCCACGGTGGTAGGCGTTCCAGAGCTGCGTGAAGGCTGCGGCGTGTTCCGCCGCCGGATCCCGCCGCCGCTCGGCCACGAAGGTCACCTTCGTGACGCTCTTGCTGTCCATGCCCATCGTGAACAACTCGCCGTTCTGCATGAAATAAGCATGCTTGCCGTCCGCCCCCACCCGCAGCGCCACCTTCCCCCCCCCGGTCGTCAAACGCCGCGTCTCCTTGCCGTCGTAACTCACCGACCAAACATCGCCCTGCGACAAGAACACGATGAGCCCCTGCGGCGTCACCGTCAGATCCGCTTCCGGAGATTGCGTGCCGAGCTTGCGGATGCGGGCAGTGATGTTCTTGAAGTCAATGACGGTCTTGGGCGGGCGCGAGGGTTTCTCGTAGCGCCAGTCGGCGTCGATCGTGCGGACGGGTTCGGGCGTCAGCGGCAGCACATACAAGCCGTCGCCGTCGCGGTTGCTCTGGAAATAGAGGTATTTGCCGTCGGGCGACCAGGCCGGCTGGCTGTGGTGGGCGTAAAGGCGGGTCACGTTGACGGCTTCGCCGCCCCGTGCGGGCACCACCCACAGGTTCCACGCGCGGCTGGCGCTGCGCCGGGTGAAGGCGATCCATTGCATGTCCGGGGACCACGCAAAGCTGCCGCCGCCCAAGCCGTGCCATTGCGGCCCCGGCACCCGGGCGATCTGCCGCAGGCCGCCGCCCGCCAGGTCCATCACGTGCAGCCCGCCCTCCGGACCGGCCACCCAGAAGCCCATCTGCTTGCCGTCGGGCGACACCCGGGGGCCGGTGAGGTTTTCGTTCCGGTTCCACAGACACCGGGTCTCAAGCGTGGCCACGTCCAGCTCGTAAAGGCGGGTGTTGAACTCGCGGTCCGACGTGAAATACAGCTTTTTGCCGTCCGGCGACCATGAGAAGTCCGAGTCGTCTCCCGCATAGTCGGTCAGCCGGCGCGCCAGGTCGGCGTTGCGCGCCGCCACGCCTTTGGGCTTCTGGATCAGCACCGTCCAGATTTCGCCGCGCAGGCCGAAGGCGTAATGTTTGCCATCCGGCGAAGGCTCGGCCTCCGTGACCTCCCGCCGCAGCGTTTCCGCCACCGCGGTGCGCTGTTTTTCGTCGGCCCCGGCATGGATGGCGAGGCGGACCGGCTTTTGGCGGCCGCGGCGCATGAACCACAGGCCGGTGTCGTATTCGAACGCGATGTCGCCGCTCTTCCAGGCCACCGTGGGGCAGCGGACGCTGTTCCCGGTGAATCGGGTGAGGGGTTTGGCGTTGCCGTTGAGATCGAACACCCACAGGTTCGGCGTGCGGCGCGGGTTGTCGCGGATCCTGGGGATGGCGTTGCTCAGCCCGCCGGTTGCGGGGGTGGGCTCACCCGTGGTGACCGCCACCACGCGCTTGCCGTCCGGCAGGAACCGGGGCCACAAATGCTGGGCGCCGTTCGTGGTGAGCGGGCGCCGAACCCGGGTCTCGAGGTCGAGCAGCCAAAGCTGCGCGGCGGCGGAGCCGCGATAGCGGGGCCGGCTGGAGGGGAACCCGTAGCGGGCGTAGACAAGCCGGCGGCCGTCGGGAGCATAATGGGGCGAGCTGAGCGGGGCGTAATCCTCACACAGCACGTCGCTGCGCAGGGTGGCCACGTCGAGCGCGTAAACCGCAAAGTCCGGCGTGTCGCGCCGCCCGCTGAAAAGGAGCCGGCGGCCGTCCGGACTCCAGCCCTGGGGCGTTTCCGTGCCTCCATGCCAGGTCAGTTGCCGCGCGGAACCGCCCTCCGCCGGGATGGCGTAAATGTCCCAGCCGCCATTGCGCTTGCTGGCGAACGCGATCCATTTGCCGTCGGGCGAGAACACCGGGTAGGCATCCATCTCGACGTGGTGCGTCAGGGGCCGGGCCCGCCCGCCGGCGCTGCCGACCAGCCAGAGGTCGCCCCGGTACACAAACGCGAGCCGCTTGCCGTCCGGACTCAGCGCCGGCATGCGGGGTCCCGTGATCGGACGCGCCGGCTCGTTGGTCAGTTGGGCGAACACCGGGCCGGCACCCCATCCCCCCGCCACGCCCAGCGCCAGCACCTGCAGTGCAGTCATGTGTCTCACCATGCGGCAACCCATGTCGTCCACGTTGTAGCCGCAAACCCGGCGGAAAGAAAGGTCGATTTCGACGCAGCCGCGCGCCGCGCCGCGCCGCAGCCGCATGCCGTGACGCGACGGGGAGCGCGCCCGGCGGGGCGTGGGGCTGCCGGCTGGCGGCGGGGTTTACACGACGCCCTGGTCGAGCATCGCATCGGCGACCTTCACGAAGCCGGCGATGTTGGCGCCAACCACGAGGTTGCCCGGGTGTCCGTAAGCCTTGGCCGTCTCGAAGGCGTTTTGGTGGATCGTCACCATGATCTGGTGCAGTCGCTGGTCCACCTCCGCACGGGTCCAGGGCAGGCGCATCGAATTCTGCACCATCTCCAGACCCGAGGTGGCGACGCCCCCGGCGTTGGCGGCCTTGCCCGGCCCGTAGAGGATCTTCTTGGACAGGAACAGGTCAATGCCGGCAGGGTCCGTCGGCATGTTGGCCGCCTCGCACACCAGCGTGCAGCCGTTGCCCAACAGCGTCTTCGCATCCTCGGCCCCGATCTCGTTCTGCGTCGCGCTCGGAAACGCGCAGTCGCACTCCACCCCCCAGGGCCGCTTCCCCTCGGCATAGACCGCGCCAAACTTGTCCGCGTATTCCTTGATGCGCCCGCGCCGGACATTTTTGAGGTCCATAATCCACGCCAGCTTTTCCTCGGTGATGCCGTCCTTGTCGTGGATGAAGCCGTTGGAGTCGGACATGGTGACGACCTTGGCGCCCTTGTGGAGGAGTTTTTCGACGGTGTATTGGGCGGCGTTGCCGGAGCCCGAAACGGCGCAGACCTTGTCCTCGAGGGTTTCATTCCGGGTCTTGAGCATTTCCTCGGCGAAGTACACACAGCCATACCCCGTCGCCTCCGGCCGGATCAGCGAACCGCCCCAGGCCAACCCCTTCCCCGTCAATACCCCCGTGAACTCGTTCGCCAACCGCTTGTACTGCCCAAATAAATACCCAATCTCGCGCCCCCCCACCCCGATGTCCCCCGCCGGCACGTCCGTGTCCGGCCCCACATGCCGGAACACCTCCGTCATGAACGATTGGCAAAAACGCATCACCTCACCGTCCGACTTGCCCTTCGGATCAAAATCGGACCCGCCCTTGCCCCCCCCCATCGGCAGCGTCGTCAGCGAGTTTTTGAACACCTGCTCGAACGCCAGAAACTTCAACACGCTCGCGCATACCGTCGGATGAAACCGCAAGCCGCCCTTATACGGCCCGATCGCACTGTTCATCTGAATGCGAAACCCGCGATGCACCTGCACCTGGCCCCGGTCGTCCTGCCACGGAACCCGGAACACAATCATCCGCTCCGGCTCCACCAGCCGCTGCAGCAGGCTGCCTTCGCGATACTTCTTGTTCCTCTGAACCGCCGGCTCGATCGATTCGAGCACTTCGGTGACGGCCTGGAGAAACTCCGGCTCGTGGGGATTGCGCTTGCGGACAATCTCAAGGGTGTCCTGGATCAGAGTCATGGCAACGTGGGGTTGGGTCAAACGGCGTTGACAGTTCGCAGTCGGATTCGGCAGGAAAGTCCCCCGGCCGCCGGCCGCCGCCGTCCCTGGGCAACAGGGAGACGGCGATCCGAGACGGATGCGGTCGTGCGCGCGCTGCGGGCGGATGCCGGGGCGATCGCGGTGACGGGGGGGATTCCTGTCATGGTCATGGTGTTGTGTGTGTTCCGCATCGGGCGGGCAACATGTAAACCGGGAAACAGGATTTGTCCATTACTATTTTCGTATTTAGCATGAACACCGTATAAAAATGCGCAATGCTTCGAACGGCGTTTTTCTGGGATTGGCCACCTTGTTCGCACAATATTGAAAATCAACTACTTATAAACTCCAATTCCGCATCCGCATTTCGGTTTCGAGCCGGTTTAAAGACAATGCAGTTGACGATTCAAATATTCAGCATAGCTTTTAACAAATAAAACGATGGGCCGTTATTCGTTTCAACAATGCACATCGATGCCCTGAAGATTTATTGCGACGTGGTGCGTCTCCGCAGCTTCTCCCTCGGCGCGGAGGCCAATCGCGTCCTGCAGGCCACGGCCAGTCTCACGGTCCAGCGGCTGGAAAAACATCTTGGTGTGCCCCTCATTGACCGCTCCTGCCGCCCGTGGAAACTGACCCCGGCAGGGCGCAAGTTTTACGAGGGCTGCCGGAGGCTGGTCGAGGATTACTACGCGCTGGAAGCCAAGGTGCGCGGCGACCAGGTGGCGGCGGATTCGCTGGTGCGCGTGGCGGCGATTTACTCTGTCAACCTGCGCGACATGAGCCGCAGCGTGCGCCGGTTCACCGAGCTGCGGCCCGGGGCGCGCGTCAAGCTGGAGTATCTCCACCCCAGCCGCGTCTTGGAGCGGGTGCTCAACGACGAGGTGGACCTGGGCATCCTGTCGTTCCCGCGGGGGCGGCGCGGGCTGAAGGTGGTCCCGTGGCGGGAGGAGCCCATGGTCATGGCGTGTCATCCGCATCACCGGCTTGCGCGCGAGCCGGAGTTGGCGGTTCGCCGGGTGGCAGGCGAGGCGTTCGTGGGATTCGACGCGGACTTGGTGATCCGGCGGAAGATTGACGCGTTTCTGCGCCAGCATGGCGCCGAGGTGAAGGTGGTCCTGACCTTTGACAACATCGAAGCGGTCAAACGCGCGGTCGAGGCCGGCTCCGGCGTGGCCATCCTGCCCCGTCCGACCCTCGAACACGAGCTGCAAGCCCGCACCCTCGTGGCCGTTCCCCTCGCCGGCCCGCCGTTCGTCCGTCCTCTCGGCTTGGTCTGCCGCCGCGGACGGCGGCTCTCGCCGAACACTGCGGCGTTCATCTCGCTGCTGCAGCGCAACGGCGAACCGCTGGCGGAAACCGCCCCCGCCGGGGCCGGCCCGCTGGCGGGCGGCGCGGGGGAGTTGACGGCGGAATGCCGGGCGGCGGAAGCCGGGGGCGGGGTGACGGCGGCGGGGTGACGGGGCGGGGGCGGCAACGCCGGGCGGGGCGGGGCCGCCGGTGGCGGCCGGGGCGGATGGAGTAATGGGCATGGACACGAACGAGACACTGATGAGCACGGGCATGCCGGGCTTGGACCGGGTGCTGCTCGGGCTGCGGCCCGGGGACAACGTGGTGTGGGAAGTGGACGGCATCGAGGATTACCTGCCGGTGCTGGGGCCGTTCGGCAGCGAAGCCGGGCGTCTCCGCCGCAAGCTGACCTATTTTCGGTTCGCCCGGCACGCCCCGCTGCTGCGCGAGGACTGCGGCGCGGAGATCCAGCAGGTCGACCCCCAGGAGGGATTCGAGCGTTTCCTCACGCGCATCCTCGACGTCATCGAAAAAGCCGGCCCCGGCGCCTTTTACATCTTCGACTGCCTGTCGGATCTGGCGGCGGACTGGTATAGCGACCGGATGCTGGGGAATTTCTTCATGATCGCGTGTCCGTATTTGTATGAGCTGCGGACGCTCGCCTATTTTGCGTTGTTGAAGCACGAGCACTCGTTTCACGCCAGCCGTTCGATCCACAGCACCGCGCAGGTTGTTCTCGAGGTTTTCCGCAAGCAGCACCGGCTGTACATTCACCCGGTGAAGGTGTGGCAGCGGCACACGCCGACACTTTACATGCTGCACAGCTGGGAGGGGGAGGTTTTCAAGCCGGTGACCCGCAGCGCCACGGTCACGGACATCCTGGGCGGCGTGCCCAAGCCGTGGCTCGAGTTCACCATTCACCGGCCCGGGATCTGGATGCGGACGTTCCAGCGGGCGCAGCAAACCCTCAACGCCATGCGGGCCGGCCAGGGCGTGGACGATTTGGTGGCGGAGCAGTTCGACCGGCTGACGAAGATGGCGATCACGCGGGATGCGCGGTTTCAGGCGCTGGTGAGGGAGCACTTGGACCTGGGCATGCTCGTCGAAATCATGCAGCGCATGGTCGGCACGGGCATGATTGGCGGCAAATCCCTCGGCATGCTGCTGGCCCGGGCGATCCTCCTCAAGGCCGATCCCAAGTGGTCACAGCTCCTGGAAAGCCACGACTCGTTTTATGTGGGGTCGGACGTGTTCTACACCTTCCTGGTGCAGAACGGCTGTTGGTGGCTGCGCCGCCGCCAGAAGGATTTCAACACCTCCCTGCGCTGCGCCGCCGAAGCCCGCGAGCGCATGCTCAAAGGCGCGTTCCCCCAGTACATCCAGGACCAGTTCACCGAAATGCTCGAGTATTTCGGACAGTCGCCCCTCATCGTCCGCTCCAGTAGCCTGCTCGAGGACAACTACGGCAACGCGTTCTCGGGCAAATACGAAAGCGTCTTCTGCGCCAACCAGGGCGCGCCCCAGGAACGGCTCGAGGCCTTCATGAACGCCGTCCGCACCGTCTACGCCAGCGCCATGAGCGAGGAGGGCCTCTGCTACCGCCAGCACCACGGCCTGCTCGACCGCGACGAGCAAATGGCCCTCCTCGTCCAGCGCGTCTCCGGCGAACGACACGGCAGCCTCTTCTTCCCCCATGCCGCCGGCGTGGGTTTCTCCTTCAACCCCTTCGTCTGGCACGAGGCCATCGACCCGCAAGCCGGCATGCTCCGCCTGGTCTTCGGCCTCGGCACCCGCGCCGTCGAACGCACCGACGACGATTACACCCGCCTCGTGGCTCTCAACGCGCCTCTCAAACGACCCGAGGCCACCCCGGACCAGTGGCGCGCGTTTGCCCAGCGCCGCGTGGACGTGCTCGATCTCGAGGCCAACCAGCTGTCCAGCCGCGAGTTCGACATCGTCGCCCGCTCCTTCCCCCCCGATCTCCTCGAATGGTTCGCCACGCGCGACGAGCGCACGCCCCACCACGCGCTGGACACGGACCCGGCGAATGCGTTCTTCGGCGTGCTGGACTTCGAGCGGTTTCTCGGCGAAACCGGCTTTGTGCCCGCGATGCGGGAATTGTGTCAGACCTTGCAGCGAGCCTACAATCACCCCGTGGACATCGAGTTTACCGTCAACAGCACGCCTGACGGCCAGTTCCGCATCAACCTCGTCCAATGCCGCCCCTTCCAGGTGAGGATCGGCGGCGGCAGCCGCGCCAGGGTGCCGGAGCGCATTGACAGCAACCGCCTGCTGTTCGAAACCCAGGGGCCGGTGGTGGGCCACAGCCTGGCCACGGCCATCGACCGCCTCGTCTATGTCGTCCCTTCGGTCTACAGCCAGATGACCATGAGCCAACGCTACTCCGTCGCGCGCACCATCGGCCGCCTCGCCCACCCCGACACCCCCGGCCCGCGGCCCATCCTCATGCTGGTGGGCCCGGGGCGCTGGGGCACCTCGATGCCCTCGCTGGGCGTCCCGGTCTCCTTCGCGGAAATCAACACCGCCTCCGTGATCGTCGAGCTTGCCCTCATGCACGAAGGCCTGGTGCCCGACGTGTCCCTGGGCACGCACTTCTTCAACGACCTCGTCGAAATGGACATGCTATACTTGGCCGTGTCCCCGGGCCGCCCGGGCCATGCCCTCAACGAGCCGTTCCTCCTCCAGCAACCCAACCAACTCCCCGCCCTCCTCCCCCATGCCGCCGAGTGGGCCGACGCGCTGCGCGTCGTCGACTCCGCCCAACTCCCCCGCGACGCCGCCATCTTTCTCAACGTGGATTCGATGAGACAGCGCGGCGTGTGCTACTGGGGCAGCCGCCAACCGTGATCCGCTCGTGCGCGCCGCGAACCTCACCCAACCCTCCATGCCAACCACCGCCCCCCACGCTCCCGTGCCCCGCGCCGCCTCCCCCCAAGGGCCGCCGCCGCCGGCTCACACCCCCCGCGCCCCCGCCGCGCCGGACACTCCGGGTCAATCCCGATGAAACACCGCCCTCCCCCCATCGCCCGGCGCCGGTGCCGGCTCACCGGGTTGCCGCCTGCGCAGGGGCTTTACGATCCGCGCTTCGAGCACGAGGCTTGCGGCGTCGGGTTTGTGGTCCATGTCAAGGGCCGACGCTCCCACGACATCATCCGCCAGGCTCTCCAGATCCTCATCAACCTCCGCCATCGCGGCGCCTGCGGCTGCGAGGTGAACACCGGCGACGGCGCCGGCATCCTCGTCCAAATGCCCCACCGCTTCCTGGCCCAGGCGTGCGCGGACGTCGACATCCCGCTGCCCCCCCCCGGCGATTACGGCGTCGGCAACTTGTTTCTCCCGGCCGAAGACGCCCACCGCCGCAAGTGCGAGCGGCGCGTAGCGGAGGTCGTGTCGGCCGAAGGCCAGCTGCTGTTGGGCTGGCGGACCGTGCCCACCAACAACAGCAACCTGGGCGACACCGCCCGCCTCGCCGAACCCGCCGTCCGCCAGGTGGTCATCGGGAGGAACCCGGCGTTGCGGACGCCGATGGATTTCGAGCGCAAGCTTTATGTGATTCGGCGCCGGGTTGAGAACGCGCTGCGTTATGCCGGCAACCGGGCCACGGAGGATTTCTACGTGTGCAGCCTTTCCCACAAAACGCTGGTCTACAAGGGCATGTTGATGTCCGAGCAGGTCGAGGAGTATTACCCGGACCTGACCGATCCGGCGATGGAAAGCGCGCTGGCGCTGGTCCACTCGCGGTTCAGCACCAACACCTTTCCCAGCTGGGCCCGGGCGCATCCCTACCGCTACCTGGCCCACAACGGCGAAATCAACACGCTGCGCGGCAATGTCAACTGGATGCGCGCCCGCCAGGCCCTGTTCGCCTCCGACCTCTTCGGCGACGACCTCAAAAAGCTCCTGCCCGTCATCGGCGAGGACGGCAGCGACTCGGGCATGTTCGACAACTGTCTCGAGTTGCTCGTGCTGGCCGGACGCTCGCTGCCCGAGGCCATCATGATGATGATCCCCGAGCCGTGGGCCCGGCACGACGCCATGAGCGACCAGACCAAGGCCTTCTACAAGTTCCACAGCTGCCTGATGGAACCCTGGGACGGCCCCGCGTCGATCGCCTTCACCGACGGCGTGCGCATCGGGGCCGTGCTCGACCGCAACGGTCTGCGCCCCTCGCGCTACTATGTGACCCGCGACGACCTCGTCATCATGGCGTCCGAAGTCGGCGTGTTGGACGTGGCCCCCGAGCGCGTGCTGCGCAAAGGCCGGCTCCAGCCGGGCCGGATGTTCCTTGTCGACACTGAGCAGGGCCGGATCGTCGCCGACGAGGAGATCAAACAAACCGCCGCGGCGGCGCGGCCGTACGGCCAATGGCTCCGCCAGCACCTTGTCCCCCTCTCGGATCTTCCGGACCCCGGCGAGTTGCCGGCGGCCGACCACGCCGGAACTCTGCAGCGGCAGCGTGCCTTCGGCTACACCTTCGAGGAGCAACGCCTGCTGCTCGCCCCCATGGCCCGCGACGGCGTCGAAGCCGTCGGCTCCATGGGCACCGACACTCCGCTGGCCGTGCTCTCGGACAAACCCCAGCTCCTCTACAACTATTTCAAACAGCTCTTCGCCCAAGTGACCAACCCCCCCATCGACTGCATCCGCGAAGAAATGGTCACCGCCACCGGGATCGTTCTCGGCTCGGAACGCAACCTGTTGCAGCCCGAAGCGGAGAGCTGCCAGATGCTCGAGCTGGAATCGCCCCTCCTCACCAACGAGGCGCTGGCGAAGCTCAGACGGCTGAACCACGGCACGTTCAAAGCCGTCACCCTGCCGATCCTCTTCAAGGTCAATCACGCCGGCGCGGGCCTCGACAAGGCGCTTGAGGACCTCTTCGCCCAGGCCAGCCAGGCCATCCGCGACGGCGCCAACATCCTCATCCTCTGCGACCGCGGCCTCACCCGCGACCTGGCCCCCATCCCGGCGCTGCTCGCCGTCGCCGGCCTCCACCATCACCTCCTCCGCCAAGGCACCCGCACCCGCGTGGGCCTCGTGCTCGAATCGGGCGAGCCGCGCGAGGTGCATCATTTCTCGGTGCTGATCAGCTACGGCGCCGGCGCCATCAACCCCTACCTCGCCTTCGAAACCCTCGACGACATGATCCGCGAAGGCCTGCTCCCCGGGGTCGACCACCAGACCGCCTGCGACCATTACGTCAAAGCCGCCGTCAAAGGCATCGTCAAAGTCTGCTCCAAAATGGGCATCTCCACCCTCCAAAGCTACCAGGGCGCCCAGATCTTCGAGGCCGTCGGCATCCACAAGCTCGTCATCGAAAAATACTTCACCGGCACCCCCTCCCGCGTCGGAGGCATCGGCCTCGACACCATCGCCCGGGAAGTCCACATGCGCCACGCCCGCGCGTTTCCCCGGCAGCCCCACCAGAGCCGGGAGCTGGATCCCGGCGGCCAATACCAGTGGCGTCACGACGGCGAACACCACCTCTACAACCCGGACACCATTCACAAACTGCAACGCTCGACGCGCACCGGCGAGTACGCCCTGTTCAAGGACTACTCGGCTGCCGTCAACGTGCACTCCAGACAACACGGCACGCTTCGCGGCCTGCTCAGCTTCAAGTTCGCCCCCCACGTCATCCCCCTCGCCGAAATCGAGCCCGTCGAGACCATTCTCACGCGCTTCAAAACCGGCGCCATGTCCTATGGCTCCATCAGCCAGGAAGCCCACGAGGCCCTCGCCATCGCCATGAACCGCATCGGCGGCAAAAGCAACACCGGCGAGGGCGGCGAGGATCCCGCGCGCCACACGCCGCGTCCCGACGGCGATTCGCTCAACAGCGCCATCAAACAGGTCGCCTCCGCCCGCTTCGGCGTCACCAGCGTCTATCTTGTCCACGCCCGGGAGCTCCAGATCAAGATGGCCCAGGGCGCCAAACCGGGCGAAGGCGGCCAGCTGCCGGGTCCGAAGGTCTACCCCTGGATCGCCAAGGTCCGGCACTCGACACCGGGCGTGGGCCTGATCTCCCCGCCGCCGCATCACGACATCTATTCCATCGAAGACCTCGCCGAACTGATCCACGACCTCAAAAACGCCAACCCCAACGCCCGCATCAGCGTCAAGCTGGTCTCCGAAGTGGGCGTGGGCACCATCGCCGCCGGCGTCGCCAAGGCGCATGCCGACGTGGTGCTGATCAGCGGTTACGACGGCGGGACGGGGGCGTCGCCGCAGACTTCGATCAAGCACGCGGGGTTGCCGTGGGAACTGGGGCTGGCGGAGGCGCACCAGACGCTGCTGCTGAACAACCTGCGCAGCCGGATCACAGTCGAAACCGACGGCAAGCTCATGACCGGGCGGGACGTGGTGATCGCCGCGCTGCTGGGCGCCGAGGAGTTCGGGTTCGCCACCGCCCCGCTCGTCGCCCTCGGCTGCCTCATGATGCGCGTCTGCCACCTCAACACCTGCCCCGTCGGCATCGCCACCCAGGACCCCGCCCTCCGCAAACACTTCACCGGCAAACCCGAATACGTCGTCACCTTCATGCGCTTCATCGCCGAGGAGGTTCGCGAACTCATGGCCCAGCTCGGGTTCCGCTCCTTCAACGACATGGTCGGCCGCGTCGACCGTCTCGAAGTCAAAAGCGCCCTCGACCACTGGAAAGCCAAGGGCCTCGATTTCTCCAACCTCCTCCACCAGCCCGACGTGCCCCACGGCGTCGGCCGCCACTGTCAAATTCCCCAGGACCACGGCATCGAAAAATCCCTCGACCGGCGCATCCTGATGAAAGTGTGCGAACCCGCCCTCGAACGTCGCGAACCCGTCCGGGCCACCCTGCCGATCCGAAACGTCCACCGCGTCGTCGGCACCCTTGTCGGCAGTGAAATCTCCCGCCGCTACGGCGACGCCGGCCTCCCCGAAGACACCATCCGCATCAAGTTCAAGGGCTCCGCCGGCCAGAGCTTCGGCGCCTTCCTCCCCAGGGGCATGACCTTTCTCCTCGAAGGCGACGCCAACGATTATGTCGGCAAAGGCCTCAGCGGCGGCACCCTCGTCGTCTACCCGCCGCCAGGCTCCACCTTCGCCGCCGAGGACAACATGATCGTCGGCAACGTCGCGTTCTACGGCGCCACCCGCGGCGAAGCCTACATCCGCGGCATGGCCGGCGAACGGTTCTGCGTCCGCAACAGCGGCCTCCACGCCGTCGTCGAAGCCGTCGGCGACCACGGCTGCGAATACATGACCGGCGGACGCGTGGTGGTGCTGGGCGCCACCGGACGCAACTTCGCCGCCGGCATGAGCGGAGGCGTGGCCTACATCCTGGACGAGCCCGGCGATTTCCCCGCCCGCTGCAACCGCCAGATGGTCGCTCTCCAGCCCCTGGACGACCCCGAGGAGATCGACCAGCTCCGACGCATCATCGCCCGCCACGCCCAACTCACCGGCAGCCGGCGCGCCACCGAAATCCTCGCCGCCTGGCAACAGGCCCTGCCCCGCTTCGTCAAAATCATCCCCCACGATTACCAGCGCATGCTCCACGCTATGAAAAAAGTGCGCGACGCCGGCCTCGGCGGCGACGAAGCCGTCATGGCCGCATTCGAGGAAAACGCCCGCGACCTGGCGCGGGTTGGCGGAGGATGACCTTATGGGCAAACCCACCGGCTTCATGGACTATCCCCGCGAGCTGCCGCCGGACTCTCCGGCCCTCGAACGCATCAGCCACTGGCTCGAATTCCACGCGCACCCCGAGGAGGCCGCCCTCCGCCGCCAGGCCGCCCGCTGCATGGACTGCGGCACGCCGTTCTGTCACACCGGCATCCTCCTGGGCGGCATGGCCTCCGGATGCCCCATCCACAACCTCATCCCCGAATGGAACGATCTCGTCTACCGCGGCCTCTGGCGCGAAGCCCTCGAACGCCTCCACCACACCAATAACTTCCCCGAAATCACCGGGCGCGTCTGCCCCGCCCCGTGCGAGGGCTCGTGCAACGCCGGTCTCGTCGCCGCCCCAGTCACCATCAAGGAAATCGAACGCACCATCGCCGACAAGGCCTGGGACCACGGCTGGATCCAGCCCCAGCCCCCTGCCCTCCGCTCCGGCAAACAGGTCGCCGTCGTCGGCTCCGGCCCCGCCGGCCTCTGCGCCGCCGCCCAACTCAATCGCGCCGGCCACACCGTTACCGTCTTCGAACGCGCGGACCGCCCGGGCGGCCTTCTCATGTACGGCATCCCGAACATGAAGCTCGATAAACAGCGCGTCCTCCAGCGCCGCATCGACCAGCTCGCCCGCGAAGGCGTCGTCTTCCAGACCCGCACCGAGCCCGGCGTGAACTATCCCGCAGGCCGGCTCCTCGAGACATTCGACGCCACCGTGATCTGCACCGGCGCCACCCGCCCCCGCGACCTGCCCCTCGAAGGCCGCCACCTCAACGGCATCCACTTCGCCATGGAATTCCTCGCCGCCAATACCCGCGCCCTCCTCGCCGCCACCCCGCCTCCCATCAGCGCCCAAGACAAAGACGTCGTCGTCATCGGCGGCGGCGACACCGGCACCGACTGCGTGGGCACCTCGATGCGCCACCGCTGCAAAAGCATCGTCCAGATCGAAATCCTCCCCCGCCCGCCCGACCAGCGCGCTCCCGACAACCCCTGGCCCGAATGGCCCAGGATCCGTCGCATCGACTACGGCCAGGAAGAAGCCGCCGCACGGTTCGGCGCCGACCCGCGCCTCTACCTCACCACCGTCAAACAGTTCATCCCCGACACCCAGGGTGCCGTCCGCGGCGTCCTCACCGTGCGGGTCGAATGGAACAAACAAGACGGCCGCTGGCTGCCCGTCGAAGTCCCGGGCAGCGAAACAACATTGCCCGCCCAGATCGTTCTCCTGGCCATGGGCTTCCTCGGGCCCGAACCCGCCCTGCTCGATCAGCTCGGCGTCGAGCGCGATGCCCGTTCCAACGTCAAGGCCGAACACGGCAAGTTCACCACCAGCGTCCGCGGCATCTTCGCCGCCGGCGACTGTCGCCGCGGCCAGAGCCTCGTGGTCTGGGCCTTCAACGAAGGCCGCGGCGCCGCCCGCGAATGCGACCGCTACCTCATGGGCCGGACCGAGTTGCCGGGTTGAGCGGGTTGAGCGGGGCCGGACCTGCATGAGCGGGGATGAGCGGGGTCGGACCTGAGCAAGTACTTGTGCGACAGGGATAAAGGAAAAACGTCAACGTTAACGATCCGGCTTAGATTCGATTTTGAGCCTCAAATTCTCGAATTCTCGATCTTGCGTGTTTGCATCCTGGACATCCTCACGTTGGCCGGTTAATGTTCCAGCCATGCCAAGGGCCAATCGGTATTTCGTTCCCGGTCAAGTGTACCACCTCACTCACCGTTGTCACGACCGTCAGTTCTTGCTGAAGTTCGCCCGGGATCGAGATGCGTACCGCAGGAAGCTCTGGCAAGGAGTCGGCGAATTCGACCTTTCGTTGCTGGACTATTCGGTCACCAGCAACCATGTCCATCTGCTGGCGTGTGCCGAGAACACGGAGCAGATCAGCCGCTTTATCCAAAGGGTGGACGGCGAGTTTGCGCAGATTTACAACCGGCGAAACCACCGCAGCGGCGCGTATTGGGAGGACCGCTTCCATTCTACGATGATTGAGCCGGGCGGACACTTGGAGGCCTGCATGGTGTATATCGCGTTGAACATGGTGCGTTGCCGCGCGGTGCCCCATCCGCGCCAATGGCCATGGTGCGGCTATCATGAATTGATGGGCCTGCGCCAGCGGTATCGGATTGTGGATATTGAGCGGATTCTGGCCATGCTGGGCGGAACCACTCTGGATGAAGTCAGGAGGCACTATGAGGCCATGATTCAGGAGCGCATTGCCAAGGACGAAATGAAACGGGATTCCAAATGGACCGAGGCAATCGCGGTTGGATCAAAAGAATTCGTGCGTCAGATGGCGAGTTGTGTGCGCGGACGGCAGGAACTTGAAATCCAAGGCGCCGGTGATACTTGGGCTTTGAAGGAGTTGGGGCTTCGTTACGGGGCGTTTTTGGGCCCAAAAACAGGCTGTAGTGATGATCTTTAACGATAACGAAATCCCCAAGTTGCTGATTCAAAGGAGCTTATTTAGGTCCGACCCCAGTGATCCGGTGATCGACCCCGGAGCGCATACGGGAATTGCTCGCCCGGTTCTGCCCGGCGCCAGCCAAGCGCAGCGACCATCGACGACGTAGGGCACCACGCCGTTCACCTGGCCGCACCGCCACCTGATCTTCGCCCTGGACGCCCGCCACAATGCCCTTTGCGCCCTCCCCCTTTGGCCTGGGAGGCGTCGCAATGGCAGGGTCGCTATGGCCGGACACTCTCCGGCGCCTCCGACGCGCTGTAGGCGGAAGGGGTGGGTAGGGAACCGCCATTCTCCAAAAAACATCCTGGCAACTGTGGCAACTGGGGCCATCAGCGCAAAGGCTCAAACCTCAAAACCACCCCCGGCAGTTGCCAACAGTTGCCAATTTTTAGGGTATTCGCCGCCATTGGACAGAAAAGCCCGCCATTGGCAACGTGAGACTGGAAAACGCTAAACACCCTGTAAACATTGGGTTTTTTTGAGGTTTTTGGCTTGGCTGTCCGACGTGGATTCGAACCACGACTAAAGGCTCCAAAGGCCCGTGTGCTACCATTACACCATCGGACAGGCCGCCCGAACGTAGTCCGCCGCTCCGGCCGGCGCAAAGGAAATCGTGCGCCCACCGGTGGGCACGCGGGGGGCGAACGGTGCGACGTGCGAGCGCGGGGTGGGGGTGGCTTGGGTTTTTACCCGGGCGGCGGGCGGGCCGTTTTGCCCGTGTAGGCCGCGTTGTGATGCTCGAGGCCCATCAAGGCGCGGAACGTCTCGTAACGGTTTTGTTCGCGCTTGCTGCTCATCGCGACGTCCTTGCGCTTCAGCCGCAGGCGCACCTGGGCCAGGATCCGCCGCACGAGCTTGTCCGCCTCCGCCCGGGGTTTCCCATACGCGTCGATCAGCAGGTCGTAGAGGTTGTCCGCCACGGACCATTGGGCCTCGGCGAGGTCGGTCTTGCGCATTAGAAAGTCGCGGCACCGGGCGACGCGCTGGCCCACGAGGCCGCGCCAGTCCCAGGCCGAGTTGCAACGTTCAGGGCCGAAAGCCTGGAGGAAGGCGTCGGCGGCTTCGCGCGCGAAGCCGGCGACGATCTTTTTCTCGCGCCAGGCGAGGGAACAGGCTTTGTGGGCGGCTTGGTATTGCGCGTAGGCGGCCTTCAGATCGCGGACCAGGGCCGGGTTGATGATCGTCTTCTCCAACTGGGCAAGCCCGACGCGGGTGAGACTCTTGCAGCTGAGGAGCGCCTCGACGAACCGCATCAGTTCGCGCACGTTGGCGGACCACGAATGCACCATCATCGCCTTGAACAAGTCCTCCTCGATGGCAAACTCGGGCCGGGCCGTGCGCGTGAAGTAGGCGATCAGCGCCGCAATGTCGGCCCGGCGCTCGCGCAGGGGCGGAAGGTGCACCTGCAGCATTTTGACGCGCTGCACGAAGTCGTCCCGGAACACCCGCTGCTCAATCGTCTCGTCCAAGTCCCGGTTCATGGCGAAAATGAACCGCACGTCGCTGCGGATTTCCTCGGCTTCGCCCGCCGCCGGGTAGAACGGCATCCCGTCCAGCACGAGCAGCAGGGCCGTTTGCGCCTCCTTGCAGAGCGCTTCAAGCTCGTCGAAGAACACCGTGCCGCCATCGGCCAGTTTCAGCACGCCGTCTTGTCCGCTTGCCGGGATGTTGATGAATCCGCAGTTCCGGCCGAAGCCGAGCAGCTTCACGAGCGTGGTCAGGTTCTGGCCGGTCGTGAGATCGCCGGCGTTGTACCGGAAGAAGGCTTTTCCGCAGCGCCGGCTTTTCCTATGCACCCACTCCGCCAGCCTGCTCTTGCCCGACCCCGTCGCCCCCAAAATCAGCATTGGGCAATCCGAGTCGACATAGTCTGAGACCTGGTCCGCCAGGGTTTCGATCGGGCTGCCCGGGGCGCAGACGAGCCCTGCGCGCTCGATCCAGTTGGTTTTGCCGCTCCGGAACTTGTCCCAGGCCTCGTGGGCGAGCTTCGCCAGGGACGGCAGAACGGGGGGCGCGACAGACGACGCTTCGGACGGCCGGGGCAGAACCCACTCGATGCTCACCAGGCACCGCAGTCGGTTCATGTCCGGGCCGTCGGCGTCGCACACGGACACCCAAACCCGGTCGACGCTCCGGCCCACCACCACCTCCTCCACGCCCAACAGGCGGTCGTCGCGGGTGTGAAACCGCACCACCGTCCGGCGCTGTGGATGCGAGGACCGTCCCTTGAGGCGGATGCTGCCGCCGGCTTCGAAGCGCGCCCAGAGTTTCAGGTGCGTTTGGCCCAGGAACCCCTGGTCTTCCCAGTCGGCGCCAAAAAACCGCCCGTCCCCAGCCCCGCCCCGCAGGCGGGGCCGGGACGCCACGCCGAGCGACGTGTGCGCGCACCGCAACCCGCGCCGGCCCACCTGCAACACCACGTCGAAATCCGGCCGGTGCCGCGGACGCGCCGCGGGCTGCGGTTCAACTCGGGGCGCGCGTGCCCGCCAGGCATCCCTGGGGCTGGCGCGCAACAAGGCATCGAAAGGCGCCCCTCGGCGGAAAGGCGGGCGCGCGTGCGTGCCGGGCACGGCGCCGTGGGTGAGGCGGCGCAGGAAGGTGCGGCGGCAGGTGGACCGTTCTGCGGACTGACGTTTTGTGGAGAGTGTTTTCATAGGTTTACCGTGACGGGATTAATACGAAGAACCACGGAAGGCAATTGGAAATATTCGCTTCAAGCCGCCGCGGAGCCGGGGCCCACCGCCTCCCCCTCCCTCCCCTTGCTGGCTGCGCGTGACGTGTCCGCATCGCATGGGAAACGCCTGGAATCCTAGGGTGCCGCCGGAGGCCGAGGCCGGTGGCTGGCGCCGCCGCCGCCGCCCGGCGGGGGCGGCAGTTCGGGGAGGACACGCTTTAAGAGGTCCTTGCGGTGGCGCGCCCGGGCCAGCCAGACCACCGATTCGAAGTAGATGGCGGCCTTTTGGGGCAGGCCCTGCTTGCGGGCGCACTTGCCGAGGCCGATGTAATTGAGGCCGGACCAGTAAGGCATGTGGGCCTGGTGGGCCAGTTCGAGGCTCTGGCGGTGCCGCCGCATGGCCTCGTCCACATTTCCAAGCTCGCATTCCAGCTCGGCGAGCTTGAAGAGGGTGATGCATTGGCCCCGGACATCGTTGATGGTCTCCTGCACCTGGAGCGCCTGGTGGAAGCGGTCGCGCGCCTCGACGACCTGGTGCAGGTCGACCAGCACCTTGCCGAGTTCGGAGAGGGCGCGGCCCCGGCAGAACTTGTCGCCCAGGTATTGGGCAAGGCAGAGGCTGTCCTCGATCCACCGCCGGGCGTCCTCGAAACGGTGTTCCTTGCGGCTGATGGAGCCGATCTCCAGGCTGGTGAACGCGATGCCCTGGCGATCCTGGAGCTGCCTGCGGATCGACAGGCTCTGCTCGAAACACTGCCGCGCCCGGGCGAAATCGTGTTGGAGGCCGTGCATCAAGCCGAGATCATGAAGAATTCGCGCCTGGTCCAGCACATCGCCGCTCTCCTCCGCCAGCGCCAGCGCCCGCTTGAAATGCCGGCCCGCCTGCACCAGGTGCCCCATCCCGCGATGCACCACCGCAATCAAATGCAACGTGCCCGCCTGCTCGGCCGGATCCTTGCGCGCCGTGTGCCAGGCCAGCGCAGCCTTCAAGGCCTTCAGCGCGGCGTGACACCTCCCCTCAATCCAATTCATCGTTCCCAACTCCCGCTGCACGGCCGCCACCAGCTCGGCACGCGCCGGCCTCGGCGCGGCCGCCAGGGCGTCATCAAAAAAGGCGCGCGCCTCCGCATGGTCGCCCAGCAAACGCGCCACGTGCCCCAGGGCATACAACAGCCCCGGAAGATGCGCTCGCAGCGCGGGTGCCCGCGCCGCGTCGACGGCGCGATGGTACAGCCGCCGCGCCTCGCACCACAGCCCGCGCATCAGCAGGAAATCCGACAGCTGGCGCGCCACGGCAATGCGCTCGCCGGCTTGAGCCCGCCGAGGCGCAGGACCTGGATGTCGGACTTCAGGGCGTGGAGCAGCGGCGGGAAATGCTCGGGGCGCAGCGTCAGCAGCGCCATGGTGCCGGAATCGCGCCGGATCCGCTGCAGCAGTTCGGACAGTTCGGCGGTCTGGTCCGGCGTGAGCGCCTCCAGGTTGTCGAGCAGCAGAAGGTACGCGCGGGAGTTCAACACCATGGCCAGGCGGTTGCGCTTGTATTCCGGCGTTGCGTCGCCCGACGGCAGCGGGTGCCGCAGCTCGCCGCTCACGGCGCGCCACAAGTGGTCCAAAATGTCCGTCTGGGCGTCGAAACGGTCGCGCGCGCTGAAATACAGCACCCGGTCGAAGTTTGCCGCGCAGCGGTCCGCGATCGTTCGCGCCAGGGTCGACTTGCCAATCCCTCCCACGCCGCACAGCGCCACCGCGCTGAAGCGTCGCTCCCGGAGCCAGCGCGTCAGCACGATCTCCTCCTGGTCCCGCGACACATACACGCGCCCCGCCTGCGGCCACTGGCTGGTTCGGCCCGGCCCCCTCAACCGCCTCGGCAGGCGCCGCGACGACGGGCGCACCCGCCTCAGGGAGGCGTCGAGCCGGCCCCGGGCGATGAGGGTGGCGGCGCGCCGGGCGCCCTCGCCGGCCCCGGGCGGGCCGGGGCTGCCGTCCGGGGGCGGCAGCCTTCCCGCATTATAAGCTCTGATTAATTCTGCACGAACTTTATTCAGAGCAGTTTTTACCGTGTCGCCCGCCGCCAGCGAGGCGTAAAGCGCGCCCGCCACACAGGCGGCCTCGGGGTCCGAGACCTCGCCGCGAAAGGCGATCACGGTGCGGACACCGTGGCGCACCAGGGCTCGCGCCAGGCGGTCGCCGCGGCACGCGGTCAACACCACCAGGCGCACGCCGGAACCGCGGAACGCCGCCGCCAGGTCCCCGACTCCCACCCACACGGCCCCGCCGGCGTCATCTTCGAGCAGGAACCGGTCGCCGGACACGGTGGCGGCCGTGCCCAGGTGAACGATGGGGAACACGGTGCCGCCGCGTGCGAAGCTCAACGCGTCGCGCAGCCGCTCGAGGGTGGGGGAGGCGAGCGGGACAACCGTCAATCGGACCGGCTGGCCGTGCGACGCTTGCGCCGCCCGCCGGATGGCTTGCATCTCCGCATGGAAATCGATCGAAAGGTGGTGAGGCAATCCTTGGCCAGATGCTCGCTCAACCGGGTGGGGATGGAGTTCGAGCAGGCGCAGGCCACCGGGAAACGCGCGTTGCATAAAACCTCGGGGGGTGGCTCCGGTCGCATACATCCGCCGGGCCAATCGGCGATCGCCCGGCACACGACGGCCGCAATCGCGGCCACGAAGGCTCGCCATGTCCAGCTCTCCGTCCGGGTGATCGCTGAGACATTCATGAGCACGCGTGGCATACCTCAGGCGGGGTCCGAACGCAATGAAATTCGCCCCGTGCCCGCGGCGCAGCCGCGCCACTCCCTGAGCGCGGGCTGGAACGAGCCGCGCGACGGCGCGCGCGCGGCTCTGTGCAGACGGCCCGCCCGCCACCCGCCCGCGCCGCGAGCGGTATGAGCGCGCGGCCCTGGGGGCCGACGGTTTTTTTCTCTTGTGGCGTCCGCCCGGGGATGAGTCATAGTGCGGCATGATCATTGTCACCGATGAGCGTTGCACGGGCTACTCCGCGCCCGGCCACCCGGAACGGCCCGCGCGCATCAGCGAGAGCGTCAAACGCCTGCGCGCTCAAACCGATGTCGCCCTCACCTGGGGCGATCCCTTGCCCGCCCCCGACGACCTCATCCTGCAGGCCCATGCGCGTTCGCACCTCGACGCCGTCCGGCTCGCCGCGCGGGATTTCGATGCGGACACGCCGGCGCACGCCGGCATTGGCGAGCACGCGGTGCGTTCCGTGGGCGCCAGCTTGCAGGCGCTTCGGGCTGCGCGCGAGGGCAACATCGCGTTCAGCCTGATGCGTCCGCCCGGGCATCATGCCAAGCGCGACCGGGCGATGGGATTTTGTTACCTGAACAACATGGCCATCAGCGTGCTCGAGGCTCTGCGCACCGGCGTCCAAAGGGTTGCGGTGTATGATTTCGACGTCCACCACGGCAACGGGTCCGAAGCCATCCTTCTCAACAAGCCGGGGGTTGCCTACTACTCCATCCACCAACACCCGTGCTACCCCGGCACCGGCACTCGCAACGAAGGCAACAATGCCTTCAATTTTCCCGTCCGCCCGCGCACCCCGCGCGAGGCTTATCGCAAGGTGCTTCAGCAGGCCCTCGACGCCCTCAAACGATCCAAACCCGAACTCGTCGGCGTCTCCGCGGGATTCGACGCCTACCTGTACGATCCCATCGCGCAGGAGACGCTCGAACTGGAGGATTTCCACTGGCTGGGCGGGCAGATTTGCGGCCTGGGCGTTCCGGCCTTCCACCTGCTGGAAGGCGGTTACAGCGAGGACCTGCCGGAACTGATCCTGGCCTACCTCAAAGGATTGTCCGGCAAGCCGCTGTGATGCCGTTTCCGTGCTGGAGCGGTGCTCCATGCCCCCCCCAACTCCCGAGACCGCCCGAACGAACAGCGCCCAGCCCCGGTGTGTTCTCTGCCGTGTGTGCGGGTTTCCAAATCTTCTGAGCCCGCCGGCGCCCGGGGGCGGGTATCGCTGCGAACAGTGCAACGAACTGCTGTCCAACCCGTTCACCGCGCGCGGCCGGCTTCGGCTCTGGGCGCAGACGCATTGGCTCGCGACTTGGGGGCTCATGGCGGCCGTTGTCGCCCTCGGCTGGTGCGGCTATGCCTGGCATGGCCTCGCCCGAATCCACCAGGCGCGGCAGCATGCGCGCCAGGCGCTCCAGGATGCGCGCGCGGCGCGTGAGAACCGCCTCGAGGCCGCCCGGCAAGCGCACGACGCTCGCATGACACAACTCCGCCAGGAGGCCGAACAACACCTGTCCGAGGAGGCCGCTGCGGCCCGCAGCCGCTGGACCCATGCCGGGATCCTCTCCGGCAACGCCGCGCGGGCTCGTCACGAGGCCGAGTGGGACCGCCGCGTGCGCCATGATCCGGCGCTGGCGGTGACCCCCTTGGAGCGGATGCTGGTCGAAGTCGAACGCGTCGGCCGCGATCCGGCTCTTGCCGCGCGCGACGCGCTTCTCCGGGTGATCGAACGGGTGGCGCCGCCCGGGTCCACCAACAACCTCGTGCCTGTGCAGGGCAAGTTCGTGGTCGAGCTGGCCTTCAAAATGTCCGCCCTCTCCCCGCTCGAACGGGGTGCCCGGACCCGGCACACGAGCGTGGCGGCTTTGAAGCGCGAGACGGTTCTCATGTGCGCGCACGTGATGCGCGAGCTGTTCGACACTTGCGGCTGGCGGGGCATCAAGAAGCTGCAGATTTCATGCAACCACGCCACGCAGCACCGGCCCGCGCGCGCGCTCCCCGGCGTCCCGCCGCCCGCCCCGGTGATCGACTGGCAGGTGCTCTACCGCTGCAGCCTCTCCGAGGACGTCGCGGTCCGCATCCCCAGCTGGCGTCTGCTGCCGTTGCACAAGGTGGAACAGCTCATGACCGTCGAGCTGGATGGCTTTGCCCACCTGACCCTCACCCCGGTCGCCCCCGCCGAAACGCCCCCGCGGGATCCCGCCGGGCCGCTCAGATTCTAACCCGCCATGCGTCCTCCTTCCCTCGCCTGGATGAGCCTGCTCACCGCCCTCGCCGGATTGGGCGGCCTTGCCGCGCTTCACGTGGGGTTCCAACGCGAATTTGCCAGGCTCCATGGCGACGCTGCCGCCGCCTCGGAACGGTTGCGGCTGGAGTGGGACGACACCGAACGCGCCCGGCACCGCGAATGGCCCGACGCGCGGTCCCGGCTCGAAGAGCAGCTGGGGCGCGAGGTTGCCGAACGCCGCGCCGTGCAGGCGCGCGAGATCGACATCGTCCTCGGCGGCCCCGTGGCGCGCATTCTCAAGGACCCGGACCTGACGCTCTCGGAAATGCTGCGCCGGGTCGCGCTGGCCTGCGCTGCGCCGGGCGCCGAGGCCGTGGTGCGCGTCGAGCACTTCACCGAGTTCGACCTGGTGGTGTCCCTGCGCAGCCTCGAATCCCCCCTGGCCCTTGCCGACACCGCCCGGTGTATTCTCGGTCATGGCGCGCGCTACCTGAACTCGCTCCGCTTCACCTACGACACCAACCTGCTGCTCGAACTGGGCCGGCAGCAGATCGAAAGCGTCGGGAACTGGAGCCGGCTGACCCGTGACCAATGGTGGCAACTGGTCCGTCCCCGCCCCCTGCCGCCTCCCGCCCCCGGCGTCCCGAACCCGCGCCCGGTCCCACGGCTCCACCCCAGTCGCGGCAGCGACGAACGGCGGTAGCCGTGGGTGGCGTTCGGCATGGCGGATGCGGCCCGCGGAACAAGCACCCGAAGGGCGTGGCATTGCTGCGCGAGGGCGCATGGAGGCGGGCGGCTCAGGTTGACGGTCATGTTGCAGCCGCCGGATGCGGGCGACCCAGGGGGGCCGCTGGCTGCGAGATTCAAACGCGTCGTCGTCGTTCGCAGCGCGCTCCGCCCCGGGGCGCGACCGGCAACCGGCGGATGCACTGGCCACAGTCCCCAACCCTGCTGGTCGGGCTCGTCAGCGCGGGCCCGTTTTCCTGGGGTTGGGCTCGCGCTCGTTGAGGTAACGGTTGACCGCGTTGAGATAGGCGCGGGCGCTGGCTTCGATGACGTCGGTGCTGGCGCCTTTGCCGGCCAGCTGGTGGCCGTTGCCGAAATCGGCCTGGATGGTCACCTCGCCAAGGGCGTCCTTGCCCTGGGACACCGCGCGCAGCGCGTAGTCCTTGAGGCGGCCGCGGATTTTCGTGATACGGTCGATGGCTTTGAGCGCGGCGTCGACTGGGCCGTCGCCGATGCCGGCATCCTGGTGGGTTTCGGGCGGGGTTTTGGGGCCCGTGAAGCGCTTGAGGCGCACGGTGGCGGTCGGCACGGTGTGGTTGCCGCTGCTGACACTCAGGTATTCGAGCGACCAGGTTTCGGGCACTTCGGTGATATGCCCCTCGGCCAGGGCCACCAAATCGTCGTCGTAGACGAATTTCTTCTTGTCGCCGATCTGCTTGACGCGGGTGAAGATGGTGTTGACGTCGCCGTCGCTCATGTTGAGGCCGAGGTGTTTCAGGCGCACGGCCACGGCGTGCCGGCCGCTGTGCTTCGTGAGGGGCAACTCCGTCTTGCCCCAGCCGACATCCTCCGGATTCATGATCTCGTAGGTCTCGCGCTTCTTGAGGATGCCGTCCTGGTGGATGCCGGCGCTGTGGGAGAAGGCGTTCTCGCCGACAATGGCCTTGTTGCGCTGGACCAGGAAACTCGTCATGCGCGACACCAGACGGGACGTCCGAACGATTTCCCCGGGGCGGATGCCGATCCGCAGGTTGCCGTAAAAATCACCCCGGGTCTTCAAGCCCATCGCAATCTCCTCGAGCGCGGCGTTGCCGGCGCGCTCGCCGATCCCGTTGACGGTGCACTCCACCTGGCGCGCCCCGTGGCGGACGGCGGCGAGGGAGTTGGCCACCGCCAGGCCCAGGTCGTCGTGGCAATGCGCGCTGAACACCACCCGGCCGGCCCCACGCGCGTGCTGGATCACATGCGCGAACATCTCCCCATACTCCGCAGGTGTCGCGTAACCCACCGTGTCCGGCATGTTGATGGTGGTCGCCCCCGCCTCGATCGCCGCCTGCACAATGTTCACGAGAAAATCCAGCTCCGTCCGCGAGGCGTCTTCGGGGCTGAACTCGACGTTTTCGACGTGGGCCTTGGCGCGGCGAACGCCCTCCACCGCCAGCCGCAAGATCTCCGCCTGCGCCTTGCCGAGCTTGAATTCGCGGTGAATCTTCGATGTGCCCAGAAACACGTGGATCCGCGCCCGCTTGCCCGCCGGCTTCACGGCCTCGGCCGCCGCCTCAATGTCCTTGGGCACACACCGGGCCAAACCGCAAATCACCGGCCCCTTCACCTCCCGGGCAATCTGCTGCACCGCCGCAAAATCGCCCTCGCTCGTGATCGGGAAGCCCGCCTCAATGATGTCGACCCCAAGCCGGGCCAGCTGCCTGGCCACCTGCAGCTTCTCCCGCAGGTTCATCGCCGCGCCGGGGCATTGCTCGCCGTCGCGAAGTGTGGTGTCAAAAAAGTAAACGCGGTCTTGTTTCATATGTGTTCTCCGGTTGTGGCGGTGGAGCGTCCGGTTCCCAAAAACAAAACCCCACCGCCGGGTTTGGCAGTGGGGCGTGCACAGTGGTCGTTCACCCTAACACCCGACTGCCGGGCTGCGCAGTCGCAGCTCGTTTTCCAGCAGCAGTCGAATGTTTCCATGCATCATCACGCCCCGACCCTAGCCGCAGCCCCACCCCAGGTCAAATCCTTTTCGCACCCCGACCCTGCTGTTCCGTCTCACGCCATTTGCGGCGAAGATGATCGTGATCGTTCGTGGAGCATTGCCGCGATACCCTCAAATCGGAAATCCGAAATCCGAAATCCGAAACAAATTCCAAATTCGAAGCTCAAAACCACATGCCCCGGGTTTCTCGGGGGGCAGGAGAAGAAAACAAGGTCGGCTTCCGCGCTTTGCGCTTCAAGCGAGCAGGTCGTGCTCCA